>NZ_JAEOHX010000009.1:0-233341 GCF_019366485.1 Escherichia sp. GZ89 | reverse complement strand
ACCATTTGATCATATGACAAGATGTGTATCCACCTTAACTTAATGATTTTTACCAAAATCATTAGGGGATTCATCAGGGCATAACATGCAGTGGACGCCAGAAAATTAAGGGAAAATCGATTCCTCTTACCTAGTTACTTAGATATTGGCCTTGGCTTTATCTCAATATTATATGGATCATAGCTGGCAACTAATTCAGTCCAGTAAATATCCTCAATAGGGAATAATATATGCTTCCCGTTCCATCGGGAAAAAGTTTTGTTCAACACACCAAGCTCAATCAACTCACTAATGTATGGGAATTGTTTTGATGTAACCACATACTTCCTGCCTTCATTAAGGGCTGCGCACAAAACCATAGATTGCTCTTCTGTAAGGTTTTGAATTACCGATCGCACTTTATCGTTTTGCATCTTAATGCGTTTTCTTAGCTTAAATCGCTTATATCTGGCGCTGGCAATAGCTGATAATCGATGCACATTAATTGCTAGCGAAAATGCAAGAGCAAAGACGAAAACATGCCACACATGAGGAATACCGATTCTCTCATTAACATATTCAGGCCAGTTATCTGGGCTTAAAAGCAGAAGTCCAACCCAGATAACGATCATATACATGGTTCTCTCCAGAGGTTCATTACTGAACACTCGTCCGAGAATAACGAGTGGATCCATTTCTATACTCATCAAACTGTAGGGGTTGTAATAGTTTATCCGATTTCTCGCTGTAGGGGTACACGAGAACCACCGAGCCTGATGTGGTTAAAAGACAGGCACAATCTTTACTACCGCAATCCACTATTTAAGGTGATATATGGAAGAAGAATTTGAAGAGTTCGAAGAGCATCCGCAGGATGTAATGGAACAGTACCAGGACTATCCGTATGACTACGACTATTGATAAGAATCAATGGTGTGGACAATTCAAGCGATGCAATGGATGCAAGCTGCAATCGGAATGCATGGTTAAGCCTGAAGAAATGTTTCCTGTAATGGAAGATGGGAAATATGTCGATAAATGGGCAATACGAACGACGGCAATGATTGCCAGAGAACTTGGTAAACAGAACAACAAAGCTGCCTGATAGTGGCCTTTATTTTTGGCATAAATAACAGAATAAACACTGCACTGTGTATTCATTCCAACGAGTGAATACACGGAGCAATGTCGCTCGTAACTAAACAGGAGCCGACTTGTTCTGATTATTGGAAATCTTCTTTGCCCTCTAATGTGAGGGCGATTTTTTATCTGTGAGGATATGAACAGATGTCAAACATCAGAAAATACATCATTGATTACGACTGGAAAGCATCAATAGAAATTGAAATCGACCATGACGTAATGACAGAGGAAAAACTTCACCAGATTAATAATTTCTGGTCAGACTCTGAATACCGACTAAATAAACACGGCTCTTTATTAAATGCTGTATTAATCATGCTGGCGCAACATGCTCTGCTTATAGCAATTTCGAAAGACTTAAATGCATATGGTGTTGTTTGTGAGTTCGACTGGGATGATGGAAATGGTCAGGAAGGATGGCCTCCAATGGATGGTAGTGAAGGAATAAGAATTACCGATATCGATACATCAGGAATATTTGATTCAGATGATATGACTATCAAGGCCGCCTGAGTGCGGTTTTACCGCATACCAATAACGCTTCACTCGAGGCGTTTTTCGTTATGTATAAATAAGGAGCACACCATGCAATATGCCATTGCAGGGTGGCCTGTTGCTGGCTGCCCTTCCGAATCTTTACTTGAACGAATCACCCGTAAATTACGTGACGGATGGAAACGCCTTATCGACATACTTAATCAGCCAGGAGTCCCAAAGAATGGATCAAACACTTATGGCTATCCAGACTAAATTCACTATCGCCACTTTTATTGGCGATGAAAAGATGTTTCGTGAAGCCGTCGACGCTTATAAAAAATGGATATTAATGCTGAAACTGAGATCAAGCAAAAGCATTCACTAACCCCCTTTCCTGTTTTCCTAATCAGCCTGGCATTTCGCGGGCGATATTTTCACAGCTATTTCAGGAGTTCAGCCATGAACGCTTATTACATTCAGGATCGTCTTGAGGCTCAGAGCTGGGCGCGTCACTACCAGCAGATCGCCCGTGAAGAGAAAGAGGCAGAACTGGCAGACGACATGGAAAAAGGCCTGCCCCAGCACCTGTTTGAATCGCTATGCATCGATCATTTGCAACGCCACGGGGCCAGCAAAAAAGCCATTACCCGTGCGTTTGATGACGATGTTGAGTTTCAGGAGCGTATGGCAGAACACATCCGGTACATGGTTGAAACCATTGCTCACCATCAGGTTGATATTGATTCAGAGGTATAAAACGGATGAGTACAGCACTCGCAACGCTGGCTGGGAAGCTGGCTGAACGTGTCGGCATGGATTCTGTCGACCCACAGGAACTGATCACCACTCTTCGCCAGACGGCATTTAAAGGTGATGCCAGCGATGCGCAGTTCATCGCATTGCTGATCGTCGCCAACCAGTACGGCCTTAATCCGTGGACGAAAGAAATTTACGCCTTCCCTGATAAGCAGAACGGCATTGTTCCGGTGGTGGGCGTTGATGGCTGGTCCCGCATCATCAATGAAAACCAGCAGTTTGATGGCATGGACTTTGAGCAGGACAATGAATCCTGTACATGCCGGATTTACCGCAAGGACCGCAATCATCCGATCTGCGTTACCGAGTGGATGGATGAATGCCGCCGCGAACCATTCAAAACCCGCGAAGGCAGAGAAATCACCGGACCGTGGCAGTCGCATCCCAAACGGATGTTACGTCATAAAGCCATGATTCAGTGTGCCCGTCTGGCCTTCGGATTTGCTGGTATCTATGACAAGGATGAAGCCGAGCGCATTGTCGAAAATACCGCATACACTGCAGAACGTCAGCCGGAACGCGACATCACTCCGGTTAACGATGAAACCATGCAGGAGATTAACACTCTGCTGATCGCCCTGGATAAAACATGGGATGACGACTTATTGCCGCTCTGTTCCCAGATATTTCGCCGCGACATTCGCGCATCGTCAGAACTGACACAGGCCGAAGCAGTGAAAGCTCTTGGATTCCTGAAACAGAAAGCCACTGAGCAGAAGGTGGCAGCATGACACCGGACATTATCCTGCAGCGTACCGGGATCGACGTGAGAGCTGTCGAACAGGGGGATGATGCATGGCACAAATTACGGCTCGGCGTCATCACCGCTTCAGAAGTTCACAACGTGATAGCAAAGCCCCGCTCAGGAAAGAAGTGGCCTGACATGAAAATGTCCTACTTCCACACCCTGCTGGCTGAGGTTTGCACCGGTGTGGCTCCGGAAGTTAATGCTAAGGCGCTGGCCTGGGGAAAACAGTACGAGAACGACGCCAGAGCCCTGTTTGAGTTTACTTCCGGCGTGAATGTTACTGAATCCCCGATCATCTATCGCGACGAAAGTATGCGCACCGCCTGCTCTCCCGATGGTTTATGCAGTGACGGCAATGGCCTTGAGCTGAAATGCCCGTTTACCTCCCGGGATTTCATGAAGTTCCGGCTCGGTGGTTTCGAGGCCATAAAGTCGGCTTACATGGCCCAGGTGCAGTACAGCATGTGGGTGACGCGAAAAGATGCCTGGTACTTTGCCAACTATGACCCGCGTATGAAGCGTGAAGGCCTGCATTATGTCGTGGTTGAGCGGGATGAAAAGTACATGGCGAGTTTTGACGAGATGGTGCCGGAGTTCATCGAAAAAATGGACGAGGCACTGGCTGAAATTGGTTTTGTATTTGGGGAGCAATGGCGATGAAGCATACTCACGATAATATCCGGGTAGGCACGATCACTTTCGTCTACTCCGTTACAAAGCGAGGCTTGGTATTTCCCGGCCTTTCTGTTACCCGAAATCCCCTGAAAGCACAGCGGCTGGCTGAGAAGATAAATAATAAACAGGAGGATATATGAGTCAGGTTGGTAATCATTCATTCGAATTTCCGGCATCGCAAGGTGTACAGGGTGGTACTGTTACACTCTTCCTTACCATACCAGGAAGATCGCTGGCTCGTTTCCTCGCTTCAGATAATTACGGCCATACACTGGAACGCTCTCAGCGAGAAATTAATCCAAATCGAGTACGAAAATTTTTAAATTATCTCACTAACGCAGACTCAAGAAATGAGCCTTTTATCATTCCCCCTCTCGTAGGTAACTGTGATTCGAATATAGAATTTGTACCGTTTGGCAACACAAATGTTGGTATAGCCAGAATTCCCCTCGACGCCGAAATAAAACTTTTTGATGGTCAACATCGTGCAGCTGGCATTGAGATATTTTGCCGAAGTTCCCCATCAACACTCATGGTTCCCATGATGCTTACAATGAATCTGCCGCTAAAAACCCGGCAGCAGTTCTTTTCGGACATAAATAACAACGTTTCTAAGCCATCAGCGACCATCAATATGGCGTATAACGGCCGGGATGATATTGCTCAGGGAATGATATCCTTCCTGACCCAACATACTGTATTTGCCGATATAACCGATTTTGAACACAACGTAGTGCCATTAAAAAGTAATATGTGGGTGAGTTTCAAGGCACTCACTGATGCAACGTCAAAGTTCGCTAGGAACGGCAATCAACAACTTGAAATGGGATATATAGAATCTGTCTGGGAGGCATGGATTACACTAACTCAGATTGACTCAATCCGACATGGTGTACACCACGCTACGTACAAGCGCGATTATATTCAGTTCCATGGAGTAATGATTAACGCTTTCGGTTTTGCGGTTCAACAGATGATGGTTAATCATTCCATCGCAGAAATAACTTCTATGATCGAAAAACTATGTGCAACTACCAGCTCTGCAGAAAGAGAGGATTTTTTTCTGATGGATAACTGGGCGGGGATCTGCACGAAAGCCAGCCAGGAAAAACTATCTGTTATTGCCAATGTGGCAGCGCAGAAAGCAGCAGCAAACAGACTGATACAAGCTTTTACCAAAGGAAGTCTGGAATCAACTTAATGAATCAACATTGTCTCATATCAGCATGCTGTACGGCGTCTTTAAGGAACGGTGAACATGAAAAACAAAATCATCATGGAGCTACAGGCTCCTTTTTTATTATTCGCATTCACCCTCAAGCGTATTAACCAACAATTCAGGGATTAATGAAAGATGGCAGACATCATTGATTCAGCATCAGAAATTGAAGAATTACAGCGCAACACAGCAATAAAAATGCGCCGCCTGAACCACCGGGCTATATCTGCCACTCATTGTTGTGAGTGTGGCGATCCGATAGATGAGCGAAGACGCCTGGCTGTTCAGGGTTGTCGGACTTGTGCAAGTTGCCAGGAGGATCTGGAGCTTATCAGTAAACAGAGAGGTTCGAAGTGAGCGTAATTCACTCTCAGGCACTGCGTGAAGCGGCAGAGCAAGCAATGCATGACAACTGGGGATTTGACGCGGACCTTTTCCATGAGCTGGTAACACCATCGATTGTGCTGACACTGCTGGATGAACGGGAAAGAAACCAGCAGTACATCAAACGCCGCGACCAGGAGAACGAGGATATTGCGCTAACGGAGGGGAAACTGCGTGTTGAGCTGGAGACAGCAAAAATCAAAACTCAACGAGCAGCGTGAGTAGAAGGTGTTATCTCGGATGGAAGTAAGCGTATTGCTGAACTGGAGGCCTGGGTTGAATACACAAGAGCTGCATACGTAAGAGCAAAAGACAAGGGAGATTTGATCAGAGTTATTACCCGACAACCAACGGGATTTTACGCTTACGTACCATGTAATTAGGAATCCTTGAAGTGGCAGCCTAACTGCGGATACACTGAAATGGCGATTTGGTAACATGTTTCGCACAAGGCTGTTACTACGCTTAAAGATAATCAGCCATCATTAAACGCTTTGTAAAAAGTAAAAGGAAATTACAATGAAAAAATCAATACTAATTTTAGGGCTTACGTTAATTGTCTCATCTCAAATACCATCGGCAATGGCAAAAAATGAATCAAGACTTTGGGTTGTTGTTGATCGAACGGAAAGACATACCTGCCCTTCAAGTAAATGTGGAGTGGCTGGGAAACTATTTTTCAGGGAAGGCGTAGATTTTCTAGAAAAAAAAGGTGAATGGGTTCGTATAACTGAGCCATATTCAGCCTCATGTGTGGGAGGGGAAAGCGAATATATTAAAGAAGGTAATAAATCCTGCACAAGAAAAAACGGAATCGTTAATGGCAAGTTTTCAGAATGGGTTAAACTTAGTGATCTTAGCAGTGAAAGGCCATCAGATCCTACTGAAAATGCGAGCGGAGATGATACTTTAATCAAAGGATCTGATGACTACCGTATATACAAAAAAGAGTTTTCTTCGGCAGCTAGGAAGTTAATAAATGAAGGGGTCTGCACAGAAAGCGATTTTAAGGAAATCGGAGGGTGGATGGCATCAAGCAATAAGGGTGAAAACATCTATTTCACATATTGTGGAGGAATGACGTTGTCGAACAGAATATACCTAGATGTTAAAAGTGGAAAGACTTTTAGATAATATGATATTACCAATGACAGTATTGATTTAATGCCTCCATAGAATTATCTCTAGGAAGTAGGTATAAGAAAAGCCCGCACAATGAGCTGCTGCGGGCTTTGTGTTATTCGCCATATTTTATGAAGCAAATACGACACTTTAGATAATTAAGCGTTGCTGGTTGTCGATTCCTCACTCCTGTTGATGACTCTCTTCTTGTATGTGCCATTGAAGGGAATATCGCGTAAAAAGATACCGGAAGTATCCGCGCCGCCATGATTGTCTTTCTCCTGATGCAGGAAAAGCAGAATGGCTAAATCAGCAACAGAGCGCAAAGCCGATCAGAGAGCCAAGCAAGCATCATCCGGTATGCGTAAGCTGGAGCTTGTACTTGATGCTCAGGAAATTGAAATGCTGGAGCGTAACTGTGCCACGCGTCGCTTCAGGCATGCGCCTTACGAGTTTGGTGAGTACATCGCGTTACTGAGCCGCCAGGATGATGCACGTGTGCGCTGGCGTATAAAATCGATCAGCAGAAAACGTTGCGGTAAGTGCGGCGAGAGAGTTCCTGTTAATTCATGCCAGTGTAATGGTGACTCACAATGCTGGGTGACCAAAGGCTGGCACGAAACAAAATTAATGATATAAATCTCTGTGACATGTCACGGAGGCGGCAATGAAATTAGACCAGCAATATCTAAAAGATCTACTTATCGCATTCGAAAAAACTCATGGCCCTGACACGATGCTTAGTGAACTAGAGGATAATGGCTTTAATAGATATGACCAAGATTTTATTTTCCATATGCGATTATTATGTGACTACGAATTAATAGTCAGGGTTGATGGAAAACCTGGGTTCGGTCATATAATGTCCAAAGCGTTAGGGGAAGGTGTTGGATATAGTTGGATCGAAGTACCACTGAGGTTGACAGCAAGGGGGCATGATTTTATTGCTGACTTACGTCAAAAGGATGTCTGGCAAGCTATAAAAACAAACTTTAAGGATGAGGGAATTAGTACACTTATGAGTGTTTCAAAATCACTAGCAAAAGGCTTTGCACGGAAAAAGATAAAAGATATTACAGGAATAGATATTGAATAATTCTTAGCATCAGCAACTACTGCCTTTGGTGGAAATTATATCTGAACTCGCTACGGCGAGTTTTGTTTTATGGAGATGATAAATGCACTTCCGAGTCACAGGAGAATGGAATGGAGAGCCATTCAACAGGGTTATCGAAGCAGAGAACATCAACGACTGCTATGACCACTGGATAATATGGGCGCAGATAGCACATGCAGACATAACCAATATTCGAATTGAAGAACTGAAAGAACACCAAGCCGCCTGATGGCGGTTTTTTCTTGCGTGTAATTGCGGAGACTTTGCGATGTACTTGACACTTCAGGAGTGGAACGCACGCCAGCGACGCCCAAGAAGCCTTGAAACAGTTCGTCGATGGGTGCGCGAATGCAGGATATTCCCTCCTCCGGTTAAGGATGGAAGAGAGTATCTGTTCCACGAATCAGCGGTAAAGGTTGACTTAAATCGACCAGTAACAGGTAGCCTTTTGAAGAGGATCAGAAATGGGAAGAAGGCGAAGTCATGAGCGCCGGGATTTACCCCCTAACCTTTATATAAGAAACAATGGATATTACTGCTACAGGGACCCAAGGACGGGTAAAGAGTTCGGATTAGGCAGAGACAGAAGGATAGCAGTTTCAGAGGCTATTCAGGCCAATATTGAGTTGCTATCCGAGAACAGGCGTGAGTCACTGATAGACAGAATTAAAGGCGCTGACGTAGTCACTCTTCATGCGTGGCTTGACCGATATGAAACAATCCTCAGCGAGAGGGGTATCAGGCCGAAAACTCTACTCGACTACGCCAGCAAAATCAGGGCAATCCGAAGAAAATTGCCGGACAAACCGCTCGCTGACATATCAACGAAAGAGGTGGCAGCAATGCTAAACACCTACGTAGCAGAAGGTAAAGCGGCTTCCGCAAAATTAATCAGGTCAACCCTTGTTGACGTTTTTCGTGAGGCAATGGCCGAGGGGCATGTAGCAACGAATCCGGTAACAGCAACCCGCACAGCAAAGTCAGAAGTAAGGCGCTCAAGGCTGACAGCTAATGAGTATGTCGAGATTTACCATGCAGCCGAACCTCTCCCAATCTGGCTAAGACTGGCGATGGATTTGGCTGTCGTTACAGGGCAGAGAGTCGGCGATTTGTGCAGAATGAAATGGTCAGACATAAACGACAACCATCTTCACATTGAACAGGGTAAAACAGGGGCTAAGCTCGCCATTCCGCTGACGCTAAGGATTGACGCGCTCAATATCTCATTGGCTGATACACTACAGAAATGCAGGAAGGCCAGCGGCAGTGAAACAATAATTGCATCAACGCATCACGAACCACTTTCCCCGAAAACAGTATCGAAGTATTTTACAAAGGCGAGAAATGCATCTGGACTCTCATTTGATGGAGACCCGCCAACATTCCATGAACTGCGTAGCCTGTCGGCGAGGCTATACCGGAACCAGATTGGCGATAAGTTTGCTCAACGTCTTCTCGGGCATAAATCAGATTCAATGGCGGCGCGGTATAGGGACAGCCGTGGACGGGAATGGGACAAAATTGAAATCGACAAATGATTTTATTTTGACTAATAATGACCTGTTCATGTTAATTTATTGATAGTTAAAGAAATTTTAAATATGCAACTTACCTTATTTAAGGCCCCTTCCTCGGGAGGGGCTTTCCCGTTTCAGCGTCCCGCTGAAATCTTTGGCTTACCTCCTTTCGCCCTGAATGCAGTCTATCGCTAACGCGTAGATAAAATAGTTTCCTGTGTTATTACTGGATGCGTGCTCGCAAATGTGCCCGTCATTCAGACGATTCCCGACAGTGTTTCATAATTCCTCCATTTTTCTCCCTTATTGGCTGGCTACACTAGTATCATTCCGCGAAACGTTTCAGGAAGAGAAACTCTTAACGATGAAAGGCAGTTATAAATCCCGTTGGGTAATCGTAATCGTGGTGGTTATCGCCGCCATCGCCGCTTTCTGGTTCTGGAAAGGCCGCAATGACTCCCAGAGCGCAGCGCCAGGTGCGACGAAGCAAGCACAGCAGTCGCCAGCCGGTGGCCGCCGTGGTATGCGTTCCGGCCCATTGGCCCCGGTTCAGGCAGCAACTGCCGTGGAGCAGGCGGTTCCGCGCTACCTTACCGGGCTTGGCACGATTACCGCTGCTAACACCGTTACGGTGCGCAGTCGCGTAGATGGTCAACTGATGGCATTACATTTCCAGGAAGGCCAGCAGGTCAAAGCAGGCGATTTACTGGCAGAAATTGACCCCAGCCAGTTTAAAGTTGCATTAGCACAAGCCCAAGGCCAACTGGCAAAAGATAAAGCCACGCTTGCCAACGCCCGCCGTGACCTGGCGCGTTATCAACAACTGGCAAAAACCAATCTCGTATCTCGTCAGGAACTGGATGCCCAACAGGCGCTGGTCAGTGAAACCGAAGGCACCATTAAAGCCGATGAAGCGAGCGTCGCCAGCGCACAACTGCAACTCGACTGGAGCCGGATTACTGCGCCAGTCGATGGTCGTGTTGGCCTGAAGCAGGTTGATGTTGGCAACCAAATATCCAGTGGTGATACCACCGGAATTGTGGTGATCACCCAGACGCATCCTATCGATTTGCTCTTTACCCTGCCGGAAAGTGATATTGCTACTGTCATCCAGGCACAAAAAGCCGGAAAACCGTTGGTGGTTGAAGCCTGGGATCGCACCAACTCGAAGAAGTTAAGTGAAGGTACGCTGTTAAGTCTCGATAACCAAATCGATGCCACGACCGGTACGATTAAAGTGAAAGCGCGCTTTAATAATCAGGATGATGCGCTTTTCCCTAATCAGTTTGTTAACGCCCGTATGTTAGTCGACACCGAACAAAACGCCGTGGTGATCCCTACCGCCGCCCTGCAAATGGGCAACGAAGGCCATTTTGTCTGGGTACTGAATAGCGAAAACAAAGTCAGCAAACATCTGGTGACGCCGGGCATTCAGGACAGTCAGAAAGTGGTGATCCGCGCGGGGATTTCCGCGGGCGATCGCGTAGTGACGGACGGCATTGATCGCCTGACTGAAGGAGCGAAAGTGGAAGTGGTAGAAGCTCAGAGCGCCACCGCACCGGAAGAGAAAGCCACCAGCCGCGAATACGCGAAAAAAGGAGCGCGCTCCTGATGCAGGTTTTACCTCCGAGCAGCACAGGCGGCCCGTCGCGCCTGTTTATTATGCGTCCTGTCGCCACTACGCTGCTGATGGTGGCGATATTACTCGCCGGGATTATCGGTTATCGCGCCCTGCCCGTTTCGGCGCTGCCGGAAGTGGACTATCCGACCATTCAGGTGGTCACCCTCTACCCAGGTGCCAGCCCGGATGTCATGACCTCTGCCGTTACCGCACCGCTCGAACGCCAGTTCGGGCAGATGTCCGGCCTGAAACAGATGTCGTCGCAAAGTTCCGGCGGCGCGTCAGTTATCACCTTGCAATTCCAGCTAACATTACCGCTGGATGTCGCTGAGCAGGAAGTGCAGGCCGCGATTAATGCCGCCACTAACCTGTTGCCGAGCGATCTGCCTAACCCACCGGTTTACAGCAAAGTGAACCCGGCAGATCCGCCGATCATGACGCTCGCTGTTACCTCAACCGCCATGCCGATGACGCAAGTGGAAGATATGGTGGAAACCCGCGTCGCGCAGAAGATCTCGCAGATTTCCGGCGTCGGGCTGGTGACGCTTTCCGGCGGTCAGCGTCCGGCTGTTCGCGTCAAACTTAACGCCCAGGCAGTTGCCGCCCTCGGCCTGACCAGCGAAACCGTGCGCACCGCCATTACCGGCGCTAACGTTAACTCGGCTAAAGGTAGCCTCGACGGCCCTTCCCGCGCGGTCACGCTTTCCGCGAACGACCAGATGCAATCTGCGGATGAATATCGCCAGTTGATTATCGCCTACCAGAACGGCGCGCCGATTCGCCTTGGTGATGTCGCAACCGTTGAACAAGGCGCAGAAAACAGCTGGCTCGGCGCGTGGGCGAATAAAGAACAGGCCATTGTGATGAATGTTCAGCGCCAGCCCGGTGCTAACATTATCTCTACCGCCGACAGCATTCGGCAGATGCTGCCACAGCTCACCGAGAGTCTGCCGAAATCGGTGAAGGTGACGGTACTTTCTGACCGTACCACCAATATCCGCGCATCGGTCAACGATACCCAGTTTGAATTGATGATGGCTATCGCGCTGGTAGTCATGATTATCTACCTGTTTTTGCGCAATATTCCGGCGACTATCATTCCTGGCGTCGCCGTGCCGCTGTCGTTAATTGGCACCTTTGCGGTTATGGTGTTTCTCGATTTTTCAATCAATAACCTGACGCTGATGGCGTTAACCATCGCCACAGGATTTGTGGTCGATGACGCCATCGTGGTGATCGAAAATATTTCCCGCTATATCGAAAAAGGCGAAAAACCGTTGGCGGCGGCGCTCAAGGGCGCGGGTGAAATCGGCTTTACCATTATCTCGCTGACCTTCTCACTGATTGCGGTGTTGATCCCACTGCTGTTTATGGGCGATATCGTCGGGCGACTGTTCCGCGAATTTGCTATTACTCTGGCCGTCGCGATTTTGATCTCAGCCGTGGTGTCTCTGACCCTGACACCGATGATGTGCGCGCGGATGCTCAGCCAGGAGTCGCTGCGTAAACAGAACCGCCTCTCCCGTGCCTCGGAAAAAATGTTCGACAGGATAATCGCCGCCTATGGTCGCGGACTGGCGAAAGTGCTGAATCATCCGTGGCTGACTTTAAGCGTGGCGCTCAGCACGCTGCTGCTTAGCGTATTGCTGTGGGTGTTCATTCCGAAAGGTTTCTTCCCGGTACAGGACAACGGCATTATTCAGGGCACTTTGCAAGCACCGCAATCCAGCTCCTTTGCCAATATGGCCCAGCGGCAACGCCAGGTCGCGGATGTGATTTTGCAGGATCCGGCAGTGCAAAGCCTGACCTCATTTGTTGGCGTTGATGGCACTAACCCGTCGCTGAACAGTGCGCGTTTACAGATCAACCTCAAACCGTTGGATGAACGTGATGATCGGGTGCAAAAAGTCATCGCCCGTTTGCAAACGGCAGTAGATAAAGTGCCGGGCGTCGATCTCTTCCTGCAACCAACGCAGGACCTGACGATTGATACTCAGGTCAGCCGCACCCAGTACCAGTTTACCTTGCAGGCCACATCGCTGGATGCGCTCAGCACCTGGGTGCCGCAACTCGTGGAAAAACTCCAGCAACTGCCACAGCTTTCTGATGTCTCCAGCGACTGGCAGGACCAAGGGCTGGTGGCGTATGTCAACGTTGATCGCGACAGCGCCAGCCGTCTGGGGATCAGCATGGCGGACGTCGATAACGCCCTGTACAACGCGTTTGGTCAGCGATTGATTTCCACCATTTATACTCAGGCTAACCAGTATCGCGTGGTGCTGGAGCACAATACCGAAAATACCCCAGGGCTTGCGGCGCTGGATACCATTCGCCTGACCAGCAGCGACGGCGGCGTGGTGCCGTTAAGCTCAATTGCCAAAGTTGAACAGCGTTTTGCGCCGCTTTCCATCAACCATCTGGATCAGTTCCCGGTAACGACCATCTCCTTTAACGTGCCGGATAACTATTCTCTCGGTGATGCGGTGCAGGCGATTATGGACACCGAAAAGACGCTGAATCTGCCGGTGGATATCACCACGCAATTCCAGGGCAGCACCCTCGCCTTCCAGTCGGCGCTGGGCAGCACTGTCTGGCTGATTGTCGCGGCGGTGGTGGCGATGTATATCGTGCTCGGCATTCTGTACGAGAGCTTTATTCACCCGATCACCATTCTCTCGACGCTACCCACCGCAGGGGTCGGCGCACTGTTGGCGTTAATGATTGCCGGTAGCGAACTGGATGTGATTGCGATTATCGGCATTATTTTGCTAATCGGTATCGTGAAGAAGAACGCCATCATGATGATCGACTTCGCGCTGGCAGCCGAGCGCGAGCAAGGCATGTCGCCGCGCGATGCCATCTACCAGGCTTGTCTGTTGCGTTTTCGTCCGATCCTGATGACTACTCTGGCGGCACTGCTTGGCGCGCTGCCGCTGATGTTGAGCACCGGAGTCGGCGCGGAACTGCGTCGTCCGTTAGGCATCGGCATGGTCGGCGGTCTGGTTGTTAGCCAGGTGCTGACGCTGTTCACCACGCCGGTGATTTATTTGCTGTTCGACCGCCTGGCATTGTGGACCAAAAGTCGCTTTGCCCGTCATGAAGAGGAGGCGTAAGTGAAGTTTTTTGCCCTCTTCATTTACCGCCCGGTGGCGACGATTTTACTGTCGGTTGCCATTACCCTGTGCGGCATACTGGGCTTCCGTATGCTGCCGGTCGCCCCGCTGCCGCAGGTCGATTTTCCGGTGATCATGGTCAGCGCCTCGCTGCCCGGTGCATCGCCGGAGACAATGGCGTCTTCCGTCGCCACGCCGCTGGAGCGCTCACTTGGGCGCATCGCCGGGGTCAGTGAAATGACCTCCAGCAGTTCGCTTGGCAGCACGCGTATTATTTTGCAGTTTGATTTTGACCGGGATATCAACGGCGCGGCGCGCGATGTGCAGGCGGCGATCAACGCCGCGCAAAGTTTGCTGCCCAGCGGAATGCCAAGCCGTCCGACCTATCGCAAAGCGAATCCTTCGGATGCGCCAATTATGATCCTGACGCTGACATCCGATACTTATTCGCAGGGTGAACTGTACGATTTCGCCTCGACGCAACTGGCTCCGACAATTTCGCAAATCGACGGTGTCGGTGATGTCGATGTCGGCGGCAGCTCGTTGCCCGCCGTGCGCGTTGGGCTGAACCCGCAGGCGCTGTTTAATCAGGGCGTCTCGCTGGACGATGTGCGCACTGCCATCAGCAATGCCAACGTGCGTAAACCGCAGGGGGCGCTGGAAGATGGCACTCACCGCTGGCAGATCCAGACTAACGATGAACTGAAAACCGCCGCTGAATATCAGCCGCTGATTATTCATTACAACAACGGCGGCGCGGTTCGTCTGGGCGATGTGGCGACGGTGACCGATTCGGTGCAGGATGTGCGCAACGCCGGGATGACCAACGCCAAACCGGCTATTTTGCTGATGATCCGCAAGCTGCCGGAAGCCAATATTATCCAGACGGTAGACAGCATCCGGGCAAAATTACCGGAGTTGCAGGAGACCATTCCGGCGGCGATTGATCTGCAAATTGCCCAGGATCGCTCCCCCACCATTCGCGCCTCACTGGAAGAAGTCGAGCAAACGCTGATTATCTCGGTGGCGCTGGTAATTCTGGTGGTGTTTTTATTCCTGCGCTCGGGTCGCGCCACTATTATTCCCGCCGTTGCGGTGCCGGTTTCGCTGATTGGTACGTTTGCCGCGATGTATCTGTGTGGTTTCAGTCTCAATAATCTTTCGTTAATGGCGCTGACCATCGCCACTGGCTTTGTGGTGGATGATGCCATCGTGGTGCTGGAAAACATTGCCCGTCATCTGGAAGCGGGGATGAAACCGTTGCAAGCCGCACTGCAAGGTACTCGCGAAGTCGGTTTTACGGTGCTGTCGATGAGTCTGTCACTGGTGGCGGTGTTCCTGCCGCTGCTGTTGATGGGCGGATTACCGGGCCGCCTGTTACGCGAGTTTGCCGTGACGCTTTCTGTCGCCATTGGTATTTCGTTGCTGGTTTCCCTGACGCTAACGCCAATGATGTGCGGCTGGATGCTGAAAGCCAGCAAGCCGCGCGAGCAAAAGCGACTGCGTGGCTTTGGTCGCATGTTGGTAGCCCTGCAACAAGGCTACGGCAAGTCGCTAAAATGGGTGCTCAATCATACCCGTCTGGTGGGCGTGGTGCTGCTTGGCACCATTGCGCTGAATATCTGGCTGTATATCTCGATCCCGAAAACCTTCTTCCCGGAGCAGGACACCGGCGTGTTGATGGGCGGGATACAGGCGGATCAGAGTATTTCGTTTCAGGCGATGCGCGGTAAGTTGCAGGATTTCATGAAAATTATCCGTGACGATCCGGCGGTGGATAATGTCACCGGCTTTACCGGCGGTTCGCGAGTGAACAGCGGGATGATGTTTATCACCCTCAAGCCACGCGACGAACGCAGCGAAACGGCGCAGCAAATTATCGACCGTTTGCGGGTGAAGCTGGCGAAAGAACCGGGGGCGAATCTGTTCCTGATGGCTGTGCAGGATATTCGCGTTGGCGGACGTCAGTCGAACGCCAGTTACCAGTATACGTTGCTCTCCGACGACCTGGCGGCGCTGCGCGAATGGGAGCCGAAAATCCGCAAAAAACTGGCAACGTTACCGGAACTGGCGGACGTGAATTCCGACCAGCAGGATAACGGCGCGGAGATGAATCTGGTTTACGACCGCGACACTATGGCACGACTGGGAATCGACGTGCAGGCCGCCAACAGTCTGTTAAATAACGCCTTCGGTCAGCGGCAAATCTCGACCATTTACCAGCCCATGAACCAGTATAAAGTGGTGATGGAAGTGGATCCGCGCTATACCCAGGACATCAGTGCACTGGAAAAAATGTTTGTCATTAATAACGAAGGAAAAGCGATCCCTCTGTCATATTTCGCTAAATGGCAACCGGCGAATGCCCCGCTGTCGGTGAATCATCAGGGATTATCGGCGGCCTCGACCATCTCGTTCAACTTACCGACCGGAAAATCGCTCTCGGACGCCAGTGCGGCGATCGACCGCGCAATGACCCAGCTAGGTGTGCCTTCGACGGTGCGCGGCAGTTTTGCCGGAACAGCGCAGGTGTTCCAGGAGACGATGAACTCGCAGGTGATCCTGATTATCGCAGCCATCGCCACGGTGTATATCGTGCTGGGTATCCTTTACGAGAGTTACGTGCATCCACTGACGATTCTCTCCACCCTGCCCTCGGCGGGCGTTGGGGCGCTGCTGGCGCTGGAGCTATTCAATTCCCCGTTCAGCCTAATCGCCCTGATAGGGATCATGCTATTAATCGGCATCGTGAAGAAAAACGCCATTATGATGGTCGATTTTGCGCTCGAAGCCCAACGGCACGGTAACCTGACGCCGCAGGAAGCTATTTTCCAGGCCTGTCTGCTGCGTTTTCGCCCGATTATGATGACTACCCTGGCGGCGCTGTTTGGTGCGCTGCCGTTGGTATTGTCGGGCGGTGACGGCTCGGAGCTGCGGCAACCCCTGGGGATCACCATTGTCGGCGGTCTGGTAATGAGCCAGCTCCTGACGCTGTATACCACGCCAGTGGTGTATCTCTTCTTCGACCGTCTGCGGCTGCGTTTTTCGCGTAAACCTAAACAAACGGTAACCGAGTAAATGACAGATCTTCCCGACAGCACCCGCTGGCAATTGTGGATTGTGGCTTTCGGCTTCTTTATGCAGTCGCTGGACACCACCATCGTTAACACCGCGCTTCCCTCAATGGCTCAAAGCCTCGGGGAAAGCCCGCTGCATATGCACATGGTCATCGTATCTTATGTGCTGACCGTGGCGGTGATGCTGCCCGCCAGCGGCTGGCTGGCGGACAAAGTCGGCGTACGCAATATCTGCTTTACCGCCATCGTGCTGTTTACCCTCGGTTCGCTGTTTTGCGCGCTTTCTGCCACGCTAAACGAACTGTTGCTGGCACGCGCGTTACAGGGCGTTGGCGGCGCGATGATGGTGCCGGTCGGCAGGTTGACGGTGATGAAAATTGTACCGCGCGAGCAATATATGGCGGCGATGACCTTTGTTACGCTGCCCGGGCAAGTCGGTCCGCTGCTTGGTCCGGCGCTCGGCGGCCTGCTGGTGGAATACGCGTCCTGGCACTGGATCTTTTTAATCAACATTCCGGTAGGGATTATCGGTGCGATCGCCACGCTGATGTTAATGCCAAACTACACCATGCAGACGCGGCGTTTCGATCTCTCCGGTTTTTTATTGCTGGCGGTTGGCATGGCGGTATTAACACTGGCGCTGGATGGCAGTAAAGGTACTGGTTTATCGCCGCTGGCGATTGCCGGACTGGCAGCGATTGGCGTGGTGGCACTGGTGCTTTATCTGCTGCACGCCAGAAATAACAACCGCGCCCTGTTCAGCCTGAAACTGTTCCGCACTCGTACCTTTTCGCTGGGCCTGGCGGGGAGCTTTGCCGGACGTATCGGCAGTGGCATGTTGCCCTTTATGACACCGGTTTTCTTACAGATTGGCCTCGGTTTCTCGCCGTTTCATGCCGGATTGATGATGATCCCGATGGTGCTCGGCAGCATGGGAATGAAGCGAATTGTAGTGCAGGTGGTGAATCGCTTTGGTTACCGTCGGGTACTGGTGGCGACCACGCTGGGCCTGTCGCTGGTCACCCTGCTGTATATGACTACCGCTCTGCTGGGCTGGTACTACGTTTTGCCGTTCGTCCTGTTTTTACAAGGGATGGTCAACTCGACGCGTTTCTCCTCTATGAACACCCTGACGCTGAAAGATCTACCAGACAATCTGGCGAGCAGCGGCAACAGCCTGCTGTCGATGATTATGCAATTATCGATGAGTATCGGCGTCACCATCGCCGGGCTGTTGCTGGGGCTTTTTGGTTCACAGCATGTCAGCGTAGACAGCAGCACCACACAAACCGTCTTTATGTACACCTGGCTTAGCATGGCGCTTATCATCGCCCTTCCGGCGTTCATCTTTGCCAGAGTTCCGAACGATACGCATCAAAATGTCGCTATTTCGCGGCGAAAAAGGAGCGCGCAATGAAGTTCTGGCGACCCGGTATTACCGGCAAACTGTTTCTGGCGATTTTCGCCACCTGCATTGTCTTATTGATCACGATGCACTGGGCGGTACGTATCAGTTTTGAGCGCGGCTTTATCGATTACATCAAGCATGGTAATGAACAACGGCTGCAAATGCTCGGCGATGCGCTTGGTGAGCAGTACGCCCAGCACGGGAACTGGCGCTTCCTGCGTAATAACGATCGCTTTGTATTTCAGATCCTACGTTCGCTGGAGCATGATAACAACGAAGATAAGCCCGGCCCCGGTATGCCGCCACACGGTTGGCGCACGCAATTCTGGGTGGTTGATCAAAACAACAAAGTGCTGGTTGGCCCGCGAGCACCGATTCCACCAGACGGCACACGGCGGCCCATTATGGTCAATGGGGCAGAAGTGGGTGCGGTGATCGCCTCCCCTGTTGAACGACTGACCCGCAATACCGATATCAATTTTGACAGACAACAGAGGCAAACCAGTTGGCTGATTGTCGCTTTATCTACCTTATTAGCAGCGCTGGCGACATTCCCACTGGCGCGCGGTTTGCTGGCTCCGGTCAAACGACTGGTGGACGGTACACACAAACTGGCAGCGGGCGATTTCACTACTCGCGTGACGCCCACCAGCGAAGATGAACTAGGGAAACTGGCGCAAGACTTCAACCAGCTCGCCAGCACGCTGGAGAAAAACCAGCAGATGCGCCGCGATTTTATGGCCGATATTTCTCACGAATTGCGTACACCACTAGCGGTCCTTCGCGGTGAGCTGGAAGCTATTCAGGATGGCGTGCGTAAATTCACGCCGGAGACGGTGGCGTCTTTACAGGCAGAAGTCGGAACGCTAACCAAACTGGTGGACGATCTCCATCAGTTGTCGATGTCTGATGAAGGCGCTCTCGCCTACCAGAAATCGTCGGTGGATCTGATCCCGCTACTGGAAGTCGCGGGCGGCGCATTTCGTGAGCGTTTCGCCAGCCGCGGGCTGAAACTGCAATTTTCCCTGCCAGACAGCATTACCGTATTTGGCGATCGCGATCGTTTAATGCAGTTGTTCAATAACTTACTGGAAAACAGCCTGCGCTATACCGACAGCGGCGGCAGCCTGCATATCTCTGCCGAGCAACATGACAAAACGGTGCGCCTGACCTTTGCCGACAGTGCACCGGGCGTTAGTGACGATCAACTGCAAAAATTGTTTGAGCGTTTTTATCGCACCGAAGGTTCCCGCAACCGTGCCAGCGGCGGTTCCGGCCTGGGACTGGCGATTTGTCTTAACATTGTTGAAGCACATAATGGTCGCATTGTTGCCGCTCATTCGCCTTTTGGCGGGGTAAGCATTACAGTAGAGTTACCGCTGGAACGGGATTTACAGAGAGAAGTATGACCGAGTTACCAATCGACGAAAACACGCCACGTATTTTGATCGTGGAAGATGAACCGAAGCTGGGGCAGTTGCTTATTGATTACCTGCGTGCTGCGAGCTATGCACCGACGCTTATCAGCCACGGCGATCAGGTACTGCCGTATGTGCGCCAGACACCACCGGATCTGATCCTGTTGGATCTGATGCTCCCTGGCACCGATGGCCTGACGTTGTGTCGGGAAATTCGTCGTTTTTCTGACATTCCGATCGTGATGGTGACAGCAAAAATCGAAGAGATCGATCGCCTGCTGGGGCTGGAGATTGGCGCAGATGATTATATCTGTAAGCCGTACAGTCCACGGGAAGTGGTAGCGCGCGTCAAAACCATTTTGCGCCGTTGCAAACCGCAGCGCGAGTTGCAGCAACAGGATGCCGAAAGCCCGTTGATTATCGACGAAGGTCGTTTTCAGGCTTCATGGCGCGGTAAAATGCTTGACCTGACGCCTGCGGAATTTCGTCTGCTGAAAACACTCTCTCATGAACCAGGAAAAGTGTTCTCCCGCGAGCAATTGCTCAATCATCTTTATGACGACTACCGCGTAGTAACTGACCGCACCATCGACAGCCACATTAAAAACCTGCGTCGCAAGCTGGAAGCACTGGACGAAGAGCAGTCTTTTATCCGCGCCGTCTACGGTGTCGGTTATCGCTGGGAAGCCGACGCCTGCCGCATCGTTTAACATTTTTACCTGCCGGAGAAGGCATTCACGCCACATCCGGCAACATTATCCCACGCATGGTCAGCAAACTGACATTATCTCTCCGCCCTGGCAGGCATCAGAAAATCACTCATACTTTAATCGGTAAACAGCACCTTTAGATGCTGTTTTCGATACGCAATTTCAATCAAGGAGTCATTATGGCTGGTTGGTTTGAACTCAGTAAGAGCAGTGATAATCAGTTCCGGTTTGTGCTAAAAGCGGGCAATGGTGAGACTATCCTCACCAGCGAGCTGTATACCTCAAAAGCCTCTGCGGAAAAGGGCATCGCGTCAGTGCGTAGCAACAGCCCACAAGAAGAACGCTATGAGAAAAAAACAGCAAGCAACGGCAAATTCTATTTCAATCTGAAAGCCGCCAATCATCAAATTATCGGCTCCAGCCAGATGTACGCCACCGCGCAATCTCGTGAAACCGGAATTGCCTCCGTTAAAGCCAATGGCACAAGCCAGACGGTGAAAGACAATACGTAATTACGATGCCGGGCGCGTGTTGTTGGCGTCCGGCTTTATTTCCAAATAACGCTTATTTATTTACCTGCGCCATTAAAATAGTGGACACTGATGAATACTCATTGTGCTTTCTTTGTTTAACATCTCCATGCTTATCCTCCTGACCATGTTCATATGCCAAAATATCTTCTAATACTTTTCGTGACGCTATCCGGTTTATGACATACACTGATGTAAGATTTTTACTTACAAGAGAGCATAAACATGGCCAGAACGATGACAGTTGATCTTGGCGATGAGTTGCGTGAATTTATCGAGTCCTTGATTGAATCCGGCGACTATCGCACCCAAAGCGAAGTGATCCGTGAGTCACTGCGCTTACTTCGAGAAAAGCAAGCAGAGTCTCGCCTGCAAGCGTTACGTGACATGCTCGCAGAAGGGTTGAGTAGTGGTGAAGCTCAGCCGTGGGAAAAGGACGCGTTTTTACGGAAGGTGAAAGCAGGGATAAGGAAATAATGTGCGTATTATTAAACTCATGCCAAAAGCCAATGAGGATTTAGAAGGCATCTGGTATTACAGTTATCACCATTTCGGCGAACCACAAGCCGACAGATATGTGGAACATCTTTCAGACGTTCTCCAGATTCTGAGTAACAATAATATAGGTACGCCCAGTTCTGAATTAGGCGAAGGTATTTTTGTTCTTCCTTTTGAACGCCACGTAATTTATTTCCTGCAATCACCAGGGGAAATTATCGTCATTCGTATCCTTAACCAAAACCAGGACGCCACCAGACATTTACACTGGAGCCAACCCCGCCGATTGCGCTACAATGCCCGCCCTTAAAGTGGGGGCACTCCCCCAACCGCTTCATCAGGTGAAGCGGATCTGACCTGTCATCAGAACGAGAGAATTATGTTTAAACCGGAACTCCTTTCCCCGGCGGGAACGCTGAAAAATATGCGTTACGCTTTCGCTTATGGCGCAGATGCTGTTTATGCGGGCCAGCCGCGTTACTCCCTGCGTGTGCGCAACAACGAATTCAACCACGAAAATCTTCAGCTCGGCATTAATGAAGCCCACGCGCTGGGGAAAAAGTTTTATGTCGTGGTCAACATTGCACCGCACAACGCTAAGTTGAAAACCTTTATCCGTGACCTGAAACCGGTGGTGGAAATGGGGCCGGATGCGCTGATTATGTCCGATCCAGGGCTGATTATGCTGGTGCGTGAGCACTTCCCTGAAATGCCGATCCATCTCTCGGTACAGGCTAACGCCGTGAACTGGGCGACGGTGAAATTCTGGCAGCAAATGGGCCTGACCCGCGTGATCCTCTCTCGCGAGCTGTCGCTGGAAGAGATTGAAGAGATCCGCAATCAGGTGCCGGATATGGAGATCGAAATCTTCGTCCACGGTGCGTTGTGCATGGCCTACTCTGGTCGCTGCCTGCTCTCTGGTTATATCAACAAGCGCGACCCGAACCAGGGCACCTGCACCAACGCCTGCCGCTGGGAGTACAACGTCCAGGAAGGGAAAGAAGATGACGTTGGCAACATCGTACACAAGTACGAGCCGATTCCGGTGCAAAATGTTGAGCCGACGCTGGGTATCGGCGCGCCAACCGACAAAGTGTTTATGATCGAAGAAGCCCAGCGTCCGGGCGAGTATATGACCGCGTTTGAAGATGAGCACGGCACTTACATCATGAACTCGAAAGATCTGCGCGCTATCGCCCATGTTGAACGCCTGACCAAAATGGGCGTACATTCGCTGAAAATCGAAGGCCGTACCAAATCTTTCTACTATTGTGCACGCACCGCGCAAGTTTATCGTAAGGCTATCGATGATGCCGCTGCGGGCAAACCGTTCGACACCAGCCTGTTGGAAACGCTGGAAGGCCTGGCGCATCGCGGCTATACCGAAGGTTTCCTGCGTCGCCATACACATGATGATTATCAGAACTACGAATACGGTTATTCCGTTTCTGACCGCCAGCAGTTTGTTGGTGAGTTTACCGGTGAGCGCAAAGGCGACCTCGCGGCGGTAGCGGTTAAAAACAAATTCTCCGTTGGCGACAGCCTTGAGCTGATGACGCCACAGGGCAACATCAACTTTACCCTTGAGCATATGGAAAACGCCAAAGGCGAAGCAATGCCGGTCGCACCTGGCGATGGTTATACTGTGTGGATCCCGGTACCGCAGGATCTCGAACTGAATTATGCGCTGCTGATGCGTAATTTCTCCGGGGAAACCACGCGTAACCCGCATAGTAAGTGATTAATTAAGGTTATTTTTTTGCGACGGGAAGATTCTTAGAAATCGATCACATACCGTTACATAAAAACCAGGTATTATCTGAGTCGCTGAAAAACATAACCCATAAAATGCTAGCTGTACCAGGAACCACCTCCTTAGCCTGCGTAATCTCCCTTACGCAGGCTGATTTTTTTTGGCCCACTTTCATCCTCTTCTGACAAAACCTTTTCTTTTCTGCTCTACACTTTCAACAGACTAATCATAAAGGCATACGATCATGGCAGAATTTCCCGCCAGCTTACTGATTCTTAATGGTAAAAGTGCAGATAATGAACAACTGCGTGAAGCAATTATGCTGTTACGCGATGAAGGGATAAAGATTCATGTGCGCGTCACCTGGGAAAAAGGCGATGCTGCGCGTTTTGTCGATGAAGCCCGCCAACTTGGTGTTGCAACAGTGATTGCCGGAGGCGGTGATGGCACTATTAATGAAGTCGCCACGGCACTGATTCAGTGTGAGGGTAATGTGATCCCTGCACTGGGTATATTGCCATTAGGTACCGCAAACGACTTTGCGACCAGTGTTGGCATTCCAGTCGCACTGGATAAAGCGCTAAAGTTGGCTATTGCAGGAAACGCCATTGAAATTGATATCGCTCAGGTTAATAAACAAACCTGTTTTATCAATATGGCAACTGGCGGTTTTGGTACGCGCATTACTTCGGAAACACCGGAGAAATTAAAAGCGGCTTTAGGAGGCGTTTCTTACATCATTCATGGCTTAATGCGTATGGATACGTTAAAACCTGACCGCTGTGAGATCCGCGGTGAAAATTTTCACTGGCAAGGTGATGCACTGGTCATTGGCATTGGTAACGGGCGTCAGGCGGGTGGCGGTCAGCAGCTGTGCCCGAACGCGTTAATTAATGATGGCTTATTGCAACTGCGTATTTTCACCGGTGATGAAATTCTTCCCGCTCTTGTTTCGACATTAAAACCAGACGAAGAAAATCCGAATATTATTGACGGCGCTTCGGCGTGGTTTGATATTCAGGCACCACACGACATCACCTTTAATCTTGATGGCGAACCGTTGAGTGGGCAAAATTTTCATATTGAAATTCTTCCGGCAGCGTTGCGTTGCCGTCTGCCACCAGATTGCCCGCTTTTACGTTAAATAAAAGCAAGCGCAGAAGCAGGATTAGCAGACCGGCATCATCCCTGGGATCTTCTGCGCTCACCCTTTTTTGTTACGCAGCTACGGCTAACGCTGCCAGTAATTCATTCATCGATAAATATCTTGCACTCGCCGCATTAAAGCAGGTTTGTTGGGCATCTTCTGATACCACAATGGTGTTTATTCCTGCCGCCTGTGCTGCCTGAAAACCACTCAAACTGTCCTCTATAACCAAACAATCTGCAGCAGACAGTTGCAATTCTCGCAGTGCAGAAAGATAAACTGCCGGATGTGGTTTCCCATGCTTTTCGTCATCAGCACTACAAATCACCGAAAAATAGTGCTGAATATTGAGTTTTGTCAGTACAGCATCGATCACCTGGTAAGATGAAGAGGTTGCCAGCGCCAGTTGATAGCCACTCCGGCGCAAAAAAGATAACACGTCCTGAACGCCTGGCATCGCTTCGCCCGTCCCGGCAATCAACGTAGTGATCAGGCGGCGAATCTCACTTTCCAGCAGTGCGGGTTCAATGTGTAAATGACAATATTCACACCAGGTTTGGGCTATCTCATCCAGCCTTTTACCTTTAGTCAGTCTTATACACTCTTCGTCACTGACACGTGCGCCCCACCTTCCCAGTGCTCCCTTTTGTGCCTGACGCCATAACCCTTCCGAATCAATGATGACACCGTCCATATCAAAAATGACTGCTTTACAATTAAACATTGTTCCTCTCAATAAAGCCTGGCACCACACCAGGCTTGTCATCATCAGGAAATGGTGGCGGTCTTCCCTTCACACACTTGCTGATTTGAGAATCCCGGTTGTTCGACGCGAATAAACGGGCAAATAATAAACGCTATCACATACAGGGTGGTGTAAGCGACAACCACACCAATAGTACTGAAATAAGGCAGAAGTACCACGGCGATTGCCGGAGCAAGGAAGTTGGACAACCCGGCTGAAAGGTTATAAACCGAAATGGCTGCCCCTTTATGTTTCGGTTCCAGTGCCGGGAAAACGGCTGCCATCGGTACGAATGCAGCAACAAAGATACCCAGTGCCACCGCAGGTATCAGCGCCATAGCAAAGTTATGACCGAAATGTTGCGGCATGTAGTAGAACGCCAGGCTGGAAAGCGCCATTCCCACGCAACCAAACCAGCGAACAACTTTCATCCAGCCCATTTTCTCTGCCAGCACGCCCCAGAATACGTTAGAGAAGATAGTGGTAAAGAAGAAGACTGCCCAGACCTGCAACCACTCGGAGGTGGTAAAGCCCAACTCATCAACAAACATCATCGGCATAATTACGGCGAATCCGAATAAAGATAATGTGTTGATAATGCGAACAATGCTGGAAAGCAAAATATTGCGATTGGTATAAAGCAACGTCACCGCACGGCCCAGTTCGCTAAACTTCTCTTTTGTGGTGAGATTTTGCATGTGGCGTGGTGTTTCTACTTTGCGCATAGAAATTAACGCAACAGCGCCACCAACCCCACAGAAGGCCAGCGCCAGCCATAATGTTCCCATTTCGCCAATAAGCGGAATGGTAAAACTGGGGATGTAGCTGCCAAATACTCCGATACCAATAGAGTAAACGGCCCAGAACCAGCCCAGCGCAGCACTGGTGCTGTCACTGCGTACATTATGGACAATGGCCACAATAAAGGCGTAGAGGAACAGCGGATAGGCCAGGCCACGAATCCCATAAAACAGCAGGATTAACCCATAGTTCGCCTGCCCCAGCCCAAAGACCAGAAACAGCACGTGAAATACGCACCACAGCACAAAGCCGATAAACATGGTTTTTTGCGGCGTAATGATTTCGGCAACTACGCCGGAAACCCAGGCGGAAAGAGCTGCCGCCAGGCCATAAAGTGTAAAGGCAAAGGAAGCTTCTGCAGGCGTGAAACCCAGTGCTTTAATGTAATGCGACAGGAATGCCAGTTCAAAACCGTCTCCGGTCATAAAGATGGCAATGGCAATATATCCCCACACCAGATTTAAGGGTAATCCCAGCCATTGTTTATTTGTTAACGACATAGTGACCTCGTTTGTAGGATACAAAACGCCGCTCCGGTGCACACACCGGAGGGCATTTGTGACAGATGTTATTGATTGCGATAGTTCAGGTCGTTGTGGTACAGCGCAGTAAACTGCTGATATCGTTGCATCAGCGCCTTATGACGTTCAGGATCGCTGCGCCAGGTTTTGAAGATTTCAGGTTTTTCACACACTGCCGCCAGTGGTTTTCCCGCAGCCAGACAGGCCAGACGCGCGGCTCCCAGCGCCCCCCCCGTCTCACCGCCTTTATGCGTCACCACTGGCATATCGAGAATGTCGGCCAGTAACTGCGCCCAGAATGGACTTCTCGCCCCCCCACCTACCAGCGAGCATTGCTCAATTACCGTACCGCTTTCTTGCAGGACTCGCAGCCCATCGGCAATACCAAAGCTGACACCTTCCAGCACTGCATATCCCATTAGCGCACGCTGACTGGAGTGTGTCAGCCCCCAGAACATTCCCCGGGCATGAGGATCGTTATGTGGCGTACGTTCACCAGAAAGATACGGGAGGAACATCGGTGCGCTGGCTTTGTCTGCATCAGAAAGTTGGGCAATCTCTTCCAGTAGCTCTGTTTCCGTTACCCCCACCAGGCGGCAGAACCATTGCAGGCAACTGGCGGCACTGAGCATTACACTCATCTGGTGCCATAAATTCGGTAGTACGTGACAGAAAGCATGGACTGCTGATTGCGGCGCAGGACGATAGGCATCTGTCACCACAAACAACACCCCGGAAGTTCCCAAAGAAATAAACGCATCTCCGGGAGAAACGGCCCCCACACCAATTGCACTCACGGCGTTATCGCCACCGCCGCCAGCAACAACAACCGAAGATGTCAGCCCCCATCGGCTGGCAACTTCAGGGGAAAGAGTGGCAGAAACGTCACAACCTTCTACCAGTTCCGGCATATTCGCCCGTGTCAGGCCACATTTTTCCAGTAACGAATCTGACCAGTCGCGTTTTTCAACATCAAGCCACAACGTGCCAGCAGAATCCGACATATCGGAAATCTTTTGGCCGGTCATTTTGAAACGCAAATAGTCTTTCGGCAGTAAAACGGTGGAAATGCGCGCAAAGTGCTGCGGCTCATGGCGCCGTACCCATAGCAATTTGGGGGCGGTAAATCCAGGCATCGCCAGGTTTCCCGCTACCTGATGCAACTCTGGTGCAATCTCTTCCAGCTCCGCGCACTCCTGCGCACTGCGGGTGTCGTTCCATAAAATCGCCGGACGAATCGCCTCTCCTTTTTCATCCAGCAGGACGGCACCATGCATTTGACCAGAAAGGCCAATGGCTTTGATCGCCTGCCAGTGGTGACCGCATTTTTCCCGTAGGGTCGTCATTAAATATTCCGTCGCTTCCCACCAGGCTTGCGGCGATTGTTCTGACCAGTGTGGATGGGGCCGCTGAATGGTCAGCGGCGCGCTATGGGTGACAACAATTTCATTGTTTTCGTCAATAATCAGCGCCTTAACTTCCGATGTGCCCAGATCGATACCCAGATACATAACCGCCTCCTGGTTAGTTAATTAACGCGTAGACGTCAGCGATTTTTTCGCGCAACAACGCGGCAAAATCTTCACGTTCGGTTAAATCGCCAAACAGCGCTTTATCACTGGCATAAACAGCGACGGGATCGGCAGACTGGAACATTGCATGAACAGCTGGCGCATCGAGGATGCCATCCTGATATTCATAGGGCAGTTTGCCGTGATGCCACTGCTCCATGAATACGTAAAACAGAGCAGGTAACATAGCTGTGGCATTCGGGCGAACGCCTCGCTGGTAGCACTCTCGCAGTGTGGGGGCAATCATCGCCGGAATTTTCGAGAAACCATCCGCAGCGACACGTTGGTTGGTGTCCTGAATATGTGGATTGGTAAAACGCTTGAGTACAACATCACGGTAGGTTGGCAAATCGATACCGTTATCGCCCAGGCAAGGAATGACATCTTCCGTCACGTAGCGGTCGGCAATCTGATAGATAAAATCGGTCATTGTGCTTTCGTGGATATATTTTTGACCGATTAACGTACCTGCCCAGGCGATGCAACTGTGTGAAGAGTTAAGAATGCGAATCTTCGCCTCTTCATAGGGGATTACCGACGCCACCAGCTCAACACCGACCTTCTCCAGTGCCGGGCGCACATCGCGGAAATTATCCTCCACGACCCACTGGATAAAGGTTTCACCCATTACCGGCGCTTTATCTGCAATACCTGTTTGTGCCTTGATCCGTGCCGGAAGTTCTGCTGCCGGACGAGGCGTAATGCGGTCAACCATGGTGTTCGGGCAAGTAGTATTTGTACTCAGCCAGTCGATGACATCCTGTTTGCCAGTCAGCTGGAGAAACTCGACCAGACCATCATGGAAACGTTCACCATTATGGCGCACGTTATCGCAATTCAGCAGGGTCAGAGGTCCGGCGTTATTTGCCATACGCGCTTCGAGGATACGGGTAATAACACCGTAAATTGTTTTGCATCCCCCTTTAAGATCTGCCGCTAAATCAGGATTGTTGACTTCCAGTTTGTGACTGGTGTTCAGGTAGTACCCGCCTTCGGTGACGGTGAAAGCAATCACTTTTGTCTTCGAATCTGCCCCTTCAGCAATCAGCGGTTGTAAATCTGCCTGCCACGGTATCAGCTTCTGAATTGAGGTGATCTCTTCATATTCGCTTACCCCTTCCGGGCTAACGGTTTCCAGCACATAGCGACCTTTCTGCGCACTGAGTGCCTGTACGACATGTTCAGCATCGTTACGAATATTTCCCGCAGCAATGCTCCAGTGTTTATCGCCCATCACCTGCAAACGGTGTAGATACCATGCCTGATGCGCGCGATGAAAAGAACCTAACCCGATGTGCAGCCATGTAAATTGTTCGTTCATTGTTTCGTTCTCCATTGACGTTATGGCTGAACTGTAATCGAACATTTGAGTTAATTAAGAGCGTTAGATCACAAAAGAACAATTGACCGTAAAAATTACAAATGACCAAATCAAAGCAATAAACTTGCCTCGCGGTAAAGCTATCGCCAAAATGACGCTAATCTGTTGCGGGATTTTCACGATTCCGCACGCCACTTTTGAGGTAGGGAAACGTGAACAAAGAAGATGACATCAGGCTCGATCAAAAAGTACGGGCGGCATGGATGTACTACATTGCCGGGCTTAATCAGAGCGAAATCGCCAGCCAGTTAGGCACTTCGCGGCCAGTGGTTCAACGCCTGATAGCGGCAGCAAAAGACGAAGGGATTGTGTCGATTGGATTGCACCATCCGGTTGCCAACTGTCTCGATTATGCCCAACTGTTAAAGGAAAAGTACCAATTAACCGACTGCAATATTGTGCCGGTGTACAGTATTGAAAGTACGCTCGATAGCGTGACATTTGGCTGTTATCAACTGATGGCGCGTTACTTACAGGGTGACAAACCGACCATCGTTGGTATTGGTTCTGGCTTAACGTTGAAGAAAACCATTAAACGTATTGATTTTGATAGTCAGAATACCCGCTGTGTGGCGTTGATTAGCGCCATGAATGAACACGGACAATGCAACTATTACGACGACGTACCGCTGCTTTTGGCGAGAAAAATTCAGGGGAAATATTACCAGTGGCCTGCACCACGCTATGCTCAGTCGTGCGAAGAGTACCAAATGTGGTCAACCAACCGATTGTTCCGCAATGTCTCAACCGTGGCACGTGACTCTGATGTTATTTTCGTGGGTATCGGTGCTTTAGGTCGTCAAAGCCCTATCTTTAAAGATGGTTTTATTGATGAGCAGCAACTGGAAGAGTTAACAACACGCGGAGGCGTTGGCGAAATCCTCGGACGCTTTATTGATGCTGAAGGCAATGTTGTGGAAAGCCAGATCAATCAGATGATCACCAGCCATGATATCCGCGAAAGCAACTGCCCACGTATCGCAGCGGCCTGTGGTGAGGATAAACGTCCGGCGATCCTTGCGGCATTAAAAGGTGGGTGGATCAACGGTCTGGTTACCGATGAACACACCGCACGCTGGCTGCTGACACGTTAATCTCAGCTGACAACATTCAGGCTGGGAATGAGTTGTGGCGGTATCTCAATGCGACGCAGGGTGGTATCGCCAGAATCCACAATTTCAAACACTTTTTCGAGCATGGCGGGTACATCCTGACGAACCATATCGATATCGTGCCCAAGCAGAGAAACAAAAGGATCCCAGTCAAAACATCCCATTGGCGGTTGATTGGCTCCCGTCTGCCCGGTTTGTGCCAGCCAGCGCACCACCCCTTCAAGAGAGATTGTCGAGTTGACGAATAACCCGTGAAGCGACACTGCAGAGCTTTGGAAAACCTCTTTCAGTAATCCCTCTACACGAGCAGAAGAGTAGCCGGTAACCAGTTTATATTCATCCGGTACGGTTATCCCCAAAGCCTGATGGGCATCGACAAAACCACGTAAACGCTCAGCGGTATTGTTATCGCTGATACGTCCGCCGACAAAAATCAAAGGCGCCAACTTGCCATAGCGTTTCTGGCTGTTGGCTAAAATTCTTTCCGTCAATAATTTCGCCCCCATGTAGTTATCAGAAATGATCGACGGCGCCAGTGTTCCCGGCAGATCCAGATTCAGTGTCGGTACGCCCGCTTGCTGACACATTTTGGCTATTTTATCCGGTTGAGTCGCTCCGGTAGCAATGACCCAATCCACCTGCCAGGAGAGCATGGCGCGAGCAGCCTCAATTTCCAGTTCGGGTTGTCGCCGCGTACAGGTGATGATTGGCAGTAATCCTCTGGCTCGCGCCATCTCTTCAAATTTTTCGGCAATCGATCCAAAGTATCGGTTGTCGTATTTCGGCACAATCATGCCAATAACGTTGGATTTTTTACTGCGCAGTAAACTTGCCTGCCGATTAACGGCATAGCCTTGCTCTTCTGCAATACGGGTGACCTTCTCAGCCAGCTTTGCGCTGATGCGTCGCTTTTTCCAGTTGCCATTCAAAATAGCGCTTACCGCACTGGCAGAAACGCCGGTTAATTCTGCCAGGTCGTAAATGGTCGTTTTCTTCGTTTTCTCAACGCGTGTCACAAATTTGCCTCTTCATTTTGAATGTCTCTTGCTGAGAATTTAAGCAAGTGCTAGATCTGCTTCATCGATTGAGCAGTTTGCTTCACACGCCAGCTAAATTCCCGTTCAGTGCGTGCCAGCAAACAGAGACTATAAATTCGCCCTGGTAAAAGGATTATATGATGAATCACTCTGTGCCCTCTATGAATACTCCCCTTAATGGCAAAGTTGCGGCTATCACTGGCGCTGCGTCAGGTATTGGCCTGCAGTGTGCAAAAACGCTGCTTGATGCAGGAGCAAAGGTAGTATTGATTGACCGGGAAGGCGACAAACTGCAAAAGATTGTCGCTGAGTTAGGTGAAAACGCGTACGCGCTGCAACTCGATCTCTTCAATAATCAGCAAGTCGATAACATGTTGGCGGGCATTATCGAACTGGCGGGTGGGCTGGATATTTTTCATGCCAATGCAGGGGCTTACATTGGCGGCCCGGTGGCTGAAGGTGATCCAGATGTCTGGGATCGCGTATTAAATCTGAATATAAATGCGGCGTTTCGCTGTGTCCGTGCTGTCCTGCCACATATGATTGCGCAGAAATCGGGCGATATTATTTTTACCAGTTCCATCGCGGGCGTCGTTCCGGTTATCTGGGAACCGATCTACACCGCGTCCAAATTTGCCGTTCAGGCGTTCGTACACACTACCCGCCGCCAGGTTTCTCAATATGGCGTGCGTGTGGGTGCGGTACTGCCAGGGCCGGTAGTCACTGCCCTGCTCGATGACTGGCCAAAAGCCAAAATGGAAGAAGCCCTGGCAAATGGTAGCCTGATGCAACCGATTGAAGTGGCGGAATCAGTACTATTTATGGTGACACGCTCGAAAAATGTCACCGTGCGAGATTTAGTGATCCTGCCTGGCAGTGTCGATCTGTAAGGGCGCAATCATGACAATAACCAAAACCGTTATTGGTGTTGATGTGGGATCAGGCAGTGTCCGCGCCGGGATTTTTGATCTCAACGGATCTCTGCTATCCCATGCCACAGAAAAAATCACGACTACACGGCGCAGCGGAAGCCGCGTGGAACAATCCAGCCAGGAGATCTGGCAGGCGGTCTGTTCATGTATTCGTAATGCGCTCACTCTGGCAGACGTTTGTGCACAAAGTGTGGCAGGCATCGGTTTTGATGCCACCTGTTCTCTGGTGGTTCTGGATAAAAACGGTGGTCCATTGCCTGTCAGCCCGGAAAGCGATGCAAAGCAAAATATCATTGTGTGGATGGATCACCGCGCCACCGAACAAGCAGAGCGAATCAATGCCACTCATCATCCGGTGCTGAACTACGTAGGTGGTAAAATTTCGCCTGAAATGGAAACACCGAAAATTCTCTGGCTGAAAGAAAATATGCCTGAGATCTACGAACGTGCCGGACAATTTTTCGATCTGGCCGATTTTCTCACCTGGCGGGCTACCGGTGATTTAGCGCGTTCTGTATGCACTGTTACCTGTAAATGGACGTGGCTGGCGCATGAAAATCGCTGGGATCCAGATTACTTCCGCACCATTGGCCTTGCAGAGTTAGCGGATGAAGATTTTATTCGCATTGGTCATCATATTGTTTCTCCCGGAACTCCTTGTGGAAATGGTTTAACAGCACAAGCCGCAGCAGAGATGGGATTACTCCCCGGCACACCTGTCGCTGTGGGGTTAATTGATGCTCACGCTGGTGGCATCGGTACGGTTGGCGTAGAAGGTGGAGCGCTGAACAATCTCGCGTATGTTTTCGGCACTTCTTCATGCACCATGGCATCTACCACTTCTCCCTCGTTTGTACCGGGTGTCTGGGGGCCATATTACAGTGCGATGGTTCCAGGGCTGTGGTTAGTTGAAGGCGGGCAAAGTGCTGCGGGAGCGGCTATTGACCAGCTACTGGATTTCCATCCGGCAGTTGAAGAAGCTCGCGAAATGGCACAACGAGTGAATCAGCCTCTCCCCGTCTGGCTTGCTGATCGAATCCTCGAAAAAACGGCGCAACCATCAGATGCTGTCACCCTGGCAAAAGGGCTACACGTGGTGCCGGAATTTCTCGGAAATCGCGCCCCCTTCGCAGATCCTCATGCCAGAGCGATAATTTGTGGCCTGGGTATGGAGCGAGATCTGGATAATTTACTCGCCTTGTATATCGCTGGATTATGCGGAATTGGTTATGGTCTGCGCCAAATTCTCGACGCTCAAACAGCGCAGGGGGTAGTGAGTAAAAATATCGTTATTAGCGGCGGTGCCGGGCAGCATCCACTGGTACGACAAATTTTGGCAGATACCTGCGGCCTTCCGGTTATTACCACGCAATGCTGCGAACCGGTTTTATTAGGCTCGGCCATTCTTGGTGCTGTCGCCGGAAATATTGCACCTTCTGTTGGCGAAGCAATGCAACAATTCACCCATGTGGATAAATATTATTACCCGCAAGAACGCTATCAATCTCTTCATTATCGTCGATATGAGGCCTATAAGCAGTTGCAGCATACTGCAAAATTACTCAGAGATTAATTAACCAGCCGCCTGACGCTGTTTTCAGGCAATCAATAATAACGACTCACTCCGGTAATATCCCGGAGTGCATTCATCTGCACCCTAAAAACGAGGTTTATATGTCCAGAAATAATAAACAGTGGTTGGGTTTGCCACTGCATCTGATATGGGGATATATCGCCATCGCAGTATTTATGACTGGTGATGGTTTCGAACTCGCATTCTTATCGCACTATATTAAATCGTTAGGCTTCACACCTGCGGAAGCCTCTTTTGCCTTTACGCTCTACGGCCTGGCGGCTGCCCTTTCCGCCTGGGTTTCTGGGGTAGTAGCGGAAATCATCACGCCGCAAAAAACCATGCTGATTGGTTTTGTCCTATGGTGCGTATTCCACGTGCTGTTTCTGGTCTTTGGATTAGGACAGGCAAACTATGGGTTAATCCTGCTGTTTTACGGGATTCGTGGTTTAGCGTATCCGCTATTTCTCTACTCATTTATCGTCGTTATTATTCATAACGTGCGTAGCGAAAATTCCAGTTCTGCTCTGGGTTGGTACTGGGCGGTATATTCAGTAGGGATCGGTGTTGCTGGCAGTTATATTCCCAGTTTTACCATTCCGGCTATAGGTGAAATGGGAACGTTATGGCTGGCGCTGGCCTTCTGCTTTGCTGGCGGTGTCATTGCTATGATCTCCTTGCGTCATGTTAAAACACCAGATCATATGCATAATTTAACGCCCCGTGAGAAGTTTGCGGAATTAAGCCGGGCAGTAACGTTACTTTATACCAACCGCAATATTTTTCTCTCCAGTATTGTACGTATTATAAATACCTTATCGTTATTCGGTTTTGCGGTCATTATGCCAATGATGTTTGTGGATGAACTGGGATTCACCACGTCTGAATGGTTGCAGGTCTGGGCGGCATTTTTCTTTACCACTATTTTCTCTAATATTTTTTGGGGAATTGTTGCAGAAAAAATGGGCTGGATGCGTGTTATTCGCTGGTTTGGTTGCCTCGGGATGGCAGCATCAAGTTTAGCGTTTTACTATATGCCGCAATACTTTGGTCACAACTACTGGATGGCAATGATTCCGGCGATTGCTCTGGGAACTTTTGTTGCTGCATTTGTACCGATGGCCGCTGTCTTCCCGGCACTGGAACCAAAACACAAAGGTGCTGCAATCTCGGTTTACAACCTCTCTGCGGGTATGTCTAACTTCCTGGCTCCGGCAATTGCCGTGGTTTTATTACCGTGGTTTAGTACTATCGGTGTGGTCATTGCCTATACAGCATTGTATCTATTGGCGTTTATCCTTTGCGCATTCATTCGCGTTGAGCAGCCAGGATTCAGTTCTGCACCGGTTACTGAGAAAGCACTGAATATCACCTGACAAACGTAGCGCATCAATCACTCATCCTCTCCCGCATGGGAGAGGATGATTTCACATCAGGCGATAGTGACTTTGTTATCGAGATAAACGTCCTGCACAGCGTTAATCAATTTCACGCCATCAGCCATTGATTTCTTAAATGCTTTCCGCCCCAGAATCAGCCCCATACCGCCTGCGCGTTTATTAATTACCGCAGTACGCACCGCATCACTAAGGTCAGTTTCTCCGCCTGCCGCCCCACCTGAGTTGATAAGCCCGGCACGCCCCATATAGCAGTTAGCTAACTGATAACGCACCAGATCAATCGGGTTTTCGCTGGTCAACTTGCTGTACACGCGATCGTCGGTATAACCGTAATTAATCGCTTTATAACCGCCGTTATTTTCCGCCATTTTTTGTTTGACGATATCTGCACCTATGGTTGCCGCCAGATGGTTCGCCTGACCTGTCAGGTCGGCGGAAACATGGTAATCAACGCCATCTTTCTTAAAGGCGGAGTTACGCAAATAGGCCCACAGCACGGTCACCATGCCCAGCTCATGCGCGCGTTCAAAGGCCGCAGAAATTTCTTCAATCTGGCGACGTGACTCTTCCGAGCCAAAATAGATAGTCGCCCCAACCGCCACCGCGCCCATGTTGAACGCCTGCTCCACGCTGGCATACAGCGTTTGATCGTAGGTATTCGGGTAACTTAGCGTCTCGTTGTGATTAAGTTTAACGAGGAATGGAATGCGATGCGCGTAACGCCGCGATACCGATGCCAGCACGCCGTAGGTTGACGCCACACAGTTACAGCCCGCTTCGATCGCCAGTTCAACAATGTTTTTCGGGTCAAAGTAGAGCGGGTTAGCGGCAAATGAAGCTCCGGCAGAGTGCTCAACGCCCTGGTCAACCGGCAGAATAGAAAGATATCCTGTGCCAGCCAGACGCCCGGTGTTATATAGCGTCTGCATATTACGTAGTACTGCGGGGGGGCGATTATTATCGATCATTACACGGTCTACGTAGTCGTGTCCGGGAAGGTAAAGCTGGTCAGAAGGAATAGTCATACAACGGTGCTGTAAAAGGTTGTCGGCGTCTTTGCCAAGCAACTGCGCAATATCAGTCATTACTATGCTCCCGTAAATTCCGATTGGGTATCGGCTATGGATTGTCCTGGCCCGCCTTTTGCGGGCAATCATAATCCTGGTCGTTACGAGCGAATTTTTCCATCTTCTGGATGTTTTTTCAGCGTTTTCTGTTGGCACGATTCATCAGAAAAAGTGTTACAGCGGTCAAGTTTTCACCGCAAAGGTATTTAAAAGGTATTATTAAGTGGTATTGTCAGCGCGTACCTTACATTACCTGTCATGAAGGAATTAAAAGATGAAAACAACAGCAAAGCTGTCGTTCATGATGTTTGTTGAATGGTTTATCTGGGGCGCGTGGTTTGTGCCATTGTGGTTGTGGCTAAGTAAAAGCGGTTTTAGTGCCGGAGAAATTGGCTGGTCGTATGCCTGTACCGCCATTGCGGCGATCCTGTCGCCGATTCTGGTTGGCTCCATCACTGACCGCTTTTTCTCGGCGCAGAAAGTGCTGGCGGTATTGATGTTCGCTGGTGCGGTGCTGATGTATTTCGCTGCGCAACAGACTACTTTTGCCGGGTTCTTCCCGTTACTGCTGGCCTACTCATTGACCTATATGCCGACCATTGCGCTGACTAACAGCATCGCGTTTGCTAACGTCCCGGATGTGGAGCGTGATTTTCCGCGCATTCGTGTACTGGGGACTATCGGCTGGATTGCCTCTGGTCTGGTCTGCGGATTCCTGCCTCAGATGCTGGGATATGACGATATCTCACCAACCAATATTCCACTGTTAATTACCGCCGGAAGCTCCGCATTGCTCGGTGCGTTTGCCTTGTTCCTGCCAGACACGCCGCCAAAAAGCACCGGCAAAATGGACATTAAAGTCATGCTCGGCCTGGATGCGCTGATCCTGCTGCGCGATAAAAACTTCCTCGTCTTTTTCTTCTGTTCATTCCTGTTTGCGATGCCTCTGGCGTTCTATTACATCTTTGCCAACGGTTATCTGACTGAAGTCGGCATGAAAAATGCCACCGGCTGGATGACGCTCGGCCAGTTCTCTGAAATCTTTTTTATGCTGGCATTGCCGTTTTTCACCAAACGCTTTGGTATCAAAAAGGTATTATTACTTGGTCTGGTCACCGCTGCGATCCGCTATGGCTTCTTTATTTACGGTAGTGCGGATGAATATTTCACCTACGCGTTACTGTTCCTCGGCATTTTGCTACATGGCGTAAGTTACGATTTTTACTACGTTACCGCTTACATCTATGTCGATAAAAAAGCCCCCGTGCATATGCGTACCGCCGCGCAGGGACTGATCACGCTCTGCTGCCAGGGATTCGGCAGTTTGCTCGGCTATCGTCTTGGTGGCGTGATGATGGAGAAGATGTTTGCTTATCAGGAACCGGTAAACGGGCTGACCTTCAACTGGGCCGGGATGTGGACTTTCGGTGCGGTGATGATTGCCATTATCGCCGTGCTGTTCATGATTTTTTTCCGCGAATCCGACAACGAAATTACGGCTATCAAGGTCGATGATCGCGATATTGCGTTGACACAAGGGGAAGTTAAATGAAAACAGAACGTATTCTCGGTGCTCTTTACGGGCAGGCGTTAGGGGATGCGATGGGTATGCCGTCCGAGCTTTGGCCGCGCTCCCGCGTCAAAGCACACTTTGGCTGGATTGACCGTTTTTTGCCTGGCCCAAAGGAGAATAACGCGGCCTGTTATTTTAACCGCGCCGAATTTACCGACGATACCTCGATGGCGCTGTGTCTGGCAGATGCGCTATTGGAACGTGAAGGCGAGATCGACCCGGATCTGATTGGGCGTAATATTCTCGACTGGGCGCTACGTTTCAACGCCTTTAACAAAAACGTGCTTGGCCCAACTTCGAAGATTGCGCTTAACGCCATTCGCGACGGTAAACCTGTTGCTGAACTGGAAAACAATGGCGTGACCAACGGCGCGGCAATGCGCGTCTCGCCATTAGGTTGTTTACTTCCGGCGCGCGATATTGACTCTTTTATTGATGATGTGGCGCTGGCCTCCAGCCCGACCCATAAATCCGATCTGGCGATTGCGGGGGCGGTAGTCATCGCATGGGCGATTTCTCGTGCCATTGACGGAGAAAGCTGGTCAGCGATTGTTGATTCACTGCCCTCAATTGCGCGACATGCTCAACAAAAACGCATCACTACCTTCAGCGCCTCACTGGCGGCACGTCTGGAGATTGCGCTGAAAATAGTGCGCAATGCCGACGGCACCGAATCCGCCAGCGAACAGCTTTATCAGGTCGTTGGCGCAGGCACCAGCACCATTGAGTCCGTGCCGTGCGCCATTGCGCTGGTTGAGCTGGCACAAACCGATCCGAACCGTTGCGCCGTCCTTTGCGCTAACCTTGGCGGCGACACTGACACCATCGGCGCCATGGCGACGGCGATTTGCGGCGCGTTGCATGGCGTTAACGCAATCGATCCTGCGTGTAAGAGAGAACTGGATGCGGTAAATCAGCTTGATTTCAACCGCTATGCCACGGCGCTGGCGAAATATCGTCAACAACGGGAGGCGGTATGAGCGGCGCTCGATTACACACGTTGCTGCCTGAATTAACCACGCGTCAGCCGGTAATGGTTGTCGGCGCGGCGGTCATTGATGTGATCGCCGACGCCTACGCCCTGCCCTGGCGCGGGTGCGATATCGAACTGAAACAGCAGAGCGTTAACGTTGGTGGCTGCGCACTGAATATTGCCGTGGCGTTAAAGCGCCTCGGCATCGAAGCGGGCAATGCCCTGCCGCTCGGCCAGGGTGTGTGGGCGGAGATTATTCGCAACCGGATGACGAAAGAGGGATTAATCAGCCTCATCAATAACGCCGAAGGCGATAACGGCTGGTGTCTGGCGCTGGTTGAGCCTGATGGCGAACGCACCTTTATGTCGTTCAGTGGTGTAGAAAATCAGTGGAATCGCGAATGGCTGGCGCGATTAGCCGTTGCGCCTGGCAGCCTGCTCTATTTTTCCGGTTATCAACTGGCCTCGCCCTGCGGTGAATTGTTAGTGGAATGGCTGGAGAGTCTGCAAGGCGTGACGCCGTTCATCGATTTTGGCCCACGTATTGGCGATATCCCGGATGCATTACTGGCGCGAATCATGGCCTGTCGACCTTTAGTGTCACTCAATCGTCAAGAGGCTGAGATTGCCGCCGAACGTTTTGCTTTATCCGCAGAGATAACAACACTTGGCAAACAATGGCAGGAGAAATTTGCCACGCCGTTGATCGTTCGTCTGGATAAAGAAGGCGCATGGTATTTCAGCAATAACGCTTCTGGCTGCATCCCGGCATTTCCAACGCAAGTTGTAGACACCATTGGGGCGGGCGACAGTCATGCAGGTGGCGTACTAGCTGGACTGGCCTCTGGTCTGCCTCTGGCGGATGCCGTATTGCTGGGCAATGCAGTGGCGTCGTGGGTTGTTGGGCATCGGGGCGGTGATTGTGCGCCAACCCGCGAGGAACTACTCCTCACACACAAAAACGTATAGATCGCTGCGACAGTGGCTGATGCTGTACTCAATAGGCCGTTGCTGTTGGTCAAGCGCCACTTGCTTGATCACCAGCACCGGTATTTTGCTATCTAACTGAATATGTGACTGAAACTCGGCATCCGGCATCCGGGCGCTAACGCGGGAACGCGTACGCTGTGGGTAAATGTGCTGGCTGCGGAAATAGTCATAAAGAGAAATTCCGATGGCATCAACATCATGAATTAAATGCGCCGGAACCCACGACTCCTCAATCGATACCGCTTCTTCATCGACATAGCGAATACGCTTAAGCAAAAAGACATCACTTCCTGCTTCGACCGCCAGCTGCTGCGCCACCTCTTCAGGGCATTTGACCACTCGCTTGTTAACCCACAGCGTATCGGGCTTTTTCCCACGCAACACCACCTGCTGAGAAAAACCTCGCGCTTCTTTCAGCGAATATTCGAAGATGTTGTTGATTTGCGTACCGTAGCCACGCGAACGCGTCACCACGCCCTCTTCTTCCAGCGCCTGCATCGCCTTGCGAACCGTAATGCGCGAAACGCCGGTTAACTGACTTAAATCACGCTCGCCGGGCAAAATATTTCCATGTTCCAGCACCCCGCTGCGCACGGCATTTTTCACCGTTTCGGCAAACTTAATATAAAGCGGCGTGTTATCCGCCGCTAAAATACGTTCGTTCAACTGGGCGATAAGCTGGGTATGCGCTTGTTCCATGAGTCTTTTTCCAGGCGAGAAGTCTGGAGGAAGTATATCACTGCTGGTTATTTAAGGCGTTTCTTTAATCCCATCAACGAATCCCTGCAGCTCCTCCACCGTGCCATTAAACACATTAAAATCCACCGGGCCATTAATGCCATCTACCTGGCCACGGTCGGAATGCTGCCAGAAACGCCATTCCATGCCGTCATTGTCCGGACGACGTTGATAGTAGTGCGCAACCCACCACGGATACTCATTGAAATACCCCGCCAAATTCGTGTGATAAAACGTCGCGCCTGCATAAATAATCGGCTTTTTTCCTGTGCTTTTTTCGACCATGTTTAGCCACTGACTTACCCGCTTGCGTAATTCCTTCGCCGATAATTTTCCTCGCTCTTCTACGTCCAGCACAGCAGGGAGATCGCCGTGGGCAAAATCCACCGTTTGCAGAAATAATCGCGCCTGAACTGAGGCGGATACCGACGGGGAAAAATAATGATACGCCCCACGCAACAGGCCATTTTCGCGGCTTAGTTGCCAGTTACGCGAAAAATACGGATCCACCAGCTTTTCGCCTTCCGTCGCCTTGATAAAAGCAAACTGTAAGCGGATACCGTTGTCGCGCATTTTTGCCACCCGCTGCCAGTCGATCCGCTCCTGCCAGCGCGAAACATCTATTCCGTGAATGGTATAAGTGGCAGGAATGCGAATAGAAAAAGATTTGACCGGGCGGTAACCATAAAAGTGAATATAGTCTTTGATCTGAATTGCTGTGGAATAGAAAAAATTAACCGTCTGGCTGGGATAAATCGCCACGATGGAAATTAGCCCAAGGGCACAAAGTAAGGCGGTAAATCTTTTACGACTGGCAATCCATAGCTGCATTGGCTTCATCCCTGCATTTTCAGCACAAGCAGGCTGAAAAAAATCCAAAGCAGCTATATTACGGTGTTTACCACCAGGCGTGGAAGTGGTGAACCGGACCAATTCCGTGCCCCACTTCCAGCGTGTCGGCCTGCGCTAACGCAGCAGAAAGCCAACTTTTTGCCTCCTGTACGGTGTCAGCCCAGTTTGTATGGCGCGGGCGTAGTGCAGCCAACGCCGCAGAGAGCGTACAACCAGTGCCGTGAGTGTTTTTGGTCATAATGCGCGGTGCAGTAAACCGTTGTTCCCCCTCACGGGTAAACAGCCAGTCCGGGCTTTGCTCATCATCCAGATGACCGCCTTTCATCAGCACTGCGCCACAGCCCATCGCTAACAGCGCTCGTCCTTGTTCCAGCATTTCCTGTTCGTTGCGCGCATGTGGCACGTCGAGCAAGGCAGCTGCTTCGGGCAAGTTTGGCGTTATTAATGAAACCTGTGGCAATAATCGACTGCGCAGCGTGGCAACCGCCGAAGGTGAAAGCAGAGGGTCGCCGCTTTTTGCCAGCATAACGGTGTCGAGTACCACGTTTTGGATCTGATAACGTTGCAACCGTTCTGCCACCGCTTCAACAATATCGGTTTCCGCCAGCATACCGATTTTAGTAGTGTCGATTCGCACATCGCTGAACACCGAATCGAGCTGGGCGGCGACAAAATCAGGCTCAATGCGATATACGGATTGCACGCCACGAGTGTTTTGCGCCACCAGCGCAGTGATTACCGAGCAACCGTACGCACCTAGCGCCGAGAAGGTTTTAAGATCGGCCTGAATCCCTGCGCCACCGCTCGGATCAGTACCGGCAATCGTCAGAGCGTTAATTCGTTTCATGCCTGCACCTCCTGCGTCAATTGCCAGAGCGCATCAAGAAAATGGGGAACAAAACTGCCAGGCCCTTCACTTCTGGCGACGGCGCGTTCTCCGGCTTGTTTCATCCAGTGACAGGCAGATGCGACATTTTCCAGCGTATCACCTGGTAACGCACAACAGGCAGCGACAACCGCCGATAATGCACAGCCAGTTCCCACAACCTTGGTCATTAAAGGATCACCGCCGCCAACGCCGACAGTTCGTCGTCCATCGGTAACATAATCAACCTCGCCAGTAACCACTACCACTGCACCAGTTTCCTGAGCCAGCATAACTGCAGCGGGTAACGCGTTCGCTACCACATCCGTGCTATCAACACCGCGCCCACTATTGCTGACACCTGCTAATGCCATGATTTCGGAGGCATTCCCCCGAATTGCATCAGGATTAAGTGATAAAAGCTCTGTACAAAAATGGCGTCGATAATCAAGCGAACCAACAGCTACCGGGTCCAGCGTCCAGGGGGTTTTTACCCGTTTTGCATGGACTACAGCTGCACGCATTGCGTGCGCACGCGCTTGGGTGAGAGTGCCAACATTTATTAACAATGCACTGGCAACAGCAGCAAACTGGCTGGCTTCTTCTGTTTCAATCACCATTGCGGGGGAAGCACCTAGCGCCAGCAAAGTGTTGGCAGTAAAAGTTTGCACTACATCATTGGTCATGCAGTGTGTAAGTGGCGATAGCGTGTGAAATTTTTGTAATGTTAACGCCGCAGTTTTGCGGCTTAGCAGGTCAGGCTGCATATTTTAGCTCCTGCCCGCGTGAAAGAAGGGACACGAGCAGTGTCTGACTTCCCTACGCTGGCATTATCCAGATCAGGTGATACGGGTATTTCTCAGCCTTCACGTAGAAGGGCACCCCGAGTCGTTGAAGCTATACTCGTCATAGTTCAAGTTGCATGTGCTGCGACTGAAATTATTTAGCGTATAATTTTGGCTTCGATAACAAGGATACTGCCTTGATAATCCAATGTAAATCGGCCTGGATGATTCCTAAACTGTTAGCCTTGCAGGGAAAATAAAAATAATTTATGCCGCCTGTGGGTGCTATCGTTTACACTTTTTACGCAATCAGTAGAATCCTAACAAAATATTTCTTGTCAGGATTATGCATGACAGAAATGATACCCGACTGATTTGAAGACCCGGAAAGTGGAGTGAATATGGGTGTGAAAACTAACATGTTGCTGGGTGCAGTACTGCTGGCAACAAGTGCTGCATGGGCCGCACCGACGACAACAGGTTCAGGCAATACTTCAGGTATTGCAAAATACGAATTAAGCAGCTTCATTGCTGATTTCAAGCATTTTAAGCCTGGCGATACCGTACCGGCGTTATACCGTACTAATGAATACAACATAAAGCAGTGGCAGTTGCGTAACTTACCAGCACCCGCCGCTGGCACACACTGGACTTATATGGGCGGTGCTTACGTGTTGATTAACGACACTGATGGCAAAATTATTAAAGCCTACGATGGCGAAATTTTTTACCATCGATAAAAAAATCCCCCTCATCCAGAGGGGGAATAAAATATTACTACTCCTGATATTTTAATCATATTTCATTGCGATAATAACGGTTGCTTTAAGGTCGCCTGGTTTGGCTTTACTTTTATCAAGAACATAATACCTGGCTGTAATAGGTATCTGCACTTCATTGCTGCCCACATATCCTGCTTTAGCAACTTCCCATAAACTACTAATGCCACTAACATTACCTGCATTAACACCAATCGTTAACTGTTTTGTTCCTGACTCCAGCACAAATCCAACAGCGTTATTTTCATCACCTTTCAGAACATCATTCCTGTTGGTTATTAAATCACTACTATAAAGATAAACCGTCATTTTACGCGTGGATTGTTTTCGCTCACCAAACAAGTTATCGCACTGCAGTTTGATATTTTCAGTGGCACTGGTTGTACTTTTTCCTGACTGAGGCAACTCAGAAAGTGTGGTATTTGGCAAAGTTATGCTCAGGTCTTGCGGTTTACAGGTAGATTGCTTTCTGTTCCAGGTTATTCGTAAATCTGAGGAATAGAATCCGCCAACCCTGGCCAGTGCGTTTCGGTAATTTGTAATACAGGTATTCCAGCCTTTGCCGAACACGACACACCAAAAAAGGTCAGAAAATGCATCATTCTTTGAAGTTGACGACGCACTGGAGAGCGATGCGATATCCTTAATTAAAACGCTATTTGAGGAATCAGCAGAAATATTAGCAGTTGTGCTACTGCTTACTTCACTAACTGTCACCTTATAGCTTGCAGGAAAAACTCCCTTACTTGAATCCAATTTAATATCTTGACCATCAATCCAGGTAATGGTCAGTTTTAATTTCACGCTATTATCATAAAAACCGACGATAATATCTGAAGGTTTCAATGGACTGACTGTATTTGTCCCGGAACAAGACATATCATTATATTGATGAGAAAATACTTCGCTCTGCGTAGGGTTGAGCACAAAATATTCATTCACAACCATTGAATCCTGGTAAGTAATATTTCCACTACAACCTGCCGACACACCATGTGTCATAAGTACCAGTAAAAACGCGATAAATATTTTTAATTTCATAGAATCACCCACCTGCTACCGGCAAATATAAACCTTGCTTTCATCAATTGTCTTATCAAAGGTAATGGTGCATGAAAGCCCTTTTTCTTTATCTACAGCGACACTGATTTCTGGTGGTATCTCATTAGTTCGAATAAATAACTGACTTCCCTGCCCAACCACACCGACATCATGCCCATGAATATCAAGCACTTCATAGCCGAAGATCAATGGTGAACCATCATGACGTTTAGCTTTAATAAACCAGGGTTTGCGTTGGTCAGTTTCAAAATTAATCTGCACAACCGCACCACGATAAGGGGCAACAATTTTTCGATTTCCCTTTAACTCTGTATCGCTGGAACTTTGTGAAATATCCAGCATCAGATGATTTTCGCGAAATGGCGTTAAGTTATCGTAAATAACAGTGCCGTTTTTATCTGTAGTGCGATATTTTTGCCCATTGACATACGCCCCTTGTAAGCCAGGTGCCTGCATAATCGCCAGCGTGTCAGTGAGTCGGTTTGTCACATTTACCCCACCGGCCCATGCCACCATCCCACCAGAAATACTACCGCCCATCTGAGTATAATTAGATGACTGACTGTAGTTGGCATTTACAATCGCCGCTGGTCCGTTCCAGGTAATATTTGCACCTGCCGCCGTTTCATGGGCCTCTTTTTGGTGGCTAAAATTAAAACCATAATTAAATTGATCACGCTCACCGGCAACTCCGTTAATTCCCGTATTATTTGCGGTGTAACCCGCATTATCAAAAGTGGTTGAGTTTGATAAACTCAACTGCCGCCGTGTTGTGGTAATATCATCACCCCAGTCAAATGGCACTGAGATAAATAAGTTAAAGCGTTTTTCAGCTTTTCTATCTGCATCGTATGTTTGGCTGGCAGAAAAAATATAACTAATTTTTTTTCCAGTTATTAGAATAACTCAACTGATAATCTTTGCTGTCACCACTGCGTTGCCAATAATCTCGCCATAGTGCGCTAACCGCCAGTGATCCAAGACCTTCTGGTAATGACTGGCTGATATTGGCTGAAAATGTATTTTTGCGACCAAAATCATTCTGGTAATAATCACCAATATCATAAACATCATTCTCATCACGACGATAACTGTCTTTATTATTTGCCCAGACGTGATCGTTAAATGTACGGTATCCGCTGGAAGAGTAGCGATAAGCGGCCAACCCAAACCGGGTTGAGGTCTGACTCAGATATTTATTCCACGCAATTTGATAACTCTGCCCATTAAAGACGTCACCATTTTCCTGCTTACTGTGCGATTGCGTGGCATCCAGTGAAATCGCCCCGATTCGTGTATTCCAGCCAGTGCCAAGGGTAAACGCATTGTAATGTTCGGCTACCATCGAGCCGCCATACAGAGTGAGCAAATTATTAAAACCATACTGAACGCTAAGTTGCGCAAAATCTGCCTGCTCACTGGCACCTTCTATATGGCTGCGCCCGGCTGCAATGTCATATTTGTAAACGCCAGGTTGCAGCATATTGGGTACTGAGGCAAAAGGCACCAGGTAAGTGTTAACCTGACCATCTGCTTCTTTTACCGTAACATCAAGATCAGCGCCGCCACCAGCAAGCTGTAAATCAGCAATGGCAAATGGACCTGGTGGGACTTCTTTTTGGTAAACAACGAATCCGTTCTGCTCAATGGTCACCAGGGCGTTGCTGTGCGCAATACCTTGCACTATGGGGGTAAAGCTATGTTTGGAGTTAGGTAACATCGCCATATCGCGAAACAAATGCAAACCACGGAATCGTACCGAATCGAATATTTGTGCTGAGGTGTATATATCACCTGCCCGCAGGGTGCTTAGGGTAGAGGCAAATCCACGCTCCAGATATAAGGTGTTGCTTTTCCACTCACCGCTACTGTTATCGGCTTTGTTAAAACTGGCATCGGAATGCAGCTGCCAGCCCAACAGATTTATGCCGCTATTGAAACGTGCATAGGTACTTTTGTTATTGCCTGCACTTTTAAAATCGCTGTAATACTGGCTAAAATAATAAGAAGTATAAAACGCATTAATTCCCCGGTCCCAATTTTCCGGTAAAACATATCCTGGTTCTACTTCAATAACAAAAGCCTGGGGCACGCTAAGATCCAGTCTGAATACACCAATATCAAAAGCAAAACTGCCACTTCTGATGATTTCACGTAAAGGCACACAATCCGTAGATTGTTTTGTTTGTAAATTTGGCAGCAAAACACCTAAATTTGCTATAATTTCTGCTGACAGACAGGTTTCAGAGGGTTCGTCAGTAATATTGATATTATATTTCCCCCGCCATTGCTTATTAACATAGATATCCAACTCATAATCACCAGGAATTGGTTTGTTCGGATCAAGCTGGAAATGGGTAACTTTCTTATCTTTCATACCACCCATTAAAAAATGGGTATCAAAGGTTTCGGTCGCTTGAGCCTGAAATGTAAACAAGACAGCTAAGATAGCCAAAGCGACTGGCTTCATTTCTGGCATAGACAGCCCCTATTATTTTACATTGATATTATTGCTGATGTAGTTGCCGTGGTCGTCAATAACCGTAACTTCATATTGTCTTTCCGCTGCAGATTTCATATTTATTTTTTGCACTGATAAAGGTGCCAGCATAATTGTTTGATCATTAATTTTAACTCTACCTGCTTTGACATCTGTAACTGTAATCCAGTTAGCCGTATCATTTTTCAGCGTCACCAGCTTGTCACTACGATATACAGCCAGTTTATTAAAAGACAGCTTATTCACAGGTGCGATATTTTTCGGCCGCCAGATAAGTTTGATCCGATTTTGCATTGCAAACTTAAGTACATTTTTGCCATCATTTTCTGGATTATTAGGCGGGATATCCAGAACATTAAGATAAAACATGCTTTCTTTATCTGCTGGCAATGTCGATGCTAATTTCTTAATTTTCAACTGCTGCCCGGATGATGCTGGCACGCGCGCGACGGGCGGCGTCAGCAGAAACGGAACTTCAATTTGTTCCGGTGGCAGGGACGTATTCCCATCATCAATCCACGACTGAACCAAAGATGCATGATCACTTTGATTCATCAGTTGAACAATAACTTCTTTTTTTTCTTCCGGGTAAATAACCCGTGTGCCATAAATAACAATGCCAGCATGAGCAGGAAACATTGCGCTAATTAATATTATTGTGGTTAGACGTTTCATATTCACGCGCCTTTGAAAAAGGCCGGCGACGAGAGTCGCCGGCAAAGATGTTAATCAGTAACAACGGTCAGGGTTAATGTTGAATTTACATTACCCGATTCAACTGCTGCATCAGTATTACGGGCATAGCGAGCGAGGAAATTAAGTTCGTAATCACCCGTGCTATTTTTTTCCAGACTTACACCAGTTTGCGGATCAACTTTTGTATTAGTATCACCATGGTAAACGGCAAAACCTACACCTTTTGCATCACCGTTATTCAGCGTTATATCATTGTTATCAAATTGCGTTGCAGAAAAGGTAATACGCGGTGTTTTATTAGCCTCACATTTTATTTTTAACGGGACCGCAGTACTATTGGTTACGCCATCATATACACCACCTGCTGGAAAACCATTAATTTTATCCGCGCCCAATTCGTTCAAAATAATTTCCGCACTATTACTACCAATAAATTCACACGTTGTACCTACAATTTTACCTTTTATTTCCAGCTTGCCTTGATCCTGTGTATCAGCAGCAAAAACACCAGCGCTCATAACTACGGCAGAAATAACGGTAGCAGCGATAATTGAACGTTTCATATTTAATTCCTCAGTAGATTTAATTTTTGGTTTTGAGAATCTTTATCTCTTGAAACAAAATTCTCACATCACGTTAGTTACCGCAATGTAAACACATTGTTTTATTGATTTAAAATAATTTACATAATGCAATATAGATTTAACAAATATGTTAATGTGAAAACATTATTAATCTTTATTGTTAAAAACAAAATTCATTTGTTATTTATTTTTTTAATGAATAAAAAATAAGAAATCATTCATCAAAATGATTTCTTATTGAGGAAATGAAAGTTTTGGAGGCATTAATCGTAACTGCTAAGGATAATTTTCCGTTTTCCATCTTCAGGTACAGCCAAAACCTCTGTCACGACGCCTCTCACCGCAGTGATTACACTTTGCTGTAGGGTAAAGTGGCGTGTCATTTTTCCACATTCTTGCGTGAAATGACTGCTGACTACATCAACACTGCATGTTGGCGGGCTTATTTTGCCTTGAATAGAAAGTGTAGCTTCTTGAGAAGCGGAGACTGGCGCAGCGATGCCATAAACCAGAACGATAATGCCGAATGGCAAGGGGGTCTTCATTTAACGTTATCCCTGTAGTGAAAATGGTCACTCTGCAAACTGCATACAAAAGCAACTATAGTCGTACATCCATTAATCGACCAACGACTGAGAATATTCAGTCATTTTTCATCAATCAATTTGCAGCGTAATTTTTAGGATTAACGCCCGGCAAGGCAGCAAAACGAAACACCGCGTCAACATTACATTGACGCGGTGGGAATAATAGAGAGGAAATCAAAGAGCGCGGAAGGCAATTTCGCCAGGGATCACTTCTCCCTGCCAATAAAGCTGGGCTGCAACGCGGTCAGCCAGCTGGCGGTAGATAGCGGTAAATTCGCTCTCCGGACGGCTGATAACTGTTGGCGTGCCTTTATCGAGATCTTCACGTAAGGAGATGTGTAACGGCATCTGCCCCAGCAGCTGCGTGTGATATTTCTCAGCCAGTTTCTCTGCACCACCGGTACCGAAAATAGGCTCATGGTGACCGCAGTTACTGCAAATATGCACACTCATGTTCTCGACAATACCGAGCACCGGAACTTCGACCTTCTCGAACATCACAATGCCTTTTTTCGCATCGATCAGCGCGATATCCTGCGGCGTGGTGACCACTACTGCCCCGGTCACCGGAATGTTCTGTGCCAGTGTCAGCTGGATATCACCGGTGCCTGGCGGCATATCAAGCACCAGATAGTCGAGATCTGGCCACAAGGTTTCCTGCAACATCTGCATTAACGCCTTGCTCGCCATCGGGCCACGCCACACCATCGCGTTATCATCAGTGACCAGATAACCAATCGAGTTGGTTGCCAGGCCATGAGACATAATCGGCGCCATGTGGGTGCCGTCTGGTGAAGTCGGACGCTGATTTTCTGCACCCAGCATGGTTGGGATTGATGGGCCGTAGATATCGGCGTCCAGAATGCCGACTTTAGCCCCTTCTGCCGCCAGCGCCAGTGCCAGGTTTACCGCCGTGGACGATTTACCCACGCCGCCTTTACCGGAGCTCACCGCGATAATGTTCTTCACGCCGCTAATACCCGGCTGATTCTTCACGCGTTTCAGAGTGGCGATGTTATGCGACAATTTCCAGTCAATAGCTTTCGCCCCGGTGATACGCAGCAACTCGGCGCTACATTGCTCTTTTAACTCTTCGAACGCGCTATGCCAGACAAACGGCATAACCAGTTCCACATGCAGCGTGTCGTCCATCCAGGCGACATGGTGCAACGCTTTCAGCGTGGTGAGGTTATGCTTGAGGGTTGGGTGCTGAAAATTGGCCAGTGTCCCGGCGACCATTGCGCGCAGGGCTTCTGGTGATTTGGCCTGGGATTGTTCGTTCATCCCGACTCCTTATTTATAAAGATAACTTATCGCTATTAGTTTACCTGAAGTTAACAGCTAAGTACTTACCTAATAATGCATCATAAGATGCTTGCACAGGACTTACGTAACCATGCCCCATTTGGTACTATCTAAGCCCTTTTCACTACAAAGAAGTAATGCCTACTATGACTCAAGTCGCGAAGAAAATTCTGGTGACGTGCGCACTGCCGTACGCTAACGGCTCAATCCACCTCGGCCATATGCTGGAGCACATCCAGGCTGATGTCTGGGTCCGTTACCAGCGAATGCGCGGCCACGAGGTCAACTTCATCTGCGCCGACGATGCCCACGGTACACCAATCATGCTGAAAGCTCAGCAGCTTGGTATCACTCCGGAGCAGATGATTGGCGAAATGAGTCAGGAGCATCAGACTGATTTCGCAGGCTTTAACATCAGCTATGACAACTATCACTCGACGCACAGTGAAGAGAACCGTCAGTTGTCTGAGCTTATCTATACTCGCCTGAAGGAAAACGGTTTTATTATAAACCGCACCATCTCTCAACTGTACGATCCGGAAAAAGGCATGTTCCTGCCGGACCGTTTTGTGAAAGGCACCTGCCCGAAATGTAAATCACCGGATCAATACGGCGATAACTGTGAAGTCTGCGGCGCAACATATAGCCCGACTGAATTGATCGAACCGAAATCGGTGGTTTCTGGCGCTACGCCGGTAATGCGTGATTCCGAACACTTCTTCTTTGATCTGCCTTCTTTCAGCGAAATGTTGCAGGCATGGACCCGCAGCGGCGCGTTGCAGGAGCAGGTTGCGAACAAAATGCAGGAATGGTTTGAATCCGGCCTGCAACAGTGGGATATCTCCCGCGATGCGCCTTACTTCGGTTTTGAAATTCCGAACGCGCCGGGCAAATATTTCTACGTCTGGCTGGACGCGCCGATTGGCTACATGGGTTCCTTCAAGAATCTGTGCGACAAGCGCGGCGATACCGTAAGCTTCGATGAATACTGGAAGAAAGACTCCACCGCCGAGCTGTACCACTTTATCGGTAAAGATATCGTTTACTTCCACAGCCTGTTCTGGCCAGCCATGCTGGAGGGCAGCAACTTCCGCAAGCCGACCAACCTGTTTGTTCACGGCTATGTAACGGTGAACGGCGCGAAGATGTCCAAGTCTCGCGGCACCTTTATTAAAGCCAGCACCTGGCTGAATCATTTTGACGCTGACAGCCTGCGCTACTACTACACTGCGAAACTCTCTTCGCGCATTGATGATATCGATCTCAACCTGGAAGATTTCGTTCAGCGTGTGAATGCTGATATCGTCAACAAAGTGGTTAATCTGGCGTCCCGTAACGCGGGCTTTATCAACAAACGTTTTGACGGCGTGCTGGCAAGCGAACTGGCTGACCCGCAACTGTACAAAACCTTCACTGATGCCGCTGAAGTGATTGGCGAAGCGTGGGAAAGCCGTGAATTTGGTAAAGCAGTGCGCGAAATCATGGCACTGGCTGACCTGGCTAACCGCTATGTCGATGAACAGGCTCCGTGGGTGGTGGCGAAGCAGGAAGGCCGCGATGCTGACCTGCAGGCGATTTGCTCTATGGGCATTAACCTGTTCCGCGTACTGATGACTTACCTGAAGCCGGTACTGCCAAAACTGACCGAGCGCGCAGAAGCATTCCTGAATACAGAACTAACCTGGGATGGCATCCAGCAACCGCTGCTGGGCCATAAAGTGAATCCGTTCAAGGCGCTGTATAACCGCATCGATATGAAGCAGGTTGAAGCACTGGTGGAAGCGTCTAAAGAAGAAGTGAAAGCCACTACCGCGCCAGTTACTGGCCCACTGGCAGATGATCCCATTCAGGAAACCATCACCTTTGACGACTTCGCTAAAGTTGACCTGCGCGTGGCGCTGATTGAAAACGCAGAGTTTGTTGAAGGTTCTGACAAACTGTTGCGCCTGACACTGGATCTCGGCGGTGAAAAACGCAATGTCTTCTCCGGCATTCGTTCTGCTTACCCGGATCCGCAGGCACTTATTGGTCGTCACACCATTATGGTGGCTAACCTGGCACCACGTAAAATGCGCTTCGGTATCTCCGAAGGCATGGTGATGGCTGCTGGTCCTGGCGGGAAAGATATCTTCCTGCTAAGCCCGGATGCCGGTGCTAAACCGGGTCATCAGGTGAAATAATCCCCCCTTCAAGGCGCTGCATCGACAGCGCCTTTTCTTTATGAATTCCTAAAGTTGTTTTCTTGTTTGTTCAACGCTCTTAATTTTTTACATTAACTGATAGCATCCGCTTATAACTGGATATAAATACAGGGAACGCGGATGAAGAGTTTTATCTATCAGGACGAAAAATCACATAAATTCTGGGCGGTGGAGCAGCAAGGTAACGAGTTGCATATCAGTTGGGGAAAAGTTGGTACCCAAGGGCAAAGCCAGGTAAAAAATTTTGCTGATGCTGCAGCAGCGGAAAAAGCGGAACTGAAGCTTATCGCAGAGAAAACGAAAAAAGGCTATGTGGAAGACGCTTCGGCAAACGTGCATATCTCCCCCGTCACCAAAGTCACTCCTGAAGTTGAAACTTCACCTGAGAGTAAAAACAAACGCCTATGGCTGGCTGATGATGCAGCCATTCCGCTAACCGACGATATTAACCGATTTGCTTTTCCACATCGCTCTCGCCCCAGAGATATCAATTATCTGCACAAAGATGGTCAAATATGGAAGCGCATCGCGAATAACACCAGGGCATATGACCCCGACAACAATTACCGTTCTTATCCAGAAAACTGGCAGCAGGCTTTTGCTGAGGTACAAATGCGAATTCTGGGTAATAACCAGACAGGGAGTGCGCAATCTGATGCGGCATTGCTCTGGAGTTTCTGGAATTCTTACTCTGCAGATGAACTGGTCGATGACTTAATCATTCGCTGTGGTCTGGAAACTACCGTTGAAATCGCCCTTCTCGCTCTTCAACTAAAATATAAATCAGTAAAAGGCGTCGTCACGACCATTATTCCTCCAGATCACGAAGCAGAATCGCTACCGAACTGGCATCAACGTCTATGCCATCATCTTTCACTCGCTTCAGAAAATGAGTGGCAACGCTGTGTGGATAAAGTGCTTACTGCTATTCCGACGCTATCCCCAGCACGGCAACCTTTTGCCGCGTTACTGCTCCCTGAACGCCCGGATATTGCCAATGCTATGGCTCTACGCTATGCAGACCAAAACGTTCTGGCGATAACCTGGTTAAGACTGGTAGTAACCGATGATATAGCTCTGACTACAGCAGAAAAATACGACTTCCCACCGTTGTATCGTGATTTTCGCGCTTATCTGGCAATGTTGCTGGCAAATAATGGGGGGCGCGGTGTAAGCCGGATACTTACTGAGTTTGTGGAAGAGCATTCTGACAATCCCACTTATCTCTTCGAGCGCATCAGCGAGACTGAAGATCTTGTCAAATGGCTATGGAAAACGAATCACCCGGATGCGATTCAAATTCTGATCCTCGGTGTAAATGGCAAGAAAAAGCACCTGGAATACTTAAGCAAAGCCTGCCAAAAACATCCCGCTGCGGCTATTGCCGCTTATGCTACTTTGCTGGCAATACATGAAGATGCACAGTGGCGCAACGCGCTTGTCAAACTGGTTACCGTCACGCCAGAGTTAGTACGCGACGTCATTCCCTGGGTTAATGCTAAAGCGGCAGGCATCTTATCTGAATGTCGTCCTCAGTCAGTAGCAAAAGAATGTGAGTATGCCACTGCGGATATGTTGCCAGAACTGCTTGTCGCTCCACCGTGGGCAATAAATAAGAAAAAGAATGTAATACCCGTATTTGATTTACCGGTACTTCCCATCCCTTCCGTCACTGACATCACACCTGGAATTACAGAGTTAATCAGTCACACTGACATATCCAGATTCAGTGAAATCGCGAAATATCAGGCATCACAGCAAACCTTATTTACCAATCTGCCACTAATTGAAAAGGAAAGCTGGGAAACGTCTTTCATCCCTTTAACGCCAGAACAGCAAATCCTTTGGCGACTGGGGTTTAAGGAATGGAGCAGAACCGGAGAAGAACAATACGAAAAAAAAATAATACCACAAAGCGCAGTTGAGGCCCTGTTACGTTTCGATTTCCCCGCGCTGAAAGCAGAGTTTGCGCAATACCATAATAAAGGAAGCAGACACTGGCAGTTGTACGCGCTCTGCTTCCTACCCACTCAGCATGCTATTTCTTTTCTCAATCAAATAATTAATGAAGAGCAATTCTCCGGCGAGAGAGAAATTCTGGCGATTTTTGGTGATGCGGCCATTCCTGCGTTTATGAAATGTCTGCAACGTAAGCCACAACAGTTGTGGATATTCACCCTTTTCCTGGGCGTCAGCGAATTAGCATTACCGATGGCGCAGCGATTACAGAAAAAAATGTCTTATGAAGATGCCCGAAAATGGCTGACTAACTTCCCACACCATGCCGCCGCCGGGCTACTTCCTGTGGCACTGGGTAAACAAGGAAAAGATCGTGATTGTACCCGCCAGGCGCTCCGCCTGCTAGTGAAATTAAACCAGCGAGAAACGATTGAGAAAATCGCGCAAGGATATAATCAACCTGATGTTTTAGCTGCGCTGGCAACATTATTTGATAGCGATCCTCTGGAAGAATATCCTGCAAAAATCGCCCCACTGCCCGGCTTTTATCAGTTCACCTTATGGCGCAGACCGCGGCTTAAAAGTAACAACCTTCCTCTGCCCGATGACGCTATGCGCCATCTCGGCACAATGTTGAGCTTTCCACGCGACATTACCTCCTACGCTGGGCTGGCGATCATCAAAGAGACCTTCACCCGGGAATCACTGGCTGACTTTGGCTGGGATCTCTACACGGCATGGATGGAAGCTGGCGCTCCCGCAAAAGAAAACTGGGCATTTACCTCGCTGGGGATTTTAGGCAATGACGACACCGCGCGTAAACTAACCCCGCTTATCCGGGCCTGGCCGGGTGAATCCCAGCATAAACGCGCGGTTTCTGGGCTGGATGTGTTAGCCAGTATCGGTAGCGATATTGCGCTAATGCTGCTTAATGGCATTGCGCAAAAGATTAAATTCAAAGCATTGCAGGAACACGCCCGCGACAAAATCAATATGGTCGCCGAAAATCGCGGACTGACAATGGCCGAACTAGAAGACCGCCTGGCACCGGATTTAGGGCTTGATATCAACGGCTCGCTGACATTGGATTTCGGCCCCCGCAAATTCACCGTTGGTTTTGACGAAACCTTAAAACCTGTAGTGCGCGATGCAAACGGCAAACTCCTGAAAGATTTACCTAAGCCCAACCAGAGCGATGATAAAACACTGGCAACTGACGCGGTTAACCTCTTCAAACAGTTGAAAAAAGACGTTCGTGCTATCGCCAGCCAGCAAATTACCCGTCTGGAACAGGCTATGTGCCAGCGCAGACGCTGGACGACAGAGCAGTTCCGCCTGTTCATGGTGGAGCACCCACTGGTACGTCACTTAACCCGACGACTGTTATGGGGGGTATATACTGAGGAAAACACGCTGATTGCCTGCTTCCGGGTCGCAGAAGACAGCACTTACAGCGATATGCAGGATGAGCTATTCACGCTACCAGCAGGAAACATCGGTATTCCGCATATGCTGGAAATCCCCCCTGAATCTGCCGCTGCATTCAGGCCAATTTACGCTGATTACGAACTGCTTCCCCCCTTCCAACAGCTCGATCGTGGTAGTTATCGTCTTGCTGATAATGAACGGAATACCCACGAACTGACACGCTGGAGCGGACGCCTTTGCCAGGCAGGGCGCATTGTCGGGCTAGAGCGCCGAGGCTGGCAACTTCTGGAAGAAAGCGGCAGCGTCTATGCGATGCGCAAATCTACCCCTTATGGCGCTCTCGAACTTGAAACAGAACCTTTTTCATTAATTTATGGCGAAACGGGGTATAGCGACCTGCTGCCTGTCGAAAGCGTAAAAATCACCGCCCCTTATGATCGCTATGGTAAGCAATCCTCACCCACTTTCTCCGTGCTCGACGACATCACCGCCAGCGAGTTGATTAACGATGTTGAATCACTTTTTGATTAAAAGGACTTTGCAATGAAAACCTATATTTATCAGGACGAAAAATCACATAAATTCTGGGCAGTGGAGCAACAGGGAAACGAGCTGCATATTAGTTGGGGCAAAGTTGGTACCAACGGGCAAAGCCAGGTAAAAAGCTTTGCTGATGCTGCGGCGGCGGAAAAAGCGGAACTGAAGCTGATTGCGGAGAAGGTGAAGAAGGGGTATGTGCAATCGACTGGCGAAACAAATGAAATTGCTAACTCTTCTTGTGAGAATGACTTCACAAATCAAAGCGAACACACTCCGGTAACGCCTCGCGGGGCCATTCCTCCATGGATATCGAACAGCGATCCTATCATCGTTGATACCGATAGATTTTTTAGCAACAGAAACTTCCCATCCAACAGTGTCCATACATTTACTAAAGATGTCTCATTGTGGTCACTGTTATGGGAAAGCAAACATGAGGAGCACTATTTTCTCGCGCAACTCCAGCGCTTTGATGCGAGTCATTGTCACCCGGAATGGCAACAAGGCCTGCAAGAAGCAATTTTACGTATTCAGCAGAAAAATACTGCCGGATCAACTTACTCAGATGCCCTGTTTTTGTTGGTAAAGATCCTTATGGAGGATGAGAGTAACGCTAAAGATGTTATGGATTATCTTGTACAACATCACGGTGTGGAATATGTCACTGAAGTCGTGTTGTTGTTACAGAAAATACAAATGTCAGATGATAAAAATGAAGATCCGGAAAATAGCGAGGCGCTGAAAACATGTCTCGCTCACGTTCGCTGGGAATTCTTATCAACAAACTCCATTGTAGATTCTGTCCCTCAAATTACCCTAACCAACACGATTTCCGATTTACGTTATAAGAATGGTTTCAGCGTTATTGACCTCCATTTGCGAAATCATCTTTCTCTGGCTGATAAAGAAACATGGTTAAGGTGTGTGGAAAAACTTATCACTGCTTTACCGAATATGGCACCGCGTAAACGCCCCTTAATTGGTTTTTTATTGCCTGAAAAACCAGAATTCGCTAATCAAATAGCGCGTGAAATTTGTCTTGAGAATTATCCGGAAGCGGAATGGTTGGCTGTTGTCGCTACTGATTTACCAACAGAGTTATTACCAGGAAATCACTGTAAACTCAATTTATTCAGTGAATGGTGGATGGCACGTATATGCGCTGCAACACTATTACGTGAGCAAGGATTAAAAGCACTTCCTCGGTTAAAATATTGCCATACAGAGCATGGATATTTTAGACATATTAATCACCCAATGGCAATTGCGTTATTAATAGAACAAGAAAGCATTGAGAATGTTGAATACTCGGCAAATTTACATCAGGAAGCCGCAATCTATGCACTGACCGCAACGCTTGTTAAAAAAAATAATTCACCCTGGCTACGGTTACTGGAACAAATTATTTTTGGCAACGCAGCAGTCTTACATTCTACGCTCACCTGGTTGAGTGAAGAACAGAAACAACTCTTACTGAGTTATTTTCCTCAATTGCATGCTAAAGAAGAGATAGCCACTGCTTGTGAGTTACCTGGCATAATAACTAATCCAATTTGGCTGAAGAAAAAGAATAAATCAGCCACGACGATATTTACATTACCCGTATTGCCTCTGGAGTCCATTGGCCCCAAACCTCATCCACAACCCGAAGCAGAAATACCTTCTACTGCTGAAGTCTTACGCCGCCTGGGATTCAGAAGCGGAGCATTTGATGAGAATAATCCTGATCGAGAAAGATTCGATATTAAATGGGGCGTAACCAAAACGGCCATTCGTCTGCTGGAAACGGAAGATTATGAATCGTTGTTAAATACTCGACCAAAGTATGATTATGAAGGTTTTATTACCTTTTATGTATCCATACTCACTCGTCTACCAGCAGAGAAAGCGCTCTCAATCTGGAATGGACTCTCACACATGCACCTCGTGGGTGCTGAAAAAGTGGTTGAGCGTTTTGGTATATCTACAGTACCGGGTCTGTTGCGTTATGCCCAGGTCAATCCTAAGGAGGCAATTCCCCTCGCCGCTCAATTCGGTGCAACTGAAGTTGCGATGATGATGGCTCGCGCATTTTGCCAGTTAAAATCCGTACGAGATGTCGCCGAATATTGGCTCACCACCTACCCGGAACATGCCATTACCGGGCTGCTACCCATTGCGCTGGGTAAACCAATTAAAGAACAACAAGATGCCCGGATGACATTACGTTACCTGGTCAATAATGGTCATCTCGCGTTACTTAAAAAAATTGCCAGTCGTTACCAACAACCTGAGGTAATGACTGCGCTGACCGACTTTTTAGCCGCAGATCCGCTGGAAAACTATCCGCAGAAAATCGCCAAACTCCCCACCTGGTGTTCGCCAGAAGTATGGCACCGCCCGCTTCTGCGCAGTAATGGCAAGGCACTTTCAGATTCAGCCATCCTGCACCTGTGCACCATGCTCTCTTTCCCCCGTGAAGCCACCCTTTACCCAGGGATTACACAGGTAATCGAGGCCTGTACTCCGCAGTCTCTCGCCGATTTTGCCTGGGATCTCTTCCTCAGTTGGGAATCGGCCAGTGGCTCCGCTAAAGATAACTGGGCGTTTACTGCGCTGGGGATTCTGGGCAACGATGACACCGTCCGCAAACTCACCCCGCTCATCCGCGCCTGGCCTGGAGAATCCCAGCATAAACGCGCCACTGTCGGGCTGGATATTCTTGCTGCTATCGGCAGCGATATCGCGCTGATGCAGCTTAACGGCATTGCGCAAAAGCTAAAATTTAAAGCCTTGCAGGATCAGGCTAGAACTAAAATCGCCCAGATAGCCGAAAGCCGCGAACTCACCGTCGCAGAGCTGGAAGACCGGCTAGCGCCCGATCTTGGTCTGGACGAAAACGGTTCGCTACTGCTGGATTTCGGCCCACGCCAGTTCACCGTCAGCTTTGATGAATCCTTAAAACCGTATGTGCGTGATGCTTCCGGCAGCCGTCTGAAAGACCTGCCCAAACCAAACAAAAGCGATGATGAAACACTGGCTGAGGAAGCGGTAAATCGCTACAAATTGTTGAAAAAAGATGTCCGCACGGTAGCTGCACAACAGATTTCGCCTCTGGAAGCCGCCATGTGTCTGCGTCGCCGCTGGACAGCAGAACAGTTCCGTCTGTTTCTTGTTGAGCATCCCCTGGTTCGTCATATCACCCAACGTCTGATGTGGGGCATTTATGACGCTGATAATCAGCTTATTTCCTGTTTTCGCGTGGCAGAGGATAGCAGTTTTAGCGACGGTCAGGATAACCCGTTAACCCTTCCGCAGGGCAACATCGGTATCCCGCATGTGCTGGAAATCCCGACCATGCAGGCTGCTGAATTTGCCCAACTGTTCTCTGACTACGAACTCCTGCCACCGTTCCGTCAACTTGATCGCCCCGGGTCTGAGCTCTCTGATTCAGAAAAAAGCAGCGGCGATTTGCAGCGCTGGGCTGGTCGCCAGGCAGCGAGTGGGCGCGTCGCCGGGCTGATGAATAAAGGCTGGCAACGGGGCGATGTTCTGGATGGTGGCGGCTATTACTCATTTTATAAAGCTGTGGATGGTGGCTACGTCGAACTGAGTGTGACACCCGGCTTCTGTGTTGGATTGCCCGTCACCGAAATCAGCGATAGCCAAACAATTGACCACATTCATTTGTACAAACAGACGTCGCACAAATCGGTTTATCCCTTCTCCGTGCTCGACGACATCACCGCCAGCGAGCTGATTAACGACATTGAATCACTGTTTGATTAAAAGGATTTAACAATGAAAACCTATATTTATCAGGACGAAAAATCACATAAATTCTGGGCAGTGGAGCAACAGGGAAACGAGCTGCATATTAGTTGGGGCAAAGTTGGTACCAACGGGCAAAGCCAGGTAAAAAGCTTTGCTGATGCTGCGGCGGCGGAAAAAGCGGAACTGAGGCTGATTGCGGAGAAGGTGAAGAAGGGGTATGCGGAAGAATTATCTTCGCCATCCCAGCCCGCAATCAAAATAGAAACGGTCGAAGTAGATACAACTGGCGTGGCAGAAACCACAGTCGTATTTGACCAAAGTATGGTTGTTGAAGCTGCTGAGACACCATGCCCGTGGCTGGCAGATGGTTCCACTATCCATTTATCAGAGAAAAAGTCTCTGGAGGCCTTACCTTCCCGACGTTTTCCTGGGGATGCTGTAAGCAAACCACAAGACAGCCTCCTTCTGAATTTAGGCCAGAATATTCATAATCTATCAGGAAAATTAACAACATACGATTTCAGTGCATGTTCTGCTAACTGGCAACAGAATATCAATGAAGCTCTCGCTAATGGTCCACTTTCTCCTGCTGCGTTGGCTGTACAGGTTGTTCTGGTTTCGCGTAAATTCTGGGGCGAATGCCCTGAACTCATGGATGAAATTGTCTATGTCTACGGACTAGAATTTGCCGTGGATATGTTTATTGCCATGCAATATATCTCGTTCGATTGCACTTATCACAGAACAAGCATACACATTACTTTTCAGCCATTATTAAACCATGCACATTGTGTTACCCCCTTTGACGTTCGACTGCGTAAGCATTTGGCTCTAGCAGAAGAAACTTTGTGGCAACGCTGTGTAGATAAATTCATTACAGCTTTGCCTGATATTCCTCCCATTCAACAACCGATGGTAGCGCTAATGCTACCGGAACGCCCGGAGATTGCAGAAGAAGTCACACGACGGTTACTGAAGCAGAAAAATATTCAAACTGTTGAATGGCTGAAACTTGTTGTACAAGAATCTTCCTTGCTCAAAGCACTGGAATCTTATTGCGCGTACGACCTTTTTAATGACTATTACCATGGTTGCATCTGGAATGTCACCGTTTTGCAGGAGCAAGGGATTGCCGGAATCGCTCGCTTCGCCCCCTATGCTTATGCTGATCTTTGTGGAAGTATTCTCGCAGAGATCAATCACCCACAAGCATTAATGCTACTTATACGTGTGTCTGGCAAAACTAAACGCTGCCATGAACGAATGACTAAGGCTTGCACTGCGTTCCCACACGCAGCACTGGCAGCACTGGCGGAACTTCTTGCGCAAAAAGAAGAGAATAGTTGGCGCATTATGCTGATGACGATGCTTATCTCGCGACCGGCACTAGCAGAACAGGCTACTCCCTGGCTCTCAACACCCGCAGTTGCAGTGCTGAGATCATGCCTGCAACAACTGACACAGCCCTCAAACCATGCCAGCGCCGATCTACTGCCAGCCATATTAGTCTCACCGCCCTGGCTTTCGAGAAAGAAAAAATCTGTAATGCCGGTATTGGATTTAACGCCATTACCGCTGGAGTCATGCTGCACATTGACCGAGACGGCAGAAAAAGAGATTCATGCAAGGCATCGCTGGCACGCACATCAAATAGACATCGGCCAAAAAGAGGATATTCAGAACTACCTGGCACGTCTGGGTTTCAATCGCTGGAATAATGGCCAGTATATGAAAGCGTCTGATGCTGTTGTAGAACTCTGGCAGAGGGGAGATTATTCTGCGCTGATCAGCGAATTTAAAACCTTCTGGCACTCCTATCAACGGGAATGGCAGCTTTACATGTTAGCCGCCCTGCCTATCGAAAAAACAGCGCAGGCGTGGAATGTCCTCAGTAAAGAGCCACACGTCGGTGTCGAGTTTGTCATGACGCACCTGCAACTCGCTGGGTTACAGGGTTTTATTCACTCCTTTTCACGCTATCCACAAGAAGCTCTGCCTGTAGCACAATATTTTGCGGCTATCGAATTAGCGCCACTGATCGCCCGCGCCTTCAACAAACTCAAAACCCTACGACAAGACGCCCGTAGCTGGCTGCTGAAATACCCGGAACACGCCATTACCGGCCTGCTGCCCGCGGCGCTCGGCAAAGCCGGTGAAGCGCAGGACAACGCCCGCGCTGCCTTGCGTATGCTTACAGAAAACGGTCATCAGCCATTATTGCAAGAAATCGCCCGGAGTTATAACCAGCCGGAAGTAACAGACGCGGTGAACGCTCTGCTTGCGCTCGATCCCTTAGATAATCACCCGACAAAAATCCCCACTCTTCCGGCCTTTTATCAGCCATCGCTCTGGACGCGCCCGGTATTAAAAGCAAACATCCTATCACTGCCAGATAGCGCCCTCTTCCACCTCGGTGAAATGCTCCACTTCCCTCAGGAAGATACGCTGTATCCGGGGTTATTACAGGTGAAAGACGCCTGTACTGCCGACTCACTGGCTGAGTTTGCCTGGGATCTGTTTACCGCCTGGCAGACCGCTGGCGCACCGTCGAAAGAAAGCTGGGCGTTCACTGCGTTAGGTGTTCTCGGCAACGATGATACCGCCCGCAAACTGACGCCTTTGATTCGCGCCTGGCCTGGTGAATCCCAGCATAAACGCGCCACCGTCGGGCTGGATATTCTCGCTGCTATCGGTAGTGATATCGCCCTGATGCAGCTTAACGGCATCGCCCAGAAACTGAAATTCAAAGCATTACAGGAGCGGGCAAAAGAAAAAATTGCCGACATTGCCGAGAGCCGCGAACTCACGGTGGCGGAGCTTGAAGATCGGTTAGCACCGGATCTCGGTCTGGATGATAACGGTTCGTTGCTGCTGGATTTCGGGCCACGGCAGTTCACCGTCAGCTTTGATGAAACCTTAAAACCGTTTGTGCGTGATGCTTCCGGCAGCCGCCTGAAAGACTTGCCTAAACCGAACAAAAGCGATGATGAAACCCAAGCGAACGATGCAGTTAACCGCTACAAACTGCTGAAAAAAGATGCGCGTACCGTTGCCGCCCAGCAGGTGGCAAGGCTGGAATCCGCCATGTGCCTGCGTCGCCGCTGGTCACCGGAAAACTTTCAGCTCTTCCTGGTTGAGCATCCGCTGGTTCGCCACTTAACCCGCCGTCTGATTTGGGGCGTTTATAGCACCGAAAACGAGCTACTGGCCTGTTTCCGGGTGGCAGAAGATAACAGCTACAGCACCGCTGACGATGATCTTTTCACCCTGCCGGAAGGCGATATCTCTGTTGGCATTCCTCACGTTCTGGAAATATCACCCACGGATGCTGCCGCCTTTGGTCAGCTTTTTGCCGACTACGAACTGCTACCGCCGTTCCGCCAGCTCGACCGTAACAGTTACGCCCTGACAGAAACCGAGCGCAATGCCAGCGAATTGACCCGCTGGGCAGGCAGAAAATGCCCGAGCGGTCGGGTTATGGGGCTGTCGAATAAAGGCTGGGTGCGTGGTGAACCGCAAGACGGAGGCTGGATCGGCTGGATGATCAAACCTCTGGGCCGCTGGTCATTAATCATGGAAATCGATGAAGGATTTGCAGTTGGTATGTCGCCAGCCGAACTCAGTGCCGAGCAACTCTTAAGCAAGCTGTGGCTATGGGAAGGCAAAGCAGAAAGCTATGGCTGGGGGATTAATTCAACACAGGAAGCGCAGTTCTTCGCACTCGATGACATCACCGCCAGCGAGTTAATTAACGACATCGAAGCCCTGTTTGAGTAAGGAAAGAGCATGGACAAGGAATTACCGTGGCTGGCGGATAACGCCCAACTGGAACTGAAATATAAAAAAGGCAAAACACCACTCAGCCATCGCAATTGGCCGGGCGAACCGGTGCCTGTTATCACTGAAAGCCTCATCCAGACACTGGGTGATAAATTGCTACACATTGCTGAGAAGAAAAAAAACATTGTCTGGCGTTATGAAAATTTTTCACTGGAATGGCAGTCCGCCATCACGCAGGCCATCAACTTGATCGGCGAGCACAAACCCTCAATTCCTGCCCGGACAATGGCGGCGCTAGCCTGTATCGCGCAAAATGATAGCCAACAGTTACTCGACGAAATCGTCCAACAAGAGGGACTGGAATATACGACTGAAGTGGTGATTGCACGCCAGTTTATTGTACGGTGTTATGAGAGTGATCCTCTGGTAGTAACATTGCAGTATCAGAAGGAGGACTATGGCTATGGTTATCGCTCAGAAACCTATAACGAATTCGATCTCCGATTGCGTAAGCATCTCTCTCTGGCAGAGGAAAGCTGCTGGCAGCGTTGCGCCGACAAACTCATTGCCGCACTGCCAGGAATACCCAAAGTTCGCCGTCCTTTTATTGCACTCATCCTCCCGGAGAAACCAGAAATCGCCAATGAGTTGGTAGGCCTTGAATGCCCGCGGACTCATTTTCATTCTAAGGAGTGGTTAAAAGTTGTTGCTAATGACCCCAGAGCGGTGAGAAAACTCGAACGCTACTGGAGCCAGGATATATTTAGCGATCGCGAAGCCAGCTACATGTCGCATGAAAACCACTTCGGCTACGCGGCCTGCGCTGCCCTTTTGCGCGAACAAGGAATTGCAGCCGTTCCACGCCTCGCGATGTATGCCCATAAAGAAGATTGCGGTAGCCTGCTGGTACAAATTAACCATCCGCAAGTTATTCGCATCTTGCTGTTAGTTGCCGATAAAAACAAACCCAGCCTGCAGCGTGTGGCTAAATACAGTAAAAACTTTCCCCATGCGACGCTCGCCGCACTGGCAGAACTACTGGCGTTAAAAGAATCCCCTGCGCGCCCTGGTTATCCTATCATCGAAGACAAAAAGCTGCCTGCACAGCAAAAAGCACGTGATGAATACTGGCGTACGCTGTTACAAACGCTGATGGCATCGCAGCCACAACTGGCAGAAGAGGTGATCCCGTGGTTAAGTACTCAAGCCCGGGCAGTGGTGAATAGTTATTTATCGGCTTCGCCAAAACCGGTTATTGATAGCACCGATAACAGTAGTCTGCCTGAAATCCTCGTTTCACCACCGTGGCGTGGCAGAAAAAAGACTTCCTTAACTCACTTTTCGCTACCTGAACTTACGCTTGTACCGCAAGCGTACAGGTCGCCGAATAAACACTGGACGCCGGAACAGCAAACTGCAATTGACCATTTTAGCGCCATGTCTTTTGACGAACGTCTCGTAAACAGAGGGGCAGATACCTTCTTGCGGGAATTAGGTTTTGAAGATCACAGGTGGAAGTTTAATGAGTTTATTCTCAAAGGACAGTTGGATGCTCTGGATACCGATCAACTAGAGACACATACTTCAGTAGGAAGATTGCTCAATTATCAGGCAAAACAGACTGAAAATAAACACTACCGGGAAGAGGCCGCCAGCGCATTACTGGCACAAGATAGCGTTGCGTTGATGGAGGGGTGGCGAACTTTCCAACGCAAATTTAATTACACTGATGAAAAGCGTTGGGGAGTGTGGAACCTGTACCTTATCGCGCAAATGCCACGCGAAATGGCGGTATCGTGCTGGCAACAAATTGTCGCGGCTGATTTTCATTACACCGGGGTGGAATATCTGTTAAGTGTGCTGGGTACCGATGCTTTGCCCGGTTTAAGCGCCGCCTTTGCCCGACATCCCAAAGAGATATTTCCGCTGCTGATTCATTTTGGCGCAACAGAACTGGCGTTACCCATTGCCCGCGTCTGGCATCGTTTTGCAGGCCAGCGTAATCTGGCTCGCCAGTGGATTTTACAATGGCCGGAGCATACGGCTACGGCGCTGATCCTATTAATCTTTGCCAGGTCTGGCGATAACAGCGAAGCGGCACTCAATGCTCTGCGTTTACTGTATGAACAAGGACATGGCGAATTGCTACAAACTGTAGCCAATCGTTGGCAGCGTACAGATGTATGGCCTGCCCTGGAGCAATTACTTAAACAGAGTCCAATAGAGATTTACCCAGCACGCATTCCAAAAGCTCCTGATTTCTGGCATCCGACAATGTGGTCCAGACCACGACTTATAAATAATAATCAACCTGTTACTGATGATGCTCTGGAAATTATCGGCGAAATGCTGCGCTTTACCCAGGGCGGACGTTTTTATTGTGGGCAGGAACAACTGAAAACGTTCTGCCAGCCACAAACGCTGGCCGCTTTTGCCTGGGATCTCTTCACCGCCTGGCAACAGGCTGGCGCCCCCGCAAAAGACAACTGGGCTTTTTTGGCGTTAAGTCTCTTTGGTGACGAAAGCACGGCTCGGGATCTGACAACACAGATCCTCGCCTGGCCACAGGAAGGCAAATCTGCCCGTGCCGTCAGTGGCCTGAACATACTTACCCTGATGAATAATGATATGGCGCTGATACAGCTGCATCATATATCGCAACGGGCGAAATCCCGTCCCTTACGTGATAACGCGGCGGAATTTCTTCAGGTGGTCGCAGAAAATCGTGGACTAAGCCAGGAAGAGTTAGCGGACAGATTAGTCCCAACACTGGGCCTGGATGATCCGCAGGCGTTGATATTTGATTTTGGACCCCGGCAGTTTACCGTTCGCTTCGATGAAAACCTCAACCCGGTTATCTTTGATCAGCAAAACGTTCGCCAGAAAAGTGTTCCCCGGTTGCGCGCCGATGACGATCAACTGAAAGCGCCCGAGGCACTGGCCCGACTAAAAGGGCTAAAAAAAGATGCCACTCAGGTGAGCAAAAACCTGCTCCCGCGTCTTGAAACTGCCCTACGCACCACCCGACGCTGGTCGCTGGCAGATTTTCATTCTCTGTTTGTTAATCATCCCTTTACTCGCCTGGTTACTCAGCGATTAATATGGGCGGTTTATCCGGCAAATGAACCGCGTCGTTTACTCAACGCCTTTCGTGTGGCCGCAGAGGGGGAATTCTGCAACGCACAAGATGAGCCAATTGACCTGCCTGCGGATGATCTGATTGGCATTGCCCACCCGTTAGAAATGACAGCAGAAATGCGCAGTGAATTTGCACAGGTTTTTGCCGATTACGAAATTATGCCGCCTTTTCGCCAGTTGATGCGGCGCACAGTGCTGCTCACACCTGACGAGTCAGCCAGTAACAGCCTGACTCGCTGGGAAGGTAAATCCGCAACCGTTGGGCAACTTATGGGAATGCGATACAAAGGCTGGGAGTCAGGTTTTGAGGACGCATTTGTCTATGACCTGGGCGAGTACCGGCTGGTCCTTAAATTTTCACCCGGTTTTAACCACTACAGTGCTGATAGCAAAGCGCTAATGAGCTTCCGTTCTCTTCGAGTGTACCGTGACAATAAATCTGTCACTTTTGCCGAACTCGATACGTTTGATTTGAGTGAAGCGTTAAGCGCACCTGACGTCATTTTCCATTAAAACACAGCGGGCAGTGATGCGACTGCCCGTTATCAACACGACTTACCACCGGGAAAAGCGATGATCGTGCAAAAAGAGCTGGTCGCTACTTATGATTATGAAGTCCCTGTACCTGAAGATCCGTTTTCCTTCAGACTTGAGATCCATAAATGCTCTGAATTATTTACAGGTTCCGTCTATCGACAGGAACGATTCCGGCTACGTCCAACATTTCATCAACGTGATAGAGATGATGCCGACCCGCTAATAAATGATGCGTTGATTTATATAGGAGATGAATTTATTGATGAGCGAAAATTACGAGGTGAATCACCAGAAACTGTAATCGCCATTTTTAATCGTGAACTACAGAATATATTCAACCAAGAAATAGAATAATATACTCTAAATAATTCAAGTTGCAGGAAGGCGATAAGCGAGTGAATCCCCAGGAGCTAACTAAAGTAAGTGACTGGAGTGAACGAACGCAGCCGCAGCATATGCAACTTGAAGCATGGCGAGTATAGCTTTATTAAAGGGGGAAACGGTAATCCCCCTTAGATGCGTTTCAATTTGCCCGTTACTTCAACAAATCAATCAACCGTAACAGAGCCACTAATAACTCCAGTACGGCAATGAGCACAGTTAACTTTTGTGTCAGCGTGTCCATCCGCTCTCCTTATTAAGGAGCGCAACACCAGGACCTTACCCTTACACTGCCTGTCGATACTGGTTTACGTATGTTGAGTCGCCATGTTGCACTCCGGATCAGAGCACTACCTGCGGCACCACCCGTCCGGTAGCCAGGACTTGAAATTGGTTCGATCCGGCGCAACTTCCCAACAGTCAGGATTATAAATCTCATTATCTTAATTGCAACGGGGTCCGTAGGTCGTTATAATTCGTTCGTTGGGGCGCCATGTTGCATAATCAGTAACTTAACGTCAAAGTTGTAAATAAAAGAACCTGCCTCACCAGCAGGTTTTTTTATTTTCTGCGATCTGCTTTCCAGATATTTTTTGCCCATAATCCACCATAAGAACTCACATCCCGGTCAAATGTACGTTAATTATAAAATCGATGAATTTATAAATAAGAAAAAAGTTATCGGGTGAATTAATGGAAGATGTAATCATTTTATTAAAGGGGGAAGAGGTATTCCCCCTTAGATGCGTTTCAATTTGCCCGTTACTTCAACAAATCAATCAGCCGTAACAGAGCCACTAATAACTCCAGTACGGCAATGAGCACGGTTAACTTTTGTGTCAGCGTGTCCATCCGCTCTCCTTATTAAGGAGCGCAACACCAGGACCTTACCCTTACACTGCCTGTCGATACTGGTTTACGTATGTTGGTACGAAACGTTGCTCTCCGGATCAGGGCACCACCTGCGGCACCACCCGTCCGGCAGCCAGGACTTAAAATTGGTCCGATCCGGCACAACTTCCCAACGGGCAGGATTATAAATCTCACTCACTGAATTGCAACGGGATGTGGATATGGTTATAATTCATTCGTTGGTACGAAATGTTGCACAATCAGCAAGTTATCGTCAAAGTAGTAAATAAAAGAACCTGCCTCACCAGCAGGTTTTTTTATTTACTGTGATCTGCTTTCCAGATATTTTCCGCTCAAACAACTAATGCGCCAAACATTTATTGCGCGTAGAATATTTTTTATTTTCTTAATACATTTCAGGGATGAATATATGTCAACGCAGAATAATCATCTGCAGCGTCCACCTGCCGCTGTGTTATACGCCGATGAACTGGCAAAATTAAAGCAAAATGATAACGCACCTTGCCCGCCCGGTTGGCAGTTAAGTTTGCCTGCGGCCCGTGCTTTTATTCTTGGCGATAGCGCGCAAAATATCAGCCGTAAAGTCGTGATTAGTCCCTCCGCTGTCGAACGCATGTTAGTCACTCTTGCTACCGGGCGCGGTTTGATGTTGGTGGGGGAACCTGGCACCGCAAAATCTCTCCTGTCTGAATTACTGGCAACCGCTATTAGCGGCGATGCCGGGTTAACCATCCAGGGCGGCGCATCTACCACCGAAGATCAAATCAAGTACGGCTGGAACTACGCCCTGCTTATCAACCATGGCCCGTCAACGGAAGCGCTGGTCCCTGCCCCACTTTACCAGGGAATGCGCGACGGCAAAATTGTCCGTTTTGAAGAGATAACGCGTACACCGCTGGAAGTACAAGACTGTCTGTTAGGTATGCTTTCTGACAGGGTAATGACGGTGCCGGAACTCACTGGTGAAGCCAGTCAGCTCTATGCGCGAGAAGGCTTTAATATTATTGCCACTGCCAATACCCGCGATCGCGGCGTCAATGAAATGAGCGCGGCACTAAAGCGTCGCTTCGATTTTGAAACGGTTTTTCCGATTATGGATTTCGCCCAGGAGCTGGAACTGGTCGCCAGCGCTTCGGCACGCTTGCTGGCACATAGCGGTATTCCGCATAAAGTGCCTGACGCGGTACTGGAGTTACTGGTCCGCACCTTCCGCGATCTGCGTGCCAACGGCGAAAAGAAAACCTCAATGGATACCCTTACAGCGATTATGTCGACCGCTGAAGCCGTTAACGTAGCTCACGCTGTCGGTGTCCGCGCCTGGTTTTTAGCGAATCGCGCGGGGGAACCTGCCGACCTGGTAGACTGTATTGCCGGAACCATCGTCAAAGATAACGAAGAAGATCGCGCACGTCTTCGCCGTTACTTCGAACAGCGTGTCGCTACACATAAAGAAGCTCACTGGCAGGCTTATTATCAAGCTCGCCACCGCCTGCCGTGAGGAAAGATGCATGAGCGAGCCGTTAATTGTCGGCATCCGGCATCATAGTCCGGCCTGCGCCCGACTGGTGAAATCGTTAATCGAAAACCAGCGGCCGCGATACGTGTTGATTGAAGGCCCGGCGGATTTTAATGACCGGATAGACGAACTGTTTTTAGCCCACCAGCTTCCGGTGGCGATTTACAGTTATTGCCAGTATCAGGACGGTGCTGCCCACGGGCGTGGTGCCTGGACGCCATTTGCTGAATTTTCGCCGGAGTGGCAGGCGCTACAAGCCGCACGTCGTATTCAGGCACAAACTTACTTCATCGATTTGCCTTGCTGGGCGCAGAGTGAAGAAGAGGACGAGTCACCCGGTACGCAAGAGGAAAGCCAGGCTTTGTTGCTGCGTGCCACTCGTATGGATAACAGCGACACCCTGTGGGATCACCTGTTCGAAGATGAAAGCCAGCAACCTGCATTATCCTCTGCACTGGCGCACTATTTTGCCCAACTGCGGGGCGACTCCCCCGGCGATGCGCTCAATCGTCAGCGCGAAGCCTTTATGGCCCACTGGATTGCATGGGCGATGCAGCAAAACAATGGCGGCGTGTTAGTCGTCTGTGGTGGCTGGCACGCTCCGGCACTGGCAAAAATGTGGCGCGAATGTTTGCAAGAAATGAACAAGCCAGAATTGCCTTCGCTGGCAGATGCCGTTACAGGTTGCTATCTCACGCCATACAGTGAAAAGCGCCTTGATGTGCTGGCAGGATACCTTTCCGGAATGCCAGCCCCGGTCTGGCAAAACTGGTGCTGGCAGTCAGGTTTGCAGCAGGCAGGTGAACAACTACTAAAAACGGTTCTTACCCGTTTGCGCCAGCACAAATTGCCTGCTTCAACAGTGGATATGGCTGCCGCTCATCTGCATGCGATGGCACTGGCACAGTTGCGCGGTCATACACTACCGTTACGCACTGACTGGCTGGATGCTATAGCAGGCTCGCTGATCAAAGAAGCCCTGAACGCGCCGTTGCCGTGGAGCTATCGCGGCGTTATTCATCCCGATACCGATCCGATTCTGCTAACGTTGATAGACACATTAGCAGGTGACGGATTCGGTAAACTTGCCCCCTCGACGCCACAGCCACCTCTGCCAAAAGATGTCACCTGCGAACTGGAACGTACCGGAATCTCTCTTCCGGCGGAGCTTACCTTAAATCGCTTTACCCCCGATGGACTGGCGCAAAGTCAGGTGCTACATCGATTGGCAATACTGGAGATTCCCGGCATTGTGCGCCAGCACGGAAGTACACTGACGCTGGCGGGCAACGGTGAAGAATGCTGGACATTAACCCAGCCACTTAGCCAACATGCGGCATTGATTGAAGCCGCCTGCTTTGGTGCCACACTCCAGGAGGCCGCACGGAATAAATTAGAAGCCGATATGCTGGACGCGGGTGGAATCAGCGGCATCACCACATGTCTTAGCCAGGCAGCGTTAGCGGGTCTGGCGTCCTTCAGTCAGCAATTACTGGAACAACTCACATTATTAATCGCCCAGGAAAATCAGTTTGCCGAAATGGGCCTGGCGCTGGAAGTGCTTTACGCCTTGTGGCAGCTCGATGAAATCAGCGGTATGCAAGGCGCGCAGATATTACAGACGACGTTATACGCGGCTATCGATCGCACACTGTGGCTATGTGAATCCAACGGCAGGCCGGATGAGAAGGAGTTTCACGCTCACCTGCATAGCTGGCAGGCGCTTTGCCATATCCTGCGCGATCTAAATAGCGGCGTTAATTTACCCGGCGTTTCGCTTTCTGCGGCGGTAGCCTTACTGGAACGTCGCAGTCAGGCGATTCATGCCCCAGCGCTGGATCGCGGTGCGGCCCTTGGCGCGCTGATGCGTCTGGAACATCCCAACGCCAGTGCCGAAGCGGCGCTGACGATGCTGGCGCAATTATCCCCAGCACAATCTGGCGAGGCGCTGCACGGTTTGCTGGCGCTGGCCCGCCATCAACTGGCCAGTCAGCCTGCATTTATCGCCGGTTTCAGCAGCCATTTGAATCAACTGAGTGACGCCGATTTTATTAACGCCCTGCCCGATTTGCGCGCGGCGATGGCCTGGCTACCGCCACGAGAACGCGGGACGCTGGCGCATCAGGTGCTTGAGCATTACCAGCTCGCTCAGCTTCCCGTTTCGGCGCTGCAAATGCCGTTGCATTGCCCACCGCAAGCCATTGCACATCATCAACAGCTCGAACAGCAGGCACTGGCATCACTGCAACACTGGGGAGTTTTCCATGTCTGAACTGAACGATCTTCTGACCTCTCGTGATCTACAACGCTGGCGATTAATTCTTGGCGAAGCGGCAGAAACGACGCTTTGTGGGCTGGATGACAACGCCCGGCGGATAGACCACGCGCTGGAATGGCTGTACGGGCGCGATCCTGAACGGCTCCAGCGTGGTGAACGCTCCGGTGGATTAGGTGGCTCAAATCTCACCACCCCTGATTGGATCAACAGTATTCACACGCTGTTTCCGCAACAGGTGATTGAGCGGCTGGAAAGCGATGCTGTACTGCGCTATGGCATTGAAGATGTAGTGACAAATCTCGACGTGCTGGAACGTATGAAGCCCTCTGAAAGCCTGTTACGCGCCGTTTTGCACACCAAACATCTGATGAATCCCGAAGTGCTGGCTGCCGCCCGCCGGATAGTGCGCCAGGTTGTTGAAGAAATTATGGCGCGACTGGCAAAGGAAGTTCGTCAGGCTTTTTCAGGTGTCCGCGATCGCCGTCGCCGCTCATTAATTCCACTGGCGCGTAATTTCGATTTCAAAAGTACTCTGCGCGCCAACCTGCAACACTGGCACCCGCAACACGGCAAGTTGTATATCGAATCCCCCCGCTTTAACAGCCGAATTAAACGCCATAGCGAACAATGGCAGCTGGTGTTACTGGTTGATCAAAGCGGATCAATGGTCGATTCGGTGATCCACTCAGCGGTGATGGCGGCCTGTTTATGGCAGTTACCCGGTATCCGCACCCATCTGGTCGCTTTTGACACAAGCGTCGTCGATCTCACGGCAGACGTTGCCGATCCGGTAGAGTTATTAATGAAAGTACAGCTGGGTGGCGGGACCAATATCGCCAGCGCCGTGGAATATGGTCGGCAACTTATTGAACAACCAGCGAAAAGCGTCATCATCCTCGTGAGCGATTTTTATGAAGGGGGTTCATCATCATTGCTGACGCATCAGGTGAAAAAGTGTGTCCAGAGCGGCATCAAAGTGCTGGGACTGGCAGCGCTCGATAGCACCGCAACACCTTGCTACGACCGCGATACAGCCTAGGCGCTGGTAAATGTCGGCGCACAAATAGCCGCGATGACGCCAGGCGAACTGGCTACCTGGCTTGCGGAGAATCTTCAGTCATGAATTCACTACGTCCGGAATTATTAGAACTGACACCGCAGGCCCTGACGGCGTTAAGCAATGCTGGTTTTGTGAAGCGCAGCCTTAAGGAACTGGAAAATGGCAATGTCCCGGAAATCTGCCATGAGAACGGCGCTTTAATCGCCACGTTCAGTGACGGTGTCCGTACCCGGCTGGCGAACAGTCAGGCACTGAAAGAGGCTCAATGCAGCTGCGGGGCCAGCGGCATGTGCCGTCATCGCGTGATGCTGGTGTTAAGTTATCAACGACTTTGTGCCACCGCCCAGCCTACGGAAAAAGAAGAAGAGTGGGATCCGGCAATCTGGCAGGAAGAACTGGCTACCCTGCCCAATACCACGCGCAAACGCGCGCAGGCGCTGGTCGCTAAAGGCATCACCATTGAGTTGTTCTGCACGCCGGGCGAAATTCCCTCTGCCCGCTTACCGATGAGCGATGTGCGTTTTTATTCCCGCAGCAGCATTCGTTTCGCACGCTGTGATTGTATTGAAGGCACGCTGTGTGAACATGTCGTGCTGGCTGTGCAGGCCTTCGTCGAGGCCAAAGCGCAGCAAGCGGAATTTACTCATTTAATCTGGCAGATGCGCAGCGAACACGTCACATCATCTGACGATCCGTTTTCCAGCGACGAGGGCAACGCGTGTCGTCAATATGTTCAGCAATTAAGCCAGGCGTTATGGCTTGGCGGCATCAGCCAGCCGCTTATTCATTACGAGGCTGCTTTCAGCCGCGCGCAGCAAGCGGCGGAACGCTGCAACTGGCGCTGGGTAAGTGAATCACTACGACAGCTACGGGCAAGCGTTGATGCCTTCCACGCCCGCGCCAGCTACTATCATGCCGGAAAATGCTTGTGCCAGCTTGCGGCGTTAACCAGTCGCTTGAACAGTGCACAAGAGATGGCGCGACGTGACAGTGTCGGTGAAGTACCGCCCATACCGTGGCGCACGGTCATTGGCGCAGGCATTGCTGGCGAAGCAAAGCTTGATCATTTGCGGCTGGTGTCACTAGGTATGCGTTGCTGGCAGGATAATGAGCGGTATGGTTTACGCATCTGGTTCACCGATCCCGACACCGGCAGTATTTTGCATCTTTCGCGCAGTTGGCCGAGAAGTGAACAGGATAACTCTCCAGCGGCAAAACGGCGGCTGTTTAGTTTTCAGGCTGGCGCGCTGGCGGGTGGGCAAATTGTTTCACAAGCAGCAAAACGCAGTGCTGATGGCGAGTTGCTGTTAGCTACCCGCAACCGCTTAAGCAGTGTTGTTCCGCTGTCGCCTGATGCCTGGCAAATGTTGAGCGCACCACTGCGCCAGCCGGGCATTGTGGCTTTGCGGGAATATTTACGCCAACGTCCGCCAGCCGCCATACGACCGCTTAACCAGGTCGATAACTTATTTATTCTGCCAGTAGAAGAGTGCATTTCACTCGGTTGGGACAGCAGTCGGCAGACACTGGATGCGCAGGTAATCAGTGGCGAAGGTGAAGATAATGTGCTGACGTTATCACTGCCAGCTTCAGCCAGTGCGCCCTTTGCTGTTGAACGCATGGCAGCTCTGTTACAACAAACAGAAGATCCCGTTAGTCTGGTTTCTGGGTTTATCAATTTTGCTGAGGGGCAATTGACACTGGAACCACGGGTGATGATGACAAAAACCCGCGCCTGGGCACTGGACGCAGAAACTGCGCCTGTGGCACCGCTACCTTCAGACAATGTTCTTCCGGTGCCGTCCAGTGCTCACAAGCTTTTAGAGCGCTGTCAGTCATTGTTGATCCAGGTGTTACATAACGGCTGGCGTTACCAGGAAAGGAGTCTTATGAATCAGGCTGAAATGCTGACAAATGAGTTAGCAGCATTTGGTTTTTCCCGACTGGCGCATTTGTTACATCAATTGCAGCAAACAGAAGAGGAAAAACGTAGCGCCATATTGAATAACAGCGTGTTGCTTTATGAACATTTGGTGCTATTACTGGCGGATTTACCAGACAAACCCCTTAATTAGTCGTTCTACTCCTGATTCGGACTGCTCAACCCCTTGTAACAGGCATATCCTATAGCGCCACTGGCAAACGACCAGGTCAACAATGCCAGGGCGCTGATATTTTGATATTTAAAAATGGAGTTTTACATGAAGGCTTTTAATAAACTGTTTTCTATGGCGGTGGCATCCGTTCTCGTTTTTTCCCTCGCTGGCTGTGGTGATAAAGAAGAAACCAAAAAATTTACCGCCAATCTGAATGGCTCTGAAATTGCTGTTACCTATACCTACAAAGGCGACAAGGTACTGAAGCAAACTTCTGAAAATAAAATTATGTACTCTTCTATCAACGCTGCAAATAAAGAAGATGCCGCGAAGATCCTTGACCCAATCAGCGCCAAATATAAGAATCTTGTTGGTGTAGAAGAAAAATTAACCTATAAAGACAGCTGGGCAGAAGAAACTGTCTCTGTAGATATGGAAAAAGTTGATCTCAAAGAGTTGCAAAAAGCTGCTGGTACTATGATCAGTGGCGACACCAGCAAAGGGATTAGCATGAAACAATCACAGAAAATCCTTGAAGCCGCTGGTTTTAAAGAAGTGAAATAATCTGTCGGCGGCCATGTTTTTGGCATGGCCGCCATGCCCGTCTTAGCTTTTCTTCACATGCTGGCGCGCTGCCAGCCCACGCAGAAAATAACGCAAGAATTGATCGCCGCATTCACGAAAGTTTTTATGATCCGGTGCACGCATCATCGCCGTAATTTCCGGCATCGAAACACGGAACTGCTGTTCGGTGAGGATCGCCAGAATATCATCAGTTTTCAGTGAAAACGCGATGCGCAATTTTTTCAGTACAATATTGTTATTAATGCGACGTTCCGGCTCAAGTGCCGGAGCAGACTCATCCTTGCCGCGTTTGTCATAAATCAGACCATTCAGGAATGAAGACAAAACAATGTCCGGGCAACGTTGAAACCCTTCTTCGTCTTCTTTTCGCAACCAGACAGCAATCTGTTCCGCGGTGGCTTCGACATTACCTAGCGCCAGAATACGCACCAGGTCATTATTGTTGGCTTTCAAAATGTAGCGCACGCTGCGCAGAATATCGTTACTTAGCATGAGGCCTTCGGGTGTTAATGAGGCAAAAAGCCATTTTAGCAGTCTTTTACAGGCCAATCGCCTCTTTTAAACTTTTCAGATAGCGGCGGCTGACAGGGACGGTTAAACCATTACGCAAAATCAACTCAGCCTGACCGTTATCTTCCAGGCGAATCTCCTGTAAATGCGCGAGGTTAACCAGATACTGACGATGGCAGCGCAGTAGTGGTGTACGGCTCTCCAGAGTGCGCAAAGTCAGTTCGGTGAAACCTTCTTTCCCTTCGTGGCTGGTAACGTAGACACCGCTCATCCGACTGCTGACAAATGCTACATCTCTCATTTGCAGCAAATAAATCCGACTATGCCCCGTACAAGGGATAAATTTCAACGCCTGTTGGTTTTCCGGTAACAGCGAAACATCCTGCTTGCTGCGCTCCTGACGCAAACGCGCCAGCGTTTTCTCCAGCCGCGCTTCATCAATTGGCTTCAGGAGATAATCAAAGGCATGTTCTTCAAAGGCTTTAATGGCGTATTCGTCAAACGCGGTGAGAAAAACAATATACGGGCGATGTTCCGGGTCGAGCATCCCAACCATTTCCAGACCGCTGATACGCGGCATCTGGATGTCGAGAAACAGTACGTCCGGGCGCAGTTTATGCACCGCGCCAATCCCTTCAACAGCATTTGAACACTCACCGACGATTTCAATATCGCTCTGCTCCTGCAAAAATATGCGCAGGTTCTCCCGTGCAAGCGGTTCATCATCGACAATTAACACCTTAATCATGCGTTATCCCTCCATGGAAGTCGTAAAGTAATGCGGGTGTAACAATCTGGTTCACATGCCACACTGATGCCATAGTCATCGCCAAATCTCTCGCGTAATCGCTTATCTACCAGACTCATCCCCAGCCCGCTGGCGTTGGTTGCTGGCTGGTATAATCCGGCGTTGTCTTCAATATCCAACATAAAATATTGCCCTTCGCGGCGTGCAGTGATCGACACTTCCCCGGTGCCCAGCAATTGTGATGTGCCATGTTTTATCGCATTCTCAACAATTGGTTGAAGTGTAAAAGCCGGAAGGTGTTGCCAGGCAAGCTCTCCCGGGATATTCATGTTGACCTGCAACCGTGACTGAAACCGTGCTTTTTCTATTTGCAGATAAGCATTTACGTGTTCAATTTCATCAGCAAGAGTCACAATTTCCGACGGTCGTTTTAAATTTTTGCGAAAGAAAGTCGACAGATACTGAACCAGTTGACTGGCTTGTTCACTGTCACGGCGAATCACTGCTTTAATGGTGTTAAGCGCGTTAAACAGGAAATGCGGATTTACCTGAGCGTGTAACAGCTTGATTTCTGACTGTGTGAGCATCGCTTTTTGTCGCTCATACTGCCCGGCAAGGATCTGTGCCGAAAGCAGTTGTGCGATCCCTTCACCCAGTGTGCGGTTGATCGAGCTAAACAAACGGTTTTTGGCTTCATACAATTTGATGGTGCCCATCACCCGCTGATTTTCGCCACGGAGTGGGATAACCAGTGTTGAACCTAACTTACACTGCGGATGTAAAGAGCATTGATAAGGCACTTCGTTGCCGTCAGCATAAACGACTTCACCGGTTTCAATCGCTTTTAAGGTATATCCCGATGAGATTGGTTTACCGGGCAGATGGTGATCATCGCCAATCCCTGTGAAAGCCAGCAGCTTCTCGCGATCAGTAATCGCGACTGCGCCAATATCCAGCTCCTGGTAAAGCACCTGCGCCACCTTCATGCTGTTCACTTCGTTAAAACCCTGACGCAATATCCCTTCCGTCGAGGCCGCCACTTTCAGTGCGGTTGCCGAAAACGCCGAAGTGTATTTCTCAAACATCGCGCGTTTATCGAGCAATATACGCATAAACAGGGCCGCGCCCACGGTATTGGTGACCATCATTGGCGCAGCAATATTGCTCACCAGACGCACGGCATCTTCATAAGGCCGGGCAATGGCAAGAATGATCAACATTTGGATCATTTCGGCAATAAAAGTGACTGCTCCGGCGGTGAAGGGGCTAAACACCCGGTCGGTACGTCCACGACGAATCAGGATACTGTGCACCAGGCCACCTAACAGACCTTCAACAATGGTAGAAATCATGCAGCTGAGCGCCGTCATTCCTCCCATTGAATAACGGTGTAACCCCCCGGTCAGACCAACAAGTCCGCCAACAACCGGGCCACCCAACAGCCCCCCCATCACTGCACCGATGGCGCGTGTATTAGCAATGGAGTCATCGATATGTAAGCCGAAGTAAGTGCCGAGGATACAGAAAATCGAGAAGGTCACGTAACAAAGCAGTTTGTGAGGTAACCGCACTGTGACTTGCATTAAAGGGATGAAGAGCGGTGTTTTACTCATCAACCACGCAATAACCAGAAAAACACACATCTGCTGAAGCAGCAGCAACACCAGATTAAACTCGTACATACCTGCAAGCCACACATCCCTTAAAAACGCGTAACATACATGGCATGCGCATAACTTTCTTTGAAGTGCTGCAGAAAATAAGAAAATTGTGAGAGCGATCGCGCAAAAAGCGCCGGATAAATCGATATCAGCCCTTTTTCGATCAAAAAACGATCAGTACTACCTGGTTCGCAAATCTGCGTCTAAAGTTAAACCGGGACCTCGCGAGCAAAGGTGAGACGATGGCGCTTTACACAATTGGTGAAGTGGCGTTGCTTTGTGATATTAACCCTGTGACGTTACGCGCGTGGCAGAGGCGTTACGGATTGCTGAAACCGCAGCGGACAGACGGCGGTCATCGCCTGTTTAACGACGCGGATATCGACAGGATCCGGGAGATCAAACGCTGGATCGACAACGGCGTGCAGGTTAGCAAAGTTAAGATGCTGCTCAGTAATGATAATGTTGATCTACAAAATGGCTGGCGCGAGCAACAAGAAACGCTACTCAATTACCTGCAAAGTGGCAATCTGCATAGCTTGCGAACATGGATCAAAGAGCGTGGTCAGGATTACCCCGCCCAGACGCTCACCACGCACCTGTTTATTCCTCTGCGTCGACGACTCCAGTGCCAGCAACCGACTCTCCAGGCGTTGCTGGCGATCCTCGACGGCGTACTGATCAATTACATCGCCATTTGTCTGGCTTCAGCACGCAAAAAACAGGGCAAAGATGCGCTGGTAGTCGGCTGGAATATTCACGATACCACCCGCTTGTGGCTGGAAGGCTGGATTGCCAGCCAACAGGGCTGGCGCATTGATGTCCTCGCTCACTCACTTAATCAACTACGCCCGGAACTGTTTGAAGGCCGCACGCTATTGGTGTGGTGCGGTGAAAACCAGTCCCCTGCCCAACAACAGCAACTCACCAGTTGGCAGGAGCAAGGTCATGATATTTTCCCGCTCGGCATTTAATGATTCGTTAACAAATGCGCTTTACTGTACAATCCTTTCGTTAACATAAGGAGTGCATTATGCGCATAGCTAAAATTGGGGTCATCGCCCTGTTCCTGTTTATGGCGTTAGGCGGAATTGGTGGCGTCATGCTCGCAGGTTATACCTTTATTTTGCGTGCTGGCTAAGCGCCTGCACCAACCTTTCAAACAGGCGGTCTGCGATGATCGCCGCCAGTGCCACCAGTAACGCTCCCTGGATCACATACGCGGTATTAAATCCGCTAAGTCCGATGATGATGGGCGTACCCAGCGTGTTGGCCCCTACCGTTGAGGCGATCGTCGCCGTGCCAATGTTGATAATCACCGAAGTTCGTACACCCGCCAGAATCACCGGAGCTGCCAGCGGTAGCTCGACCTTACGCAGTCGCTGACTACGGCTCATTCCCATGCCTTTGGCAACTTCGGTCACGCTGGCATCAATCGATCCCAGCCCGGCAAGTGTCGCCTGCAGGACGGGCAGCACACCGTAAAGGATCAAGGCGATAATCGCCGGTTGCTGACCAAACCCCATCACCGGAACAGCAATCGCCAGCACCGCGACGGGCGGAAAAGTCTGCCCAACGGCGGCGATAGTTTCCACCAGTGGGCGAAATTCCGCACCCCACGGGCGAGTGACAGCAATTCCGGCACCAGTACCAATGATCACCGCAAACAAACTCGAAATTCCCACCAGCCAGAAATGAGCCAGTGCCAGAGCAGCAAAACTTTCTTGCTGATAAACGGGGCGTGGCAGTTGTGGGAACAAGGCAGAAAACAGCGGCTGGCTGTAAGGCAGCCAGAAAATCAGTGCCACAAACAAAGCAATGAGCCAGAACAGCGGATCGCGCAACATCTTCATACGCTTACGCCTCCACCAGCAGATCCTGAAAATGCAGCGTGCCGCAAGGCTGGCCCTGCATGTTCACCACCGGCAGCACTTCGCACCCCCGCGCGACAAACAGGGAGAGCGCATCGCGTAGCGTCATCTCTTCTGCCAGCGCCTCACCTTCAGCCCGTTCTTCTCGGCGCACGTAATCCGCCACACTACGTAACGAAAGCAGGCGCACACCCAGTTCACTACGGCCAAAAAACTGGCGGACAAAATCATTCACCGGACAAGTCAGCATCGCCAGAGGATTGCCCTGCTGCACCACTTCACCGTGATCCATCAATACCAGATGTTCTGCCAGCCGTAGCGCCTCATCAATATCATGAGTGACCAGCACAATGGTACGCCCCAGCAAACGGTGAATGCGCGTCATCTCTTGTTGCAACGCGCCGCGCGTTACCGGGTCCAGTGCGCCAAAAGGTTCATCCATCAGTAAGACTTGCGGATCGGCAGCCAGTGCGCGCGCCACTCCCACACGTTGCTGCTGACCGCCGGAAAGCTGATGCGGATAACGCTCACGCAAATCCGGCTCCAGCCCCAGTAGCGCCATTAATTCGTCGATACGGTCGTCGATCCGCGCCTGCGACCATTTTTGTAATTGCGGCACAGTGGCAATGTTTTGCGCCACGCTCCAGTGGGGAAATAAACCAATAGATTGAATGGCATAGCCCATCCGGCGGCGCAACTCCAGCACTGGCAGCGAGCGAATCTCTTCTCCGGCAAAGCGGATCACTCCGCTGTCATGCTCTACCAGACGGTTGATCATTTTCAACGTGGTGGATTTACCGGAGCCTGATGTACCAATCAGCACCGAGAAACTCCCTTCCTGAAAATTGAGATTGAGATCGTTAACGGCTTTTTGTGTGCCGAACAGTTTGCTGACATGGCTAAATTCAATCATTACGTTTCACCTTCAGCAGTGCGATAACCAGATCGAACAGTGCGTCGATCAGCACCGCCAGTACGATTACCGGGATCACCCCCAGCAACACTAAATCAATGGCACTGCTTAGCAGCCCCTGGAAAACCAACGCACCAAAACCGCCTGCGCCGATTAATGCCGCAATCACCGCCATGCCAATGGTTTGTACCATCACCACCCGCAGGCTGCGCAGAAATACCGGTAACGCCAGCGGTAACTGCACATGCAGGAATCGCTGCGCCCCGCTCATGCCCATCGCTGTGGCGCTCTCCAGCACATCGTGCGGGATCTGGTTCAAGCCGACTACCACGCCGCGCACCAGAGGTAACAGGGCATAGAGCACCAGCGCTATCAGGGCGGGCGTCATGCCTGTTCCTGCTACGCCGAGCGTTCCCAGCCACGGAAAGGCCGTAACCAGTCCGGCAAGCGGCGCAATCAACAGGCCAAAGAGCGCCACCGAAGGCACGGTCTGAATGACATTGAGTAGCGAAAAAATCGCCCCCTGCCGAGCAGTGGAAAAGTAGCACCAGACGCCCAGCGGCACCCCAATCACCAGCGCAGGCAGCACCGCACCAAACAGTAACGTCAGATGTTGTACCAGCGCGTCGTCAAACACATCCTGACGGTTGGCGTATTCTTTCATTAGCGAGAGATCGTTAAGCGTGCCGGAGTACAGCAACCACAGCGGAATGATGGCCATCTGCATATGCAACAACCAGCGCCACAGCGGATGCGTGGAGATTCGGCGGATGGCATCGCTACAGGCCAGCAATGCCAGCGCCGCAGCCAGCCAGAAACCACTGCCGAGGCTGGTACGCGCCAGCGCACTGCCATTTTGCGCCAGTTGTGTCGCCGCCTTTCCTGCCCCCCATACCAGCAACACGAAGACGAGTTGCGCCAGGATGAGTGCAAAAATGCTGCCTTTTCTACCGGGAATAAAACAGGCTGTCAGCCAGGCGCAACATACGCCCACCAGCATCCAGATCGTTTGCGGCCACAACTGCCAGAGATGACGCCCCTCACCAGAGACTAAACGATTAGGTGCGTAACTGATAAACGGCAGCGCCGCTGCGATTGCTGTCAGCAACAGCAGCAGCGCCAGAACAGGGTTAATACGTAAATAAGTCACGGGAAATTACTTCGTCCACCCTTTTTGTTTCAGGTAGTCGGTAGCCACTTTTTTGGCATCCAGTCCTTCAACGGCAATGCTGGCATTCAGTTGCTGTAACGTCTTTTCATCGAGGCTGGCGAAGACTGGCTGTAGCCACTGTGCCATTTGCGGATACTCCTTCAACACCGATTCACGCACCACTGGTGCAGGCGCGTAGATAGGTTGCACACCTTGCGGATCGCTTAAGGTTTGCAGCCCCAACGCCGCGACCGGACCGTCAGTGCCGTAAGCCATTGCGGCATTAACGCCGGATGTTTGCTGGGCAGCGGCCTTGATCGTCACCGCCGTGTCGCCACCGGCCAGTGACAGCAACTGATCCTGATCGAGCTTAAAGCCATAGGCTTTTTCAAATGCAGGTAACGCATCGGCGCGTTCAATAAACTCTGCCGAAGCCGCCAGCTTGAAGGTGCCACCCTCTTTCAGATAACGACTCAGATCGGCAAGCGAAGTGAGTTTGTTTTTCTCTGCCATATCCTGACGCACGGCGATGGTCCAGGTGTTATTCGCAGGCGCGGGCGTCAGCCAGATTAACTTGTTTTGCTCTGCATCGAGCTTTTTGACTTTCTCGTAGCCTTGTCCGGCATTTTTCCACGCAGCATCATTTTCATCTTTAAAGAAGAAAGCACCATTACCGGTATATTCCGGATAGATATCCAGCTCGCCAGAAGTGATCGCGCCGCGCACCACCGGCGTGGTTCCCAACTGGACTTTATTCACCGTCGGTACGCCGTGGCTTTCCAGCACTTGCAAAATAATGTTGCCGAGTAGCGCGCCTTCGGTATCGATTTTTGAACCGACTTTAACGGGGGAAGCCGCCTGTAGCGGCAGGCTCACGGCTGCCAACAAAACCAGTGAACCTGCCCAGAGCTTTGAGAGTGGCATGATGCTTTCCTCATTCTTTTACTGTTGTTTTCAGCGAATTAAGAGAAAAGCATAGTTGATAATGGCGGGGTTAGCCTGACAAGGCGGATTCAGTTGCAGAATCAGATAAATACTTACAGGGCGCAAACGTCGCGCCCTGGCTAAAGCATTACAGCAATTCAAACTCGCCTTTCTTAACGCGCGCGGAATCGGTGCCGATGAAGACATTGAACTTGCCAGGCTCGGCGTCATATTTCATCTGTTGATTCCAGAACTTCAGCGCCTCAATATCGATCGGGAAGCTGACAGTCTGAGTTTCGCCCGGTTTCAGGGTGATTTTCTCAAAGCCTTTCAGTTGCTTCACCGGACGACTCATGGAAGCGGTCACATCCTGCAAGTACATCTGCACTACCGTGGCCCCTTCACGCTTACCGGTGTTTGTCACCTGCACGCTGGCGGTCACTTTGCCGTCACGCTTCATGATCGGCGCAGAAAGTTTCACATCAGAGACGGTGAAAGTGGTATAGCTCAGACCATAGCCGAACGGATAAAGCGCCCCGTTAGCTTCATCAAAATAACGCGAAGTGTATTTGTTCGGTTTGTCGGCATTATACGGACGACCGGTATTCAGATGGCTGTAGTACACCGGGATCTGCCCGACAGAACGCGGGAAGGACATCGGCAGCTTGCCGGAAGGGTTGTAATCGCCAAACAACACATCGGCAATCGCATTCCCCCCTTCCGTACCCGCAAACCAGGTTTCCAGAATCGCATCAGCCTGCTGATCTTCTTTCACCAACGCCAGCGGACGCCCGTTCATCAGCACCAGCACCAGCGGTTTACCGGTGGCTTTCAGCGCCGCAATCAAATCACGTTGGCTTTGTGGAATAGTGATATCGGTACGGCTGGAGGCTTCGTGCGCCATCCCCTGAGCTTCACCGACCACAGCCACCACCACATCAGATTGTTTCGCGGTCTGCACCGCTTCATCAATCATCTCTTGCGGCGAACGCGGATCGACTTTTACCGCTTCTTCATACTGATTCAGGAAATCGATAATGCCTTTATCACTGGTAACGTTCGCACCTTTGGCATACAGCACCTTGCCGTTTTCACCGACGGCGTTTTTAATCCCGGTCAGTACGGTCACAGATTGATCGGCAACACCGGCTGCGGACCAGCTGCCCATCACGTCACGTTTGCTGTCCGCAAGTGGCCCTACCACCGCAATGGTTGCCGATTTTTTCAGCGGCAGCGTTTCAAGGCGGTTTTTCAGCAACACCAGGCTTTCGCGCGCCACTTCACGCGCTTCTTTGCGGTGCAGGCGGCTTTCAGCATTAGTATCAACCGGGTCAGACTCTTTCGGTCCAAGGTGGCTGTATGGGTCGTTGAACAGCCCCATATCATATTTGACGTTCAGCACGTGGCGGGCAGCGTCGTCCAGCTCTGCCATCGTCACTTTGCCGGATTTGATCAAACCGGGCAGATACTTCGAGTAGTACTCGTCGCTCATACTCATGTTGATCCCGGATTTCAGCGCCACGCGCACCGCATCTTCCGGGTCTGCCGCCGTACCATGTTTAATCAGCTCTTTGATTGCGCCATGATCGGAAACGGTAATGCCTTTAAAGCCCCACTGATCGCGCAGCACATCTTTCAGCAGCCAGGAGTCGGAAGTTGCTGGCGTGCCATTCAGCGAGTTCAGCGCCACCATTACCGCACCGCTGCCTGCATCCAGCCCCGCTTTGTATGGCGGCATATAGTCATTAAACAGGCGCTGCGGACTCATATCGACGGTGTTGTACTCTTTACCACCTTCTACCGCACCGTAAGCGGCGAAGTGTTTGACGCTGGTCATCACCGAGTAGCGATCTGCCGGGCTTTTACCCTGCATCGCTTCCACCATGGTCTTACCCATAATCGAAGTGAGATACGTATCTTCGCCAAAACCTTCAGAAGCACGTCCCCAGCGCGGATCGCGCGAGACATCGACCATCGGTGCCCAGGTCATGTTCAGGCCATCATCTGCCGCTTCATAAGCAGAGACACGTCCGACCGTTTTCACCGCATCGAGGTTAAAAGACGAGGCCAGACCGAGGCTAATCGGGAAAACCGTGCGTTGACCGTGCAGCACATCGTAAGCAAAGAAGAGAGGAATTTTCAGGCGGCTCAGTTCCATCACCTGATCCTGCATGGCGCGGATATCCTGACGGGTTACGGTGTTGAAAATCGCCCCAACCTGCCCGTCTTTGATCATCTCGCGGATCGCCTCTTTCGGGTTATCCGGGCCGACGCTGATTAAGCGAAGCTGACCAATTTTCTCATCAACTGTCATTTTCTTGAGCAGATCGGTGACGAATGCATCACGCGCTTCGGGCGTTAATGGATGGTTGCCGAATAAATCATCCGCCAGTGCTGGCTGCAGGGCCAGACTCACCGCGATTCCTACTGAACATAGCCATTTCATATGGATTTTCTCTTCCTCTTGGGCCCAATGTGGCGGCGAAAAATGTCGCAAAAACCGCAGTTTGCCATAAGCCCGAACAAGAGAGAAAAAGAAAGTGATGTGGATAGTCTGAAATTATGAAATATTCGTTCACTGTATCATCATGCATAGAGCTATGCTTATCCGTGATATTTTGTCCTGCCACAAGGAGTGGAGAATTCCTTCCATGACCACGATTGATAATAAAGACTTTTTGAATGAACTTGCCCGACTGGTGGGTTCTTCACACCTGCTCACCGATCCCGCAAAAACGGCCCGCTATCGCAAGGGCTTCCGTTCTGGTCAGGGCGACGCACTGGCTGTCGTTTTCCCTGGCTCACTACTCGAACTTTGGCGAGTACTGAATGTTTGTGTTGCCGCCGACAAAATTATTCTGATGCAGGCTGCCAATACAGGTCTGACCGAAGGCTCGACGCCAAACGGTAACGACTATGATCGCGATATCGTGATCATCAGCACCCTGCGTCTCGACAAGCTTCATGTTCTCGGTAAGGGCGAACAGGTGCTGGCATATCCTGGCACCACGCTCTATTCGCTGGAAAAAGCCCTCAAACCGCTGGGACGCGAGCCGCACTCGGTGATTGGTTCGTCGTGCATTGGCGCATCGGTCATCGGCGGTATTTGTAACAACTCCGGCGGCTCGCTGGTGCAGCGTGGCCCGGCGTATACCGAAATGTCGTTATTCGCGCGTATAAATGAAGATGGAAAACTGACGCTGGTGAACCATCTGGGGATTGATCTGGGCGAAACGCCGGAGCAGATCCTTAGCAAGCTGGATGACGATCGCATCAAAGATGACGATGTGCGCCACGATGGTCGTCACGCCCACGATTATGACTATGTCCACCGCGTTCGTGATATTGAAGCCGACACACCCGCACGTTATAACGCCGACCCGGATCGCCTGTTTGAATCCTCCGGTTGCGCCGGAAAACTGGCCGTCTTTGCGGTACGTCTTGATACCTTCGAAGCGGAAAAAAATCAGCAGGTGTTTTATATCGGCACCAACCAGCCGGAAGTACTGACCGAAATCCGCCGTCATATTCTGGCTAATTTCGAAAATCTGCCGGTTGCCGGGGAATATATGCACCGGGATATCTACGATATTGCGGAAAAATACGGCAAAGACACCTTCCTGATGATTGATAAGTTAGGCACCGACAAGATGCCGTTCTTCTTTAATCTCAAGGGACGCACCGATGCGATGCTGGAGAAAGTGAAATTCTTCCGTCCGCATTTTACCGACCGTGCGATGCAAAAATTCGGTCACCTGTTCCCCAGCCATTTACCGCCGCGCATGAAAAACTGGCGCGATAAATATGAACATCATCTGCTGTTAAAAATGGCGGGCGATGGCGTCGGTGAAGCCAAATCGTGGCTGGTGGATTATTTCAAACAGGCCGAAGGCGATTTCTTTGTCTGTACGCCGGAGGAAGGTAGCAAAGCGTTTTTACACCGTTTCGCCGCTGCGGGCGCAGCAATTCGTTATCAGGCCGTGCATTCCGATGAAGTCGAAGACATTCTGGCGCTGGATATCGCTCTGCGGCGTAACGACACCGAATGGTATGAGCATTTACCGCCGGAGATCGACAGCCAACTGGTGCACAAGCTCTATTACGGCCATTTTATGTGCTATGTCTTCCATCAGGATTACATCGTTAAAAAAGGCGTGGATGTACATGCGTTGAAAGAACAGATGCTGGAACTGCTACAGCAGCGCGGCGCGCAATACCCTGCCGAGCATAACGTCGGTCATTTGTATAAAGCACCGGAAACGTTGCAGAAGTTTTATCGCGAGAACGATCCGACCAACAGTATGAATCCGGGGATTGGTAAAACCAGTAAGCGGAAAAACTGGCAGGAAGTGAAATAAAAATTACGGATGGCAGAGTATCGCCATCCGTACTTCACTTAATCGTTCTGTGCCGTCTGCCCCGCCGCCGCCATCTGAGCGGCTTTTTGTTTTTTATAGCTCAACGCTGCTGCCGGAACAGGCATCACTTTACCGGTCTCAATCCAGGTACGCAGGCGGCTGGCATCGGCAAAATGGGTATATTTGCCAAACGCGTCCATCACTACCAGTGCCACCGGTTTATTATTGATAACCGTGCGCATCACCAGACAATGGCCCGCCGCATTGGTAAAGCCCGTTTTGGTTAACTGAATATTCCAGTTATCGCGATACACCAGATGGTTAGTATTGCGGAACGGCAGCGTATACGTCGGGTTAGAGAAGGTTGCCATATCTTCCCTGGTAGTACTTAACTGACCAATCAACGGATATTGTTTGCTGGCAATGAGCAGTTTGGTTAAGTCACGGGCAGTTGAAACGTTATGCACCGACAATCCGGTCGGTTCAACAAAGCGCGTGTTGTTCATTCCGAGCGATTTCGCTTTCGCATTCATCGCCTTAATAAAGGCTTTGTAGCCACCGGGATAATGGTGCGCAAGGCTTGCCGCCGCGCGGTTTTCTGAAGACATCAGCGCCAGCAACAGCATATCTTTACGGCTGATTTCGCTGTTCAGTCGTACGCGCGAATAGACCCCTTTCATCTCCGGCGTCTGGCTGATATCCACTTTTAGTTTTTCATCCAGCGGCAGTCGCGCATCCAGCACGACCATCGCGGTCATTAATTTACTGATAGACGCAATCGGACGCACCAGATCCGGGTGGTTCGAATAGATCACTTTGTTGGTATTCAGATCAACAATCATCGCGCTACCGGAGGCAATTTCCGGCTGTGAAGCGGTGGTAGCGACTGCCGTTTTCGCAACGGCCTGCGGCGCAAAAGGCACAGCCAGCATCAGGGCCAGGCTAAATAAAGAAACTCGAAATTTCGGCATGATGAGCATTCAGATAGTGGTTCACGCGCACAGGTTGCGCACCGCCGGAGTAAGGATTTACTGAGGCTAGCGACGCCATCATAACGAGCAAAAAGTGCGATCGTCAAAGGAGAATCGTGAGGAAATGCTGCATTGCTGACATTTACGCCAGCAATGCAACACAAAAGAACTTTCTAGAACAAACGATAACCGTAGCCCCATAGTATAACGGTAAGGGCGAGCAGCACTTCCAGTACCAGCACGCCAATCGCCAGCGTCGAACTGGAGAAGCTAAGGCCTTCCTCTTTGTTGATATTCAGGAAACTCGGAATACCGAGGTAAAGCAGGTAGCCGGTGTAAAACAGCGCCACCGTGCCGACCAGCGCACACAACCAGACCAGCGGGTAAAGCGCCACCAGACCGCTTAAAAACAGCGGAGTTGCAACGTAGCCCGCGAAGACCATGCAGTGCGCAAGTGACGGACGCTGCGGATAATTGCGCGCCATCCACCAGATGACCCGCCCCATCACCGCGACCCCAGCCAGCATAACGCCATAAAACAAGACAGCCAGCGCCAGTCCGGTAAACCAGGATAACTTCAGGATGGTGCCATCGCCAAAATTCCAGCCAATTTGTGTGGTGCCAATGAAGGCGCAAATCACCGGAATTGCCGCCATCAGCAAAACGTGGTGGGTGTAGTGATGAGAAATCGTTTCGTTTTCGCGATTAATCACCTGCATTTCACGATCGGGATGGGAAAACAGTCCCCAGACATGGCTCATACCGCCCCCTTGTTGTGAGTTCATGAACCTGACAGTTCAAGTATAAGTCAGCTTGTGATTATTTTTTGTTCGCTTATGTAATTTGCACCGTCTGATGTACGTCCTTTTTCAGCGTGAATGATTCACAGGGTGTATGCTTACAGGCAACCAAAGGGAGACAGACGGGCCTATGGATCTCAATACACTCATCTCACAATATGGTTATGCTGCGCTGGTGCTCGGCAGTCTGGCAGAGGGTGAAACAGTGACGTTGCTGGGAGGCGTTGCGGCACATCAGGGGTTATTAAAGTTCCCGCTGGTGGTACTTTCTGTGGCGCTTGGCGGCATGATTGGCGACCAGGTGCTTTATCTGTGCGGGCGGCGGTTTGGTGGCAAGCTGTTACGCCGTTTCTCTAAGCATCAGGATAAAATTGAGCGGGCGCAGAAACTTATCCAGCGCCATCCGTATCTGTTTGTCATTGGTACGCGTTTTATGTATGGCTTTCGGGTCATTGGCCCGACGCTGATTGGTGCCAGCCAGCTGCCGCCGAAAATCTTTCTGCCGCTGAATATTCTCGGCGCATTTGCCTGGGCGTTGATTTTTACCACTATCGGTTATGCTGGTGGTCAGGTGATTGCGCCGTGGTTGCACAATCTCGACCAGCATTTGAAGCACTGGGTCTGGTTGATTCTGGTCGTGGTTCTGGTGGTTGGCGTGCGCTGGTGGCTGAAACGGCGCGGTAAGAAAAAGCCGGATGATCAGGCGTAAAACCATTGCCTCGGATAAGACGGTCTGCGCCGCATCCGACATCAGGTACATCATGCCTGATGCGACGCTTCCGCGTCTTATCATGCCTACCAAATATTACCCATTGAAATATCCACGCACTTCACTGCGCTATTCTGGGTTGAACTGCGGATTCGCCAGCATAAAGCCGCCATCCACTATCAACGACTGCCCGGTGGTGTAATTTGCGCCTTCAGAGCATAACCACGCCACCAGGCTGGCAATCTCATACGTTGCGCCAAAACGCCGCAAGGGAATCGAAGGCTCCGCGTCGGGCTTCACGTCGCCGTCATCCATGCCATTCATTGGTGTGGCGATAGCCCCAGGCGCGACTGCATTCACCAAAATCTTATGCCTGACCAGCTCAAGCGCCATCGCTTTGGTTAGCCCACCGAGTGCATGTTTAGCGGCTGTATAGGCGCTGGCATCCGGCAGCGGCGTATGCTCATGTACCGACGTAATGTTGATGATGCGACCGCCCTGCCCTTGTTTCACCATCTGGCGGGCCGCAATTTGCGAGCATAAAAATGCACCATCAACATCAACGGTAAAAATCTTGCGCCACTCATCGAAAGCCATATCAAGAAACGGCGCTTTGGTCATTGCGCCCGCATTATTCACCAGCACATCGATGCGCCCCAGCCGTTGAATAAGTTTCTCCAGCGCCAGTGCCCCCTCTGGCAGTTTACCGAGATCCAACTGCACGATCTCCGCACGTACGCCGTGACTAACCACCTCACGCGCAGTATCTTTTGCCCCTTCTTTATCGGAGTGCCAGGTAATGCCAATATCAAACCCCTGCTGCGCCAGTAATAACGCGCACTCTTTGCCGATCCCCGAATCGGAGGCGGTAATTATCGCGACCTGTGCCATCGAGTTCTCCACGGAGTCTCTAAAACAATAAGTATAGAAACGGGCTGATTACTTACGTCATATTTAGATAACTCCTGGAATTCGCGGCGCGTCGTTTCCTTTCCTATACTTAACGAAGTTTTAACAAAAAAGGAAAGCAAATGAAAATTTTACTCTGGGCAGTTTTGGTTATATTTATTATCGGGTTACTGGTAGTGACGGGCGTTTTTAAAATGATTTTCTGAAGATTTCCCACAAGGCCGGGTAGTTATCCCGGCCTTGCAACGATTACAGTTTTATCGCCTGAATAGCCTGCGCGATAGCAGGGGAATTATTTAATGCGCGGATTTGCTGAAATAATGTTGTCGCTTCGCTGTATTCTTTACGCAGATAACCTAACCACTGTTTAATTCGTGCCACGTGATATAGCCCGGTATCGCCCTGTTTTTCCAGACGCGTATATTTCTGCAATAATGCGACAACTTGTGCCCACGGCATACGCGGCTCGTTGTATTTCACCACCCGACTTAAGTTGGGAATATTTAATGCCCCGCGCCCAATCATAACGGCATCACAGCCACTTAACGCCATACATTGCTGTGCGCTCTGCCAGTCCCAGATTTCTCCATTCGCGATCACCGGAATCGTCAGTCGCTGACGGATTTCACCAATCGCCTGCCAGTCAATATGCTCGGCGCGATAGCCCTGCTCTTTCGTCCGCCCGTGAACCACAAGCTCCGTGGCCCCCGCTTGCTGCACAGCATCGGCAATTTCAAATTTTTGCTCACCACTGTCCCATCCCAAACGCACTTTTACACTCACTGGCAAATGAGCAGGCACCGCTTCGCGCATCGCTTTCGCGCCCTGGTAGATAAGTTCAGGATCTTTTAATAATGTCGCTCCGCCGCCGCTACCATTAACTGTTTTTGAAGGGCAGCCGCAGTTAAGATCAACCCCAAATGATCCCAGTTCCACCGCCCTGAGAGCATTCTCCGCCAACCACTGTGGATATTGACCAAGTAATTGGATGCGCACCAGCGTACCGGAAGGTGTCCGACTACTATTTTGCAGCTCCGGGCAGATACGTTGAAAGACCTTAACTGGCAGGAGTTGATCAACCACGCGAACAAATTCGGTGATACAAAGATCGTAATCGTTTACTTCGGTCAGTAATTCACGCACCAGAGAGTCGAGCACGCCTTCCATCGGTGCCAGTAACACACGCATATTTTTACCCACGAAAAAATGAGGCGCTATGGTAACGTCTCCGCTCTACTGTTTAAAGTGCTTCAATATCTGTGCACCAAAGCCTGGAGACGACTCTATGCTTTGTCTATGTGACAGTTATGTTAACGACTGCAGAAACCGTTTTGCCCAGATTTGGCGACGATTATCAGGGGAGATGCCCAGTGCTCCTGGTGAGAGGAACGACTATGCTCAGATTTCTTTATGTGATCGGTAGCACATTTTTGAGTTTAATTGTATGATGAATCCACTTCATCCAGGACGTTTATCATGAGTAAGATACTAAACACTATCTGGCAGTATGTACGTGCTTTCGTACTGATCTATGCCTGCCTGTATGCAGGTATTTTCATTGCATCTCTCCTTCCGGTCACCATTCCAGGCAGCATTATCGGCATGTTGATTCTGTTTGTACTGCTGGCACTGCAAATTCTGCCCGCACAATGGGTTAACCCCGGATGCTATTTACTGATTCGCTATATGGCGCTGCTTTTTGTGCCAATTGGCGTTGGCGTTATGCAGTATTTCGATCTATTGCGCGCGCAGTTTGGCCCGGTAGTGGTTTCCTGCGCAATTAGCACCCTGGTGGTGTTCTTAGTTGTTAGCTGGAGTTCGCAGCTGGTGCATGGCGAACGAAAAGTGGTTGGGCAAAAGGGTTCGAAAGAATGATGGCGTATATCTGGTGGTCATTACCACTGACCTTGATCGTCTTTTTCGCCGCACGCAAACTGGCGGCTCGCTTTAAAATTCCATTATTAAATCCATTGTTAGTGGCAATGGTGGTCATTATTCCTTTTCTGCTACTGACAGGTATTCCGTACGATCACTACTTTAAAGGCAGCGAAATATTAAACGATCTGCTGCAACCTGCTGTTGTGGCATTGGCTTATCCTTTATATGAGCAACTTCACCAGATCCGCGCACGCTGGAAATCGATCATCACGATTTGTTTTATTGGTAGTGTCGTGGCAATGGTCACCGGGACCACGGTTGCCTTGCTGATGGGTGCTACACCTGAAATTGCGGCCTCTGTATTACCGAAATCCGTTACCACGCCTATCGCAATGGCTGTTGGCGGTAGCATCGGAGGCATCCCGGCCGTGAGCGCGGTTTGCGTGATTTTTGTCGGTATTCTTGGCGCAGTATTTGGTCACACGTTACTGAATGCCATGCGTATTCGCACTAAAGCCGCTCGTGGTCTGGCAATGGGTACAGCTTCCCACGCATTAGGAACCGCACGTTGTGCAGAGCTGGATTATCAGGAAGGCGCCTTTAGTTCGCTGGCGCTGGTGATTTGCGGGATTATCACATCGGTGGTTGCACCGTTTATTTTCCCGATCATTCTGGCGGTAGTAGGATAAAATTTGCGATACGTCGCACATTTTTGATACGTGTTTCATATGTTGCACATTTAATGAGATTCAGATCACATATAAAGATAGGGTGGGTTCGTAAACTGTTATCCCATTACACTGTTACGAGGCAACGCCATGCATCCACGTTTTCAAACTGCTTTTGCCCAACTCGCAGATAACTTGCAATCTGCACTGGCCCCAATTCTGGCAGACAAGCATTTTCCTGCTTTACTGACCGGGGAGCAGGTCTCTTCGCTGAAGAGCGCTACGGGGCTGGACGAAGACGCGCTGGCATTCGCACTACTCCCGCTGGCTGCAGCTTGTGCACGTACGCCATTGTCGAATTTTAACGTTGGTGCAATTGCACGTGGCGTAAGTGGTACATGGTATTTCGGTGCCAATATGGAATTTATTGGCGCCACCATGCAGCAAACTGTCCATGCCGAGCAAAGTGCAATTAGCCATGCCTGGTTGAGCGGTGAGAAAGCGCTTTCTGCCATCACCGTTAACTACACCCCTTGTGGTCACTGCCGTCAGTTTATGAATGAACTTAATAGCGGTCTGGATCTGCGTATTCATCTGCCTGGCCGCGAAGCACACGCGTTACGTGACTATCTGCCTGATGCCTTTGGTCCAAAAGATCTGGAAATTAAAACATTGCTGATGGACGAACAGAATCATGGTTTCGCGCTCACTGGTGATGCCCTTTCTCAGGCAGCAATTGCGGCGGCTAACCGTTCACACATGCCTTACAGTAAATCTCCGAGCGGTGTGGCGCTGGAATGTAAAGATGGTCGTATTTTCAGCGGCAGCTACGCTGAAAACGCCGCATTTAACCCAACGCTGCCGCCGTTACAGGGCGCGTTAATCTTGCTGAATCTCAAAGGTTATGATTACCCGGATATTCAACGCGCGATTCTGGCTGAGAAAGCTGATGCGCCGCTGATTCAATGGGATGCAACCGCAGCGACTCTGAAAGCGCTTGGCTGTAATACTATCGACCGCGTTCTGCTCGGTTAACATCAGTGCCGGATAAACGTAGTGCATCCGGCATTTCTGCTCCCTTCTGGTGTCGAAAATCCCGGCAAACAGTTTGCCGTTTCTTGCGCAAAAGCAGCGGGTAAAGTAGCCTGAGTAAAACTTCATTCAGCAACTGAGCCTACTGCATGTTAAAGCGCGTTTTCTACAGCCTGTTAGTCCTGATCGGCTTACTGCTGTTGACTGTGCTCGGCCTTGATCGTTGGATGAGCTGGAAAACCGCACCTTATATTTACGATGAATTGCAAGATCTCCCCTACCGCCAGGTCGGCGTGGTGCTCGGCACAGCAAAATATTATCGTACTGGCGTAATTAATCAGTATTATCGCTACCGTATTCAGGGAGCGATTAATGCTTATAATAGCGGCAAAGTAAATTATTTATTACTGAGTGGCGATAACGCGTTACAAAGTTATAACGAGCCGATGACGATGCGCAAAGATTTAATTGCAGCAGGTGTTGATCCCGCTGATATTGTCCTCGATTATGCGGGTTTTCGTACGCTGGATTCCATTGTGCGCACGCGCAAGGTATTTGATACTAACGATTTCATTATAATTACCCAACGTTTCCACTGTGAGCGGGCATTATTTATTGCCTTGCATATGGGGATTCAGGCCCAGTGTTATGCTGTTCCTTCCCCGAAGGATATGTGGTCAGTTCGCATTCGTGAGTTCGCCGCACGCTTCGGCGCCCTGGCAGATCTCTATTTCTTTAAGCGTGAACCCCGTTTTTTAGGCCCGCTGGTACCCATTCCATCTATGCATGAAGTCCCTGAAGATGCTCAGGGATACCCAGCGGTTACGCCAGAGCAATTACTTGAATTACAAAAGAAACAAGGAAAGTAGTGATGGATATTCAGCAGTTTTTTGTCGTTGCTGTTTTTTTCCTTATCCCGATATTTTGTTTTCGCGAAGCATGGAAAGGCTGGCGTGCTGGCGCGATTGATAAACGGGTTAAAAATGCACCGGAACCGGTGTTTGTCTGGCGAGCAAAAAATCCCGGACTCTTCTTCGCTTATATGGTGGCATATATCGGCTTCGGTATTTTATCTATCGGCATGATTGTTTATCTTATTTTCTATCGTTAATATTTTCCCTCTCCTGTTAATTATTGAGAATAATTATTACTTCACTCAATAAGCTGCGGATATAACATTCTGAACCGCAGCTATTTGTGAATCCTTTCACAGTTTAAATTTCCCCACGCGCATAGCCTTAATATCAGCACGCAATATTTATACTCTAAATAATTCGAGTTGCAGGAAGGCGACAAGTGAGTGAGTCCCCCGGAGCTTACATAAGTAAGTGACTGGGGTGAGCGAACGCAGACGCAGCACATGCAACTTGAAGTATGACGAGTATATTTAGCGTTCGCCTTAATTACTCATAGCATTAAGGAAGATCACATGCCGCAACAAAATTATCTGGATGAACTCACTCCGGCTTTTACGCCTTTACTGGCAATAAAAGAGGCATCCCGCTGTTTATTATGTCATGACGCCCCCTGTAGTCAGGCTTGTCCGGCGCAAACTGACCCAGGGAAATTTATCCGCTCAATCTACTTTCGTAATTTTAAAGGCGCTGCCGAGACAATTCGCGAAAATAATGCCCTCGGTGCCGTTTGTGCCAGAGTGTGTCCAACGGAGAAATTATGTCAAAGCGGTTGTACCCGTGCCGGTGTTGATGATCCAATTGATATTGGCCGCTTGCAGCGTTTTATCACTGATTTTGAACAACAAACCGGGATGGATATTTATCAGCCAGGCACTAAAACGCTCGGTAAGGTAGCGATTATTGGCGCGGGCCCTGCCGGGTTACAGGCCAGTGTGACGCTGACAAATATGGGTTACGACGTCACTATTTATGAAAAAGAACCACAGCCCGGTGGCTGGCTATGTAACGGTATTCCGCAATTTCGGTTACCGCAATCGGTGCTGGATGCAGAAATCGCCCGTATTGAAAAAATGGGCGTGACCATTAAGTGCAACAACGAAGTCGGTAAAACAATCACCCTGGAGCAACTGAAAGCAGAAAACCGCGCAGTACTTGTCACCGTAGGGTTGTCGGGCGGTTCTGGGCTACCGCTGTTTGAGCATAGCGACGTTGAGATTGCCGTCGACTTCTTGCAACGTGCACGGCAGGCGCAGGGCGATATCAGCATTCCACAAAGCGCATTAATTATCGGCGGCGGTGATGTCGCGATGGACGTTGCCAGCACGCTGAAAGTTCTCGGCTGTCAGGCGGTAACCTGCGTAGCACGTGAAGAGTTAGATGCGTTTCCGGCAAGCGAAAAAGAGTTTGCCAGCGCCCGGGAACTGGGCGTTTCGATCATCGATGGATTCACACCAGTAGCCGTGGAAGCCAATAAAGTCACGTTTAAGCATGTACGGTTACCGGGCGAACTGACGATGGCGGCAGATAAAATTATTCTCGCCGTCGGCCAGCATGCCAGACTGGATGCCTTTGCGGAGTTAGAGCCGCAGCGTAACACCATCAAAACACAAAATTACCAGACCCGCGACCCGCAAGTCTTTGCTGCTGGCGATATTGTTGAGGGTGACAAAACCGTGGTCTACGCAGTGAAAACCGGGAAAGAAGCCGCCGGGGCGATTCATCACTATTTAGAGGGAGCTTGCTCATGTTAACGAAAGATCTTTCGATTACTTTTTGCGGCGTGAAGTTTCCCAACCCGTTCTGCCTCTCTTCTTCGCCGGTAGGCAACTGCTATGAGATGTGCGCCAAAGCCTACGACACGGGCTGGGGCGGCGTGGTGTTTAAAACGATCGGCTTTTTTATCGCCAACGAAGTCTCGCCGCGTTTTGATCATCTGGTGAAAGAAGATACCGGTTTTATCGGCTTCAAAAATATGGAGCAGATTGCCGAGCATCCGTTGGAAGAGAATCTGGCCGCCCTGCGTCGGCTGAAAGAAGATTATCCTGACAAAGTATTGATCGCCTCGATCATGGGGGAAAATGAGCAGCAGTGGGAAGATCTGGCGCGCCTGGTGCAAGAAGCTGGTGCCGATATGATCGAGTGTAACTTCTCCTGTCCGCAAATGACTTCTCATGCGATGGGTAGCGATGTCGGGCAAAGCCCGGAACTGGTAGAAAAATATTGTCGGGCGGTGAAACGCGGTTCTACGCTGCCGATGCTGGCGAAGATGACGCCGAATATCGGTGATATGTGCGAAGTGGCGCTGGCGGCGAAGCGCGGCGGCGCAGATGGCATTGCGGCGATTAACACCGTTAAATCCATTACCAATATCGATCTTAATCAGAAAATTGGTATGCCGATCGTTAACGGTAAATCGAGTATTTCCGGATATTCCGGTAAAGCGGTAAAACCGATCGCCCTGCGCTTTATTCAGCAAATGCGCACCCATCCTGAGCTGCGCGATTTCCCGATCAGCGGTATCGGCGGTATTGAAACCTGGGAAGATGCGGCAGAGTTTTTATTGCTCGGTGCAGCGACATTACAGGTGACCACCGGTATTATGCAGTACGGGTATCGGATAGTGGAAGATATGGCGAGCGGGTTATCACATTATCTCGCCGATCAGGGGTTTGATTCGTTGCAGGAGATGGTAGGTCTGGCGAATCACAATATTGTCCCGGCGGAAGATTTAGACCGTAGCTATATCGTCTATCCCCATATCAATCTCGATAAATGTGTCGGATGCGGACGCTGTTATATTTCCTGTTACGACGGCGGTCATCAGGCGATGGAGTGGAATGAGAAAACGCGCACACCGCATTGTAATACCGAGAAGTGCGTTGGTTGTCTGCTTTGTGGTCACGTCTGCCCGGTTGGTTGTATTGATCTTGGGGAAGTGAAGTTTAAGAAAGGTGAGAAAGAACACCCAGTGACGTTGTAGAACCAGCGACGCATCCGGTATTTGGCACCGATTGCCGGATGCGATGCATCCGGCAATACCCAAAATCACATCACTTCTTACGTGCGTATTTCAGTGAATCCAGCGCCACGGCGAAGATAATAATCGCCCCTTTGATGATGTACTGCCAGTACGGGTTTACGCCGATGTACGTCAGGCCATAGTTGATGACGGTAAAAATAATCACCCCAGTCACCACGCCAATCACCGTCCCTACACCACCGCTGAACGATACACCACCCACCACACACGCCGCGATAGCATCCAGCTCATACATAAAGCCGAGGTTGTTGGTGGCAGAGCCGATACGTCCGGCTTCTAACATCCCGCCGAAGGCATAGAACACACCAGACAACGCGTAGATCATCAGCAGGTTCAGGCCGACGTTGACACCAGATACTTTCGCCGCTTCCGGGTTACCGCCAATGGCAAAAATGTTCTTGCCGAAGCGGGTTTTGTTCCACAACACCCAGACGAATGCCACCGCAATCAACGCGTAGAAAGTGATGTAAGAGAGACGGAAACTCCCCAGCGCGACAAAGCCCTGAGCAAAGGTAGAGAAGCCACTGTCAAAACCAGAAATTGGCGACGCCCCGACAAAGTCGTAATAGAGCGAGTTGATGCCGTAGACGATAATCATCGTACCGAGAGTGGTAATGAACGGCGTCACGTTGAGATAAGCGATAATCAGACCGTTGATCAAACCGATCACCGCGCCAATGGCACAGACAATCAGAATAACCAGCGCAATCGGCATCGTCGCCATTTCCGGGAATACTTTGTTAGCGTTATCCATCGACTGCAATAACGTCGCCGCGACTACTGCCGCCAGCCCCACTTGACGACCTGCGGAAAGGTCAGTCCCCTGGGTGACAATTAATCCTGCCACACCAAGCGCGATAATAATACGCACCGATGACTGGGTGAGAATATTACTTAAGTTCAACAGACTTAAAAAAGTTGGGTCCTGGAAAATAATAATCGCCAGCAAAACTAAAAGAACGACGTAAATACCGCCCTCTTTCAGGTAAGTAAGAAAACTTTTCTTATTTAACGCACTCATGAGAGGCCCCTAATCTTAAAGGTGCAAAGACGCAAGACGCAGAATTTCGTTTTGCGTTGTTGTTTTTGTATCGACAATTCCGGAAACGAGACCATTGCTCATGACCAGAATACGGTCTGTTATCCCTAATAACTCTGGCATTTCGGAGGAAATAATAATAATCCCCTTGCCTTTCTTCGCCAGTTCGGCAATTAACTGATAAATTTCAAACTTCGCTCCGACATCAATACCGCGCGTCGGTTCATCGAGCATTAATATTTCTGGTTGCGTTAGCAGCCAGCGCCCAATAATTACCTTTTGCTGATTACCGCCGGAGAGTGAACCAATTTGCGTACGATGTCCCGGCGTTTTTACCCGCATCGAATCAATTACCCACTGGGTATCGCTTTTCATCCGCGAGTTATCCAGCAAGCCAACTTTATTTTTGTAGTTGCGGATATTGGAAATTAACGAGTTAAAGCCAATATCCAGATAGGCATAAATTCCCGTTGAGCGGCGCTCTTCAGTTACCAGTGCAAATCCGTGGTTTATGGCTTCGTTGGCGTTATGGTTATTGATCTTTTTGCCATGCAACGTAATGGTGCCAGCCGATTTCTCGCGAATACCAAATAACGTCTCAACAATATCGGTACGTTTCGCCCCCACCAGACCGGCAATGCCGAGGATCTCCCCTTTATGCAGATCAAACGAGACATCGCGAATCGACGGCTGGCGCAGCGACGTCAGGTTACGCACTTCCAGAATCACTTCGCCTGGCTTGTTTTCTTTGTCAGGGAAACGCTGATTAAGAGAGCGTCCAACCATCATGGCGATGATCTTGTCCATCGTCAGCCCTGCCAGTGGTTCGGTAGCGATCCACTGACCGTCGCGCAATACGGTGACTTCATCACATAACTGGAAGATTTCTTCCATTTTATGCGAGATATAAACAATACCGCAGCCGCGCTCTTTTAATTTACGAATAATAGTGAAAAGATGATTGACCTCTTTTTCAGTTAACGAAGATGTCGGTTCATCCATAATCACAATTTTCGCGTTATAGGAAAACGCTTTGGCGATTTCGATCATCTGCATTTGCGAAACGGATAATGTGCCGACGCGCGCACGCGGATCGATATCAATATCCAGTTCATCAAAAATCGCTTTGGTTTCGCGATACATTTTGTCCTGATCGACAAACATGCCTTTGGTGGGATATCGCCCCAGCCACATGTTGTCCATCACCGAACGTTGTAATACCAGGTTTAATTCCTGGTGTACCATCGAAATACCATTTTCCAGTGCTTCTTTGGCAGAATGAAAATCGATCTCTTTCCCCTGGAACAAAATGGTGCCGGAGTCTTTCTGATAAATACCAAACAGGCATTTTAATAATGTTGATTTTCCTGCGCCGTTTTCCCCCATTAATGCATGGATAGAATGTGGCCGGACTTTTAAATTAACGTTATCAAGTGCCTTAACCCCCGGAAAAGACTTGTTGATACCGCTCATTTCCAACAAGTATTCCCCGGAAGACGGAGTCGTTGAGCTGACCATATAATTTTACCTTGTTGGCCATACAATAAGGGCGCAGTAAACGACTACGCCCAATCAGTCTTATTTCTTGCTGAATTCAGCCAGGTTGTCTTTATCTACGCCAACATAGGGTACGCGGACCACTTTATTGTCGATTTTCCAGTTGGTGCCATCAGCCGCACCTTTGCCATCGGCCAGGTTTTTCGCCAGATCAAAGGTCGCTTTCGCCTGGTTGTTAGCATCGTTCAGTACGGTGCCCGCCAGTGCACCGGATTTCACCAGCGCCAGCGCTTCTGGCAGCGCATCGACGCCAAACACCGGAATGCTGGACTTGTTGTGTGCTTTCAGTGCTTCTACTGCGCCCATTGCCATCGCATCGTTGTTGGCGATAACCACTTCGATTTTGTTGGCGTTCGGGCCAGACAGCCAGGCGTCCATCTTATCTTTCGCCTGAGCGGTATCCCACATTGCGGTATCTAACTGTAACTGTTCAGTTTTGATGCCTTTGTCGTTCAGCTCTTTAATCACGTAAGTGGTGCGTGCTTCTGCATCCGGATGGCCCGGTTCACCTTTCAGCAGTACGAATTGAATCTGACCGTCTTTGTTGAGATCCCAACCCTGGTTTGCCGCCCAATGCTTAGCAATCAAATCGCCCTGAATAATGCCGGACTCTTTGGAGTCAGTGCCAACATAGTAGGCTTTATCGTAGCTATCCAGCGCCTTACGAGACGGTTCTTTGTTAAAGAAAACCACCGGCACGTTTTGCCCACGCGCTTTCTCAATCACCGTACCCGCAGCTGCCGGGTCAACCAGGTTGATTGCCAGTGCCTTCACCCCTTTCGCCAGCAATACGTCGATCTGATCGTTCTGCTTGGACTGGTCATTCTGAGAATCATTCATCAGCAGCTGAACATCTGGCGCGGCTTTCGCATCTTGTTCGATAGCCTTGCGCACAACAGACATAAAGTTATCGTCGTACTTATAGATTGTTACACCAATACGGGTATCAGCAGCGTGTGCAGTGGCACCGAATAACATGCTGGCCATGATTGCAGACAGGGTTAACACCTTCTTATTCATGAGATCTCCGGTTTTCTTATGCAGGGTAAAGTGCTTGAGATAAATGCCCGGCACTTAGCATTGTTAAAACAAATGTTAAAAGCGCCAGATTCTTTTTATAAATATTTTAAATCATCAGCCTGTAGACGGTCATAAAACAGGCCCAAATGTTGTTATTCCTGGCTGAACCTCGCTAAAAGTGATAATTCACTGTTACATATCGGTTACAGCACTGAAAACGGTGCCATCATAGCCATCACATTGTTAAGATACTGTGAAATCACTCACAGATTGAAAGCGGTTACATCAGGTGATTTGCTTAGTTAGTGATCGCTGCCGCATTCTGTCTGGCAGCAACTGAATGACGACGAACCAGAGTGGGCATAAAGCAGTGACTGGCGGAAAGATCCAGCGTACCCGCTGCCCCTTGTAATGCCAGTTCCGTCGCCATTTTTGCCATCGATGCAATGGGATAACGAACGGTGGTCAGTTGTGGATCGGTATATCGGGCGATAGGGATATCGTCAAAACCGATAATAGAAAGATGCTGTGGAATGGTAATGCCGTTGTCTTTTAACGCGGTTAGCGCTCCTGCGGCCATATTGTCGTTATACGCAAACACGGCGGAGAGTTGCAAATTGCGCCCCAGTAGCTCTACCATCGCGGCTTCCCCTCCTTGCATGTCTGGCGTTCCCATACCAATCCAGCTATCTGGCGGAACAATATCCTGCTCTTTTAGCGCACTCAGCCAGCCTGCTTTACGCATCGCATCATCTTCAATGCCGTGACTGGAGGCAAGGTATCCGATACGTTGATGGCCGTTGTTCAATAACATTCTGGTTGCCATTCTGGCACCGCTAAAATTATCGAGGCAAACACAGCGATGTGCATATCCTGGCACCAGACGATTAATCAACACCATTCCGGGTATTTGCTCCATAAACTGGACCAGTTCCTCATCACTGAGCGCTTTTGAATGAACAATCAAAGCATTACAGCGTTGACGAATTAACACCTCAATGGCATGGCGCTCTTTTTCTGCTTCATGGTAGCTGTTGCCAATCAGTACATATTTCTGGTGCTGCTGGGCAACGAGATCCACGGCCTTGACCAGGGCTCCGAAAAAGGCATCTGACACGTCCATCACCACCACGCCGATGGTTTCGCTGATCTGCGTCGCCAGCGCCTGAGCATTGGCGTTCGGACGGTAATCCAGTAGCGTTACCGCTTTCATTACTGCTTCACGCGTGTCAGGGCTGACTAATGCACTGTTGTTTAGCACCCTGGAAACCGTAGCTACGGAGACGCCAGCCTGACGAGCCACATCACGTATGGTGATCATATTCACTACCCTGTTCTGAAAATTGCAGTAGGCCACTGCATGCTGGCGGCTATTTTGTCAGCACTGAATACAGGACTTCGTGAATCGAGTCACAGCAATGGAAACGGTTACAGTCATTTTGTTAATGAATGTGATCCAGATCGTTATCTGAGTGTATTGGGAGTTGTTGCCCCTGATGATAGCAGGGTTAAACGACGCCAGAGCCATTCAACGGGTCCCTGCCGAAAGAAATGCAACCAAATAATGGAGAAAAGAAGATTCACCAGCCATACCGGAACAACAAATAACAGTAGTTCCAGGCGGTTAAACTGCATAAACAGACCGAGCTGGTAAAACAGCGTGGTACAAATTAATGTTTGTAACAGGTAATTCGTCAGCGCCATCCTTCCTACACAGGCAATTGCCAGTACCACTTTAAAGCGACTGAGCTGCGGCCAATAACCAAACAATAATGCCGCATAACCCACGGTCTGAAACGGCGCACCAATCTCGCGCGGGAGCTGCAATAAAAACGCGCACCAGCGATACGCCCAGTCCAGTCGCCACTGCAATATGATCGCAGGTAAGTTGATGACAACACCAATCACCACCAGCACCATTCCCGTTCGGCGATAATGACGCAGACTGTATTGCCCTTTCAGCCACCCGCTGCGCATCAATGCTGCGCCAATCAACATCATCCCCGCCAGCTGCCAGCCGTACTGCGCACCTAACGCCAGTAGACTGTCTCCGACCGCATTCGCACGATTGCCAATAGCCTCTGCGCTGCCGTGGAGTTTCCAGTATTTTTCATACAAGAGGGTAGACGCATCTGGCGTCCAGGCGCGGCTGGTCTGGCTGTCAGAAATCATACCCAGCAACAGCAATACGCCTAATCCCACCAGATACAGCAATACGCCTGTATTAAACAAACTTTTCACTGAAGGTGCATCGCGTACCAGTCGCCAGCAAATCAACCCCACCAGACCGTAGGCCAACAGAATATCGCCATCCCAGAATAATAACCCGTGAATAAATCCCAACAGAACCAGCAGTGTTAAACGAGACTGGATCCAACGTCTGCCACGCGGCAGCAGCATTTGCAAACCTGCACCAAACAGCAATGCAAAAAGTGTGAGGAATTTAACCTGCCCGATAAGATCAATAAATGCCCAGGTCCAGGCATCTTGCGGCGTAATAGTGCCGTACCAGGCGGGATTGAGATAAGCCGCCTTTGGTAACCCAAAGGCGCTGATGTTTAATAGCAGGATCCCCAGAATGGCGACGCCGCGAACAAAATCGAGCGTGACGTTGCGCTCCATGGTTCCTGCCTTTTAATCAGTTGTGATGACGCACAGCGCGCAGAAACTCGTGGCGCGTATTCTGACTGGATTTGAACAATCCACCAAGAGAGGTCGTTGTCGTGGCACTGGTTGCATCGCGGATGCCGCGCGCCTTCACGCAGTAATGTACCGCATCGATAGAGACAGCCACGTTATTGGTACCCAGCAGCGTTTGTAACGCAATGAGAATTTGTTGAGTCAGGCGTTCCTGCACTTGCGGACGCTGAGCAAAGAACTGCACAATACGGTTAATTTTTGACAGGCCAATGACCGAGTCTTTCGGGATATAGGCCACCGTCGCTTTGCCATCAATAGTAACAAAATGGTGTTCACAGGTACTGGTCAGAGTGATATCGCGCACGGTAACCATTTCATCGACCTTCATTTTGTTTTCAATGAGGGTGATTTTCGGGAAATTGGCGTAATCCAGACCGGAGAAAATTTCATCGACATACATTTTAGCGATGCGATGCGGCGTTTCCATCAAACTGTCATCAGCCAGGTCGAGATTCAGCAACTGCATGATTTCCGTCATATGACCGGCGATAAGGCTTTTGCGCGTTTCGTTATCCATTTCATGCACGGGCGGGCGCAGCGGTGTTTCCAGTCCTCGCGCAACCAGCGCTTCATGAACCAGGGCCGCTTCTTTACTGAGTGATGGCATTTATTTTTCTCCTGCAGGTGTGACGCCTCTGCCCTGCGTGGGGCAAAGTTATTAAGCTGATTAGCAGCCTGATTATTGTGCGTGAGGCGGCACACATAATCCAGTATTCACCGCGATAATTGTTGTAATTGCCGCTGCCTTACAAAGGTGTAATGTTAAAACACGGTTATGTAAATACGGAAGTGAAAGTTACTCACGACACAATGAATTAACGGTATGATGGAGGAATTGCAAACAACACAACAAGGAGCCACGCATGGAATTGCTCGAAGAGCACCGCTGTTTTGAAGGCTGGCAACAACGCTGGCGGCACGACTCCCGAATCTTAAACTGTACGATGACGTTTAGTATCTTTTTGCCACCGCCCCGCGATAACACCCCGCCACCAGTGTTGTACTGGCTTTCAGGGCTAACCTGCAATGACGAGAACTTCACTACCAAGGCGGGTGCCCAGCGCGTGGCGGCGGAACTGGGGATTGTGCTGGTGATGCCTGACACCAGCCCGCGCGGCGAACAGGTTGCCAACAACGACGGCTACGATTTAGGCCAGGGCGCAGGCTTTTATCTTAATGCCACGCAACCACCGTGGGCGACGCACTATCGGATGTATGATTATCTGCGCGATGAATTACCTGAGTTGATTCAGTCGCAATTTAACGTCAGCGATCGCTGCGCTATTAGTGGCCATTCGATGGGCGGTCACGGTGCATTGATTATGGCGCTAAAAAACCCAGGCAAATACGCCAGCGTTTCCGCCTTTGCGCCGATTGTGAATCCATGCAGCGTACCCTGGGGCATTAAAGCGTTTAGCACCTATTTAGGTGAGGACAAAAATGCATGGCTGGAATGGGACAGTTGTGCGTTGATGTACGCCAGCAATGCGCAGGATGCAATCCCGACACTTATTGATCAGGGCGATAACGATCAGTTTCTTGCCGACCAGCTACAACCTGCGGTGCTGGCGGAAGCCGCCCGTCAAAAAGCATGGCCGATGACACTGCGTATTCAGCCGGGATATGATCACAGTTACTACTTCATCGCCTCTTTTATAGAGGATCATCTGCGCTTCCATGCGCAGCATTTACTGAAGTAAAATCTGCCCGGTTCGCCGGGCATCTTCTCATCAGAAGCGATAATCCACAGCCATAAAGTAACGACGTCCATCTTCGTTATAGCTGTAGTCGTCACGACTGAGATCCTTGTCACCCAGGTTCAGCACGCCCGCACGCAGTTTGACGTCTTTGGTCACCTGCCAGGCTGCGCCGGTATTCCAGATGGTATAGCCGCCCGGTGTTTTAGCCGTCGCGCTGTCGGCGCGTTTCTGCCCGGTATAGTGACCAGAAACATAGAATGACCAGTCTTCCAGCGCCAGCGGTTTCCAGTCCAGCGTACCGTTAGCGGTATGGAATGGCAGATCGGATAGCGGTTTATTTTCGCCGTTGCTGACATCACGACCATCGTTGTAGGTGTAGTTGAGTGACAGTTTCCATTCATCGTTGAACGGAATTTTCAGTTCGGTTTCCACGCCCTGAATACGTGCTTTGTTAACGTTATAGTAGCTGAATACCGGCACACCGTTCGCTGTAAAACCGACAAAGTTTTGGTAGCCCGGTGCAGCATTGACGTCAGACGTACGGCTGATGCTGATACGATCTTTTACATCGTTACGGAAAACGGTCACGCTGGATTCAACCCCTTCCAGCCAGCCCTCTTCACCCAGGTAGTACAGCCCCAGCTCCCAACTTTCGCTGGTTTCAGGTTTCAGATCCGGGCTACCCACAATCTTGCATGCGCCACGGCAGGAATTGCTCGTCCAGTCGGGGCTAAGTTGTAACAGAGAAGGTGCTTTAAAAGCCGTCGCCCAGCCCCCTTTCACCGTTACAGTATCGGTGGCGTTATAAACCAGGTAGGCACGCGGACTCCAGTGTTCACCGTAGGTTTCATGATCGTCCATACGTACGCCGGTAGTCAGTGACAACGGTTCGAAGATCCGCCATTCATCTTCAACAAACAGCGCGTACTGGCTGGCAGATGTTTTGGTGCTGGTACCACCAGTCAGGTTTACCGCATCGCTAAGTTTGTCGTGACGCCATTCACCGCCAAACGTGACAAACTGATTAATCGCCGTCAGCGGCAACGTGTATTTGCCATCGACGGTATTACTTTCGGAAGTGATCGGACTGCTGTTACCAGGGTTTTTGTTCTCAACTTTCTCGCCGTAATATTTCAGTTCGCTGGTACCGTAATCCCAGCGACCATTATGGCTGACAGAGTAGTTCTGGCGTTCGAGGCGGTTTTTGTCCAGCGAGTCGGAATCACGATCCTGACGGTCAAAACCGTATCCGGCAGTAAAATCGTGATTTTGATTCGGTGTCCAGGCAAATTCAACATTGCCGTCGCGGCTGGAGAATCCTTCAATACGTGGTGTTTCTCCGGTATCGGTGGTGGTTGAATTTTGTGGATCATCCTTTTCACGTTTTGCCAGGCTGCCGTAAGCTTTCATTCCCAGCACACCGTCAATTAATGGCCCGCTGGTAAAGAACTGACCGTTATAGGTATCACCGCGATCGCGATGTTCCTGAATGGTGGTATCGACAGTTACTGTGCCTGCCCATTTTTGGCCAATTTTTTTAGTGATGATATTCACCACACCGCCAAGTGCATCGGAACCGTACAGCGAAGACATCGGGCCACGGACCACTTCAATACGTTCGATGGAATCGACCGGGATCCAGTTCAGATCGAAATCATTATGGCGGAAGACGGCATTGCGGGAGTTAACGCGTTTACCATCGACAAGAATCAGCGTGTAGCTGCTGTCGAGACCACGAATACTGACACCCTTGCGGTTGTCACCTTCGTTCGTCAGTTGTACGCCTGGCACTTCTTTGAGGACATCTTTCAGATTCTGAACAGGTTTACGCTGCAAATCTTCCTGAGTAATAACGCTAATACTCGCAGGTGCATCTTTGAGGTTTTGTTCAATGGAAGAGGCGGTGACAACCATCGTTTCGCCATCGCTATCAACCGCTAACACAGGCCATGCACAAGAAATTGCGGACAAACATAGCCCGACCCGTACGAAAGGGTTCAACCTAAACATTCCATATCTCCATGAGGTAACTACGAAAATAAAATGGGTTATCGCTCACATCTTCTGCATGTCCCCCTGCGCAAAACGTCATCGCGGTGGACTTTTTAATATGCAGGCGCTCACCTCAGAAAGCCTGATCAGCCTCTGATTTGTCAGCCTTTTTGGTTTGCCGTAACGATAATGCAAACGATAACAATTATCAATCTAATTGTTAAATTTATATCAGCATGATTATTAAGGAAAAGAAAAAGCCCTCTCGGTTGAGAGGGCTTCGTTAGGAAGGGGGATGACTTATTTGTTGTCGTTCTGCGGGAACTTCATTTCGCTGTAACGCACAAAGTGTGTTCCTTTAATCAACTTGTAACCAAACCAGATGGCCAGGAACAGCGGGATACCGATATACGTCGCCGCTACGCCGCCCCAGTCGATGGTGTCTTTCAGGAACGCTTCGTAGTTCTGACCCAGAGTGATGATCAGGCACAGTACAAATGCGAAGATCGGCCCCAGCGGGAAGAAACCAGAACGGTATGGCAGATCGTTAATATCATGACCCTGCAATACATAACCGCGACGGAAGCGATAATGGCTAATTGCAATCCCCAGCCAGGCGATGAAACCTGTCATCCCGGAGGTGTTCAGCAGCCATAAGTAAACTGTCTGGTTACCGAACATAGATGTCAGAAAGCACAGACCCGCAATCACCGTTGTCGCATACAGAGCGTTACGCGGCACGCCACCACGCGACAGTTTAGCGAAAATACGCGGCGCTTTACCGTCACAGGCCAGGGTATACAGCATACGGGTAGATGCATACATCCCGGAGTTACCCGCTGACAGTACTGCCGTCAGAATGACCGCGTTCATCACTGCCGCCGCAGAGAGCAGCCCCGCGTGCTGGAACACCAGGGTGAACGGGCTAACGCTAATATCTTTCACATCGTTACGCAGCAGGCTCGGATCAGTGTAAGGAATGATCAGGCTGATGATCAGAATCGCGAACACATAGAACAGCAGGATTCGCCAGAACACCTGACGCACCGCGCGCGGAATGTTTTTCGCCGGATCTTCAGATTCGCCAGCTGCAATACCGATCAACTCTGTTCCCTGGAAGGAGAAGCCGACAATCATCGCCACACCGATCATCGCCGCAAAACCACCGGCAAACGGTGCCTCGCCTATCGTCCAGTTGCTCCAGCCCGCCGGCTGTGCGCCTTTGAAGATACCAATAATCATCATTACACCGACGATGATAAAGATAACCACAGTGGCAACTTTGATAAGTGAGAACCAGTATTCAGCTTCACCAAAGCCACGAACAGAGATGTAGTTCAGCAGGAAGATAACGCCAAGGAACAAGGCACTCCAGATCCAACCGGGCGTATCCGGGAACCACCAGCTCATGACCAGCTGCGCGGCTACCAGGTCAACAGCGATAGTTACCGCCCAGTTGTACCAGTAGTTCCAGCCCAACGCGAAGCCAAAGCCTTCTTCAACATAGTTCTGACCGTAAGTGGCAAACGAACCGGAAACCGGCATATATGCAGCCAGTTCACCGAGACTGGTCATCAGGAAGTAAACCATCAGACCTATCAGAATATATGAGAGCAGCGCGCCACCTGGGCCCGCCTGAGAAATCGTTGCACCAGAAGCAACAAAAAGACCTGTACCGATGGAACCGCCAATGGCAATCATCGTCAGGTGGCGCGCCTTTAACTCACGGCGTAAACCGGGCGCTTCTGTAGTTTTAGTTTCGGAAACCATACTAAAAATGCTATCCATCCAAAAAATGAGGCGCGATTGTAGCAGAGGAAATGCTTTCCTTCCGGTACAAATACGCAGTTATAAGAGACCTTCATGACTGCCTGCGGATTATAAGTAAAGCAGAGATTACGTGAGTCGCCCCCCTGCTTCAACATGCCCCGCTCCACATCAAGGTTTGGTGCAATAACTTAAAAACCGTTGTAGCGCATTTGAAAGGTGTTTCTGCCGATGATGAATGCGCCACATAGTGCGCATCAGGCGTGGCAACGGCACTGCCACTTCACTTAGCGTGCCAGCCTGCAATTGTTCTTCAATTACACGCCGTGACAAGCAGCTGATTCCCAGACCATGACGCACGGCGTGCTTAATGGCTTCTGAGTTGCCAAGCTCCATTGCCATCTGGAACTTCGGCAGATGCGATAACAACAGATAATCAACAATCTCCCGTGTACCTGAACCGCGTTCACGCAGGATCCATGGCGCATTAGCCAGTTGTTCTAATGTTACCGGACCTTGAGCTAACGGTGATGAGGGGGAGGCAAAAACGACAAGTTCGTCTTCCAGCCACGGTTCCGAAATTATCTCGGTACTGTGGCACGGGCCTTCAATCAAACCGATATCAACACGAAAATCGAGTACGGCCTGGATCACCTCCTGGCTATTGCCAACGCTCAGCTCCAGCGGTAACTCCGGGTAGTCCTGACGATAGCGAGCAATTACCTCCGGCAATATATAGTTGCCAATAGTACTACTGGCAAATATACGGATCGCACCGTTGTCGCCACGAAATAATTGTTCGATCTCAATTGCCCGCTCCAGCAATGCCAGCGCACGCGGGTAGAGCAAACGCCCGTGTTCATTAACCACTAGTCGCTTACCGACACGGTCGAAGAGCTGAACACCAAGCTGCCCTTCCAGATCGGTTAAGGCCGCGCTTACCGCCGACTGTGATAACGCCAGCATTGCCGACGCCTGAGTCGTTGATCCGCTTTTTAAAACTTCAGTGAATACTTCTAACTGCCGCAGAGTGATGTGCATGGTCGCTTACCACTTATAAAGATTAATTATAAATATATAATCAATTTTATTTTTAAACCAGATCGCCGTAACCTTAATGCCCGGATAAAGGAGAAGGTTATGTCAAATATCACCTTACAGAATCATCGTCGTACAGTGTGGCATTTTATACCGGGGCTTGCCCTGAGTGCAGTGATTACCGGGGCCGCCCTGTGGGGTGGTTCCATTCCCGCGGTTGCGGGTGCCGGGTTTAGTGCCCTCACCCTCGCAATTTTGTTGGGGATGGTTTTAGGCAACACCATCTATCCGCACATCTGGAAAAGCTGTGACGGTGGTGTGCTGTTTGCCAAGCAATATTTATTACGTCTGGGTATCATTCTTTATGGCTTCCGTCTGACGTTCTCGCAAATTGCCGATGTTGGTATCAGTGGGATCATCATTGACGTGCTGACGCTGTCCAGTACCTTCCTGCTGGCTTGCTTCCTGGGGCAGAAAGTGTTTGGTTTGGATAAGCATACCAGCTGGTTGATCGGTGCCGGTAGCAGTATCTGTGGTGCTGCCGCGGTACTGGCGACTGAGCCGGTAGTGAAAGCGGAAGCCAGTAAAGTAACCGTGGCTGTTGCAACCGTCGTTATCTTCGGGACCGTCGCGATTTTCCTCTATCCGGCGATATATCCGCTGATGACTCAATGGTTTAGCCCGGAAACTTTCGGTATCTACATTGGTTCTACTGTGCACGAAGTGGCGCAGGTGGTGGCAGCAGGTCATGCCATCAGCCCGGATGCAGAAAACGCAGCAGTTATTTCCAAAATGCTGCGCGTGATGATGCTGGCTCCGTTCCTCATCCTGCTGGCGGCGCGTGTTAAACAGCTGTCTGGGGCGAACAGCGGCGAGAAAAGCAAAATCACTATTCCGTGGTTTGCCATCTTGTTCATCGTAGTTGCCATCTTTAACTCGTTCCACCTGTTACCGCAGAGCGTGGTGAACATGTTGGTAACGCTGGATACCTTCCTGCTGGCAATGGCGATGGCGGCGCTGGGTCTGACCACTCACGTCAGCGCGCTGAAAAAAGCCGGGGCAAAACCTCTGCTGATGGCACTGGTACTGTTTGCCTGGCTGATTGTTGGTGGTGCTGCGATTAACTTTGTAATTCAAAGCATCATCGCATAAACCACTACATCTTGCTCCTGTTAACCCGCTATCATTACCGTTTTCCTCCAGCGGGTTTAACAGGAGTCCTCGCATGAAATACATTGGAGCGCACGTTAGTGCTGCTGGCGGTCTGGCAAATGCCGCAATTCGCGCCGCCGAAATCGACGCAACCGCGTTTGCCTTGTTCACCAAAAACCAACGTCAGTGGCGTGCCGCGCCGCTCACGACGCAAACCATCGATGAATTCAAAGCTGCCTGCGAAAAGTATCACTACACGTCGGCACAAATTCTTCCCCACGACAGTTATCTGATTAACCTCGGACATCCGGTTGCTGAAGCCCTGGAGAAATCACGCGATGCATTTATTGATGAAATGCAACGTTGCGAACAACTGGGTCTCTCTTTGCTCAACTTCCACCCTGGCAGCCATTTAATGCAAATCTCCGAAGAGGATTGCCTGGCACGTATTGCTGAATCCATTAACATTGCACTGGATAAAACCGAAGGCGTGACGGCTGTAATTGAAAACACCGCCGGTCAGGGCAGCAATTTAGGTTTTAAATTCGAACATCTCGCCGCGATTATCGCCGGTGTGGAAGATAAATCTCGCGTCGGCGTCTGTATCGATACCTGTCACGCCTTCGCTGCCGGATACGATTTACGCACTCCCGCTGAATGCGAAAAAACTTTTGCTGAGTTTGAACGCATTGTCGGCTTTAAGTATCTACGCGGTATGCATCTTAACGATGCGAAAAGTACGTTTGGCAGCCGCGTCGACCGTCATCATAGTCTCGGTGAGGGCAATATCGGCCACGATGCGTTTCGCTGGATTATGCAGGATGCGCGTTTCGACGGTATTCCACTGATTCTCGAAACAATTAACCCGGATATCTGGGCAGAAGAAATCGCCTGGCTAAAAGCGCAACAAACTGAAAAAGCGGTGGCCTGATCAATGAACGACAGGGAAAAGCAGATTCTTAAAATTCTGCGGCGCAACCCACTGATTCAACAGAATGAAATAGCCGATATTCTGCAAATCAGCCGCTCGCGCGTTGCCGCTCATATTATGGATTTGATGCGTAAAGGTCTGATTAAAGGCAAAGGATATATCCTTACCGAGCAGGATTACTGTGTGGTTGTGGGGGCAATCAATATGGATATTCGTGGAATGGCGGATATCCACTACCCGGAGGCGGCATCGAATCCGGGTACTGTTCACTGTTCAGCGGGCGGCGTTGGTCGCAATATCGCTCATAACCTGGCTCTGCTTGGTCGGGATGTGCATTTGATTTCGGCTATTGGTAACGATTTTTATGGTGAGACATTGCTGGAAGAGACGCGCCGTGCAGGTGTGAACGTTTCAAGCTGTATTCGCCTGCATGGGCACAGCACCGCAACTTATCTCGCTATCGCCAATATGCAGGAGGAAACTGTACTGGCAATCAATGATACGCATATCCTGCAACAGCTGACGCCGCAACTGCTCAATGCTTCACGAGACCTGATTCGTCATGCTGGTGTGGTGCTGGCAGACTGTAACCTCACCGCCGAAGCACTGGAATGGGTCTTTACCATCGCTGATGAAATTCCGGTATTCATTGACACCGTTTCCGAATTTAAAGCGAGCAAAGTGAAAACCTGGTACAGCCGGATCCACACCCTGAAACCGACACAAAATGAACTGGAAATTTTGTGGGGACAGCCAATTAAAGATGACGATGATCGCATCAGCGCTGTAAATTCACTACATCAGCAAGGTGTTAAACGTATTTTTGTTTACCTGAAAGATGAGTCTGTTTTTTGCAGCGAAAAGGACGGCGAGCAATTTTTATTGACTGCGCCAGAGCATACGATAGTAGACAGTTTTGGTGCTGACGATGGTTTTATGGCAGGGCTGATTTACAGTTTTCTGGAAGGAAGCAGCTTTCGCGACAGCGCCCATTTCGCTATGGCCTGCGCGGCGTTATCGCGCGCCAGTGGCAGCATAAACAACCCTACCCTGTCTGCCGATAACGCGCTTTATTTGTTGCAGATGGCCTGAATATGATGCCGGATACGACGCTTAGAATGTCTTATCCGGCATACAAATTGTGCACTACGCCAGCCCAATAAAGAACCCGGCAATGGTCGCACTCATCAGGTTAGAAAGTGTCGCCGCCGCCAGCGCCCGTAAACCAAGCTGGGCGATTTCCGGTGCACGGTGTGGCGCAACCGCAGAAAACGCCCCCACAACCACCCCGATAGAACCGAAGTTAGCGAAGCCGCACAACGCGAAGGAAATAATCGCCACGGTTTTAGCATCGAGAGTGCCAGCCGTTTGCAGATAGGGTGAGAAATTGAGGTAAGCGACAAATTCATTAATCGCCAGCTTCTGTCCAATCAAACTTCCGGCAAGATTCGCATCACTCCAGTCAACACCCATCACCCACGCCAGCGGGGCCAGCAGGTAACCTAAAATGGACTCCAGCGAGGCATGTTCAAAACCAAACCAGCCACCAACGCCGCCGATAACACCGTTGATCAACGCAATGATGGCGACAAATGCCATCACCACTGTCGCCACACCCGCAGCGATTTTCAGCCCGGTCATTGCCCCTGTAGCAGCGGCTTCAATAATGCTTTTTGGCGGTGTTTCGGTGAAAGAGAGGTTATTAAAGGAAACCTGCGAAGATTCCGTAGCCGGACTTAACAGGCGGGCAAACAAGATTCCGCCTGGGATAGCCATTAACGATGCCGCCAGCAGATATTCCACAGGCACGCCCAGTGCGGCGTAACCAATCATTGTCGAACCAGCAATCGAGGCCATCCCGCTACAAATCGCTGTAAATAATTCATTGCGATTCAGACGCTCGATAAAGGGTTTGACGATTGCCGGAATTTCGTTTTGCCCGAGGAAAATGGTAGTGACCGCGACGAATGACTCGATCTTGCTGATATTTAAAGCTTTCTGGAATATACCGCCGAGAATGCGAATTAAGATCCCCATCACACCGATGTAGTAGAGAATACTCACCAGTGCTGTAACGAAGATAATTGCCGGTAATACCCTGAAACCAAAGATAAATCCTGCGCCATCAAATAAGGTGTCCATTTTCGGTCCAACCAGAGAACCGAAGATAAATGCGCTACCTGCGTCGCTGTACGCCATCACTTTATGCACGCCAAAAGCGACTTTTTCTGCGACCCAACGCCCTGGCGGTAACCAAAGCATAATGCCGCCAATCACGACCTGTAACACTAACGCCGCGCCAACGGTACGCAGGCTGATCTTCTTCTTGTTTACTGACAGCAAAAACGCAATTGCCAGCAGTACCACCATTCCCAGAACACTTCTCATGACATCCATAGTTATTATCTCTTCATGTCATTTTGGGCGACGGCTTTCTGCCCATCAGAAATAGCCGGGCCTGCATCTTGCGATACTGTCCCGGCTTGTTATCAACACTTAATGGGTTTTGATGTAGCCGCGCACGCACTCTTCGACTAATCCCCAGAACCAGTCGGTATCAATAGTGATGCCGACTTTGGTATTGGCGGGCTTGCCAAGAACGCCCAGCTCGTCGCAGACGGTACGCCCGTAACAAGGGCCACTGTTGACGTCCACTTCGACGTACATCTCCTGGGTTTTAATACCATCGGGGTTAATCAGATAACCGATACAGGTGGCGTCATGTACCGGGCCGCCAGCCAGACCGTAGTTTTCGAACTGGGTTTTCAGAGTGAAGTTCATGATGTCGCTGAACAACTCTCCGGCAGGGCCGCCTGCCCTTTCCATCCGTGCAATCACGTCCGGAGTGCAAACGGTCTGGTTGGTGAGATCGAGGCCCATCATCACTAATGGAACGCCGGAGGTGAACACCACTCGCGCCGCTTCCGGGTCAGCAAAGATGTTGAACTCGGCAGAAGGGGTGAAGTTGCCAGTACCGTAAGCGCCGCCCATTAGCACAATTTCACGGATTTTTGGCAGGATTGCGGGTTGCATACGCATTGCCACCGCGATATTTGAAAGCGGACCAACCGGCACCAGAGTGATATCGCCATCGCTTGCCATCAGGGTATCGATGATATATTTCACCGCATGGGTGTTTTCTGCCTGACGAGTCAGCGGTTCGAATACCGGGCCATCCAGTCCGGTTTCACCGTGAATATTATCGGCAACGATTTGTTGACGCATAATGGGTTGCGGCATCCCCGCATAAACCGGAACGTTAATCTCCAGTTTCTGGCAAACATTCAGGCCATTAATTAATGTTTTATCAAGCGTCTGATTACCCGCCACAATGGTGATACCTAATAAATCAATCGCCGGATGTTTCGCCGCCATCATTATGGCAATAGCATCATCATGACCAGGATCACAATCCAGAATAATCTTTCTCTTTTCCATTGTTTATTTCCTCTGTTTCCAGTTGCGTTATTTTTGCTACAGCAAAGAAATTTCTACCGGCCGATGATTGAATCTTAACAACAGCGTACGTATGCTAAATATGAGAAATCTCATAGCGGATAAACATCGTGAAAGAAATCCACAATAATGAATTGAAGCAACAACTGATTAACGAATCCGCATTTAAGGATTGCTTTTCAACGGATGTTTCAGCCGATGCACGGCTGTTTCATTTTTTAGCACGTGACTACATTGTGCAGGAAGGGCAACAGCCGTCATGGCTGTTTTACCTGACGCGAGGCCGCGCCAGGCTTTACGCCACGCTTGCAAATGGTCGCGTGTCGCTGATCGATTTCTTTGCCGCCCCCTGTTTTATTGGTGAGATTGAGTTAATCGATAAAGACCATGAACCACGTGCGGTGCAGGCGATTGAAGAGTGTTGGTGCCTTGCACTCCCCATGAAACATTACCGTCCGCTGTTATTAAACGACACGCTATTTTTACGAAAACTCTGCGTTACTTTAAGCCATAAAAATTATCGCAATATTGTTTCTTTAACTCAGAATCAATCATTTCCGTTAGTGAATCGCCTGGCAGCTTTTATATTACTCTCGCAGGAAGGTGATCTTTATCACGAAAAGCATACGCAAGCTGCAGAGTATTTGGGTGTTTCTTATCGACATCTTTTATATGTTCTCGCGCAATTCATTCACGACGGTTTATTAATTAAAAGTAAGAAAGGGTATTTAATTAAAAACAGAAAGCAGTTGTTAGGGCTGGCGCTGGAGATGGAGATGGACCCGGAGAATAAATTCTCCGGGATGATGCAGTAAAAAATAATCTGGAATAGTACGCGATTACCGGATGCAACGCTTAATAAGCGCGTACATCCGGCAATGAAACTCAAGCTAAACCAATAAAGAACCCGGCAATGGTCGCGCTCATCAGGTTGGAAAGCGTTGCTGCTGCCAACGCCCGTAACCCAAGCTGAGCGATTTCCGGCGCGCGTTTTGGCGAAATAGCCGAAAACGCCCCAACGACAACACCGATAGAACCAAAGTTAGCAAAACCACAAAGCGCAAAGGAGATAATCGCAATGGTTTTCACTTCCAGCGTGCCGCCCGTTTGCAGGTATGGGGAGAAACTCAGGTAAGCGACGAATTCGTTAATCGCCAGTTTCTGCCCAATCAGACTACCCGCAAGGTTGGCATCACTCCAGTCCACGCCCATGATCCACGCCAGCGGTGCCAGCACATAGCCAAAAATACTTTCCAGAGAGGCATTGGAAAAACCCAACCAGCCACCAATTCCGCCGATAATGCCGTTGATCAGCGCAATAATTGCCACAAACGCCATTACCACCGTCGCCACACCAGCGGCGATTTTCAACCCGGTCATCGCACCGCTCGCCGCCGCTTCGATAAAACTTTTTGGCGGCGTTTCGCTGAACGACAGATTTTCAAATGTCACCTGCGAAGGCTCGGTTGCCGGGCTAAGAATACGCGCAAACAGAATACCACCGGGGATCGCCATCAGCGATGCCGCTAACAGGTAGTCTATTGGTACGCCCATTCCGGCATAACCAATCATCATCGAACCAGCAATGGACGCCATCCCGCTGCAAATTGCGGTAAACAACTCGTTGCGATTCATGCGATCGATAAACGGTTTTACGATCGCCGGGATCTCATTTTGCCCAAGGAAAATAGTGGTAACCGCAACAAAAGATTCGATTTTGCTGATGTTGAGGGCTTTCTGAAAAATACTGCCAAGAATGCGGATTAGCAGCCCCATCACGCCAATGTAGTACAGCAGGCTGATGAGCGCAGTGACAAAAATAATCGCCGGAAGTACGCGAAAGGCGAAGATAAAGCCTGTGCCATCAAACAGGACATCCATTTTCGGCCCAACCAGCGAACCAAAAATGAAGGCGCTACCGGCATCACTGTAAGACATCACTTTATGAACGCCTAATGCCGCCTGCTCTACTGCCCATTATCCGGGTGGAAAATAGAGCATGATTCCGCCAATAGCGATTTGCAGCAGCAATGCAGCTCCGACCGTGCGTACGCTGATACGCTTTTTATTCACTGACAATAAGAATGCAATTGCCAGCAATACCACCATACCCACCAAACTTCTCATTATATCCATAATGATTTTCCTTTCATGCCAGTAAACCCGGCGCAAGCGCCAGGTTTCGGTATGTATGATCAGTACGGGCGACGGCTTTCTGCCCGTCAGAAATTAACCCGCGAGACGCTGGTATTCTTTGGCAATTTCGCTCGCCAGAATGGCGTTGTTGAACACCAGTTGGATGTTGGATTTCAGGCTGTCACCGCCAGTCAGCTCAGCAACACGAGCCAGCAGGAACGGTGTACTTTCTTTACCAATAACGCCCTGCTCTTCGGCTTCGGCGACGGCTTGATCTATGGCTGCATTGATAGATTCCTCCGGCATCGCAAACTGTTCCGGGATCGGATTCGCCACTACCAGGCCGCCGTTCAAACCGGTTTGCCATTTCACTGCCATTGCACGAGCGATTTCCGTGGCACTATCAAGGCGAATACTGACTTCAAATGGGCTGGTACGGCAGAAAAACGCAGGCAGCGCTTTTGTCTGATAGCCAATTAACGGCACACCGAAGGTTTCTAAATATTCTGTTGTTAATCCTAAATCGAGAATAGATTTTGCACCGGCACAAACAACGGTGACATTAGTATTTGCCAGTTCCTGTAAATCGGCAGAAATATCGAAGGTATGTTCCGCACCGCGATGCACACCACCAATACCCCCCGTTGCAAATACTTTAATTCCTGCCAGTGCCGCGATAATCATCGTTGAAGCAACGGTGGTCGCACCATTTTTCCCTGCGGCAACGACAAAAGGTAAATCACGGCGACTGACTTTCGTCACGTTATGCCCTTCACGGCCTAACAATTCAATTTCTTCTTTGCTCAAACCGACTTTCATGACACCACCAATAATGGCGATTGTTGCAGGTACAGCACCATTTTTACGAATTGTGTCTTCTACTTCAATTGCCGTCTGAGCATTTTGCGGAAATGGCATACCATGCGAAATAATGGTTGATTCAAGAGCAACAATCGGTTTTTTATTTTTTAAAGCTTCTTGTACTTCGGCAGATATTTGTAATAGTTCAGGGGACAGAGTTAATTCAGACATTCGGAGTTCTCCACTAACGATGTAACATTGGCAATTGATAATTCAGGGTTATTGGTATATTCACAGGCAAGTGCCATTGACGAACATCCTTGCGCAAATCGAACAGAATCGGTAAACGACATCCCATCTACCCAACAGGAGGCCAGCCCCGCCATCATGGCGTCACCTGCTCCGGTAACATTAATGACATTGGTTTTAATCGGCGCAGACCAGCCACTTTCACCGCCGATATCACTGTAATAAACACCATCACCGCCCATGCTCAGCACCAGGCGGTTCAGGCCGTGTTGATGAAACCAGGCAGCGACCTTTGCGACATCTTCACGCCCAGACAGTGCAATTCCACTCAGTGTTTCAGCTTCAAGACGGTTAGGTTTCAGAGTATGAATTTTGCTCAGATGATCGCGGATTTTGACGCATTTCCACGCCGATACTGGATCAATAAATACAGGTGTGTCCCCGGCATTCTGCATAACCCAGGCCATCGCGTCTTCACTCAGGTTGCAATCCGCGACAATAACATTTGCACCACGAATAAATTCCTGATGTTGAGACAGAAATTCCGCTGAAATACAGTCGCTAATATTCATGTCATTAATAGCAACAAGCATTTCTCCGGTATTATCGAGTAACGATAAATAACTGGAGGTATTTTCACCCGGCACAATTAAGCATTTATCGACATAAACACCAGATTGATTAGTTTGCGCCAGTAATGACTGTCCATAGAAATCACCGCCCACTGCACTTAAAAGCCAGGCATTTTTTCCCAGCAACGCCAGATTATGAGCGATATTTCTCCCCACACCGCCTGGGGTAAATTTTATTTTTCCGGGATTAGAATCCGCATAATTCAATGACTGGTGTGAATACCCCGCCACATCAATATTCGCCGAACCAATAATTACTATGTAGTCCTTTTCGCGCATAGCACGCCCCCTGGCAATAAATTGCCAACGAAGAAATTGGGTAAAATAGTCTTTATGAAAGATGAGACTATTAGAGCACATGTTCAGATTTAAACACGTGTTCATAATAGACCTGTTTAATGTAATGTAAATCGATCAGAAAAAGCGAAATAAGCCAGATATGAAGGCGGTCACAAAATTTGGTTGCTTATACAGCAATAAAAGGAAAAGTTGTGATGTGTAACACATTGTACTTGTCACACTTCACGTTGCATGTGCTGCGTCTGCGGGTTAATCGGCCTCAGGCCTCAGCCTTTCAGGACCAACACAAGCGTTGTTCAAAACGCCACTGCCGTTGTGTCCTGCAACTCGAATTATTTAGAGAATATAAGAACAGGGAAAGGAAAAGGGCAGAGAAGACTCTGCCCTGATGATGAAGAGGAATTATGCGGTTTTTTCTACTGCTTGTGTTTCGGGACGTTTGAGGAAGGCGTAAGACAAACCAGCCACCAACGTACCCGCGATAATTGCCACCAGATAACCCACTACTGGAGTGATTGCACCAGGGATGAGCAGCACAAACAGACCACCGTGTGGTGCCATCAGTTTCGCGCCAATCGCCATCGAAATTGCGCCTGTCAGCGCGCCACCAACGATACAGCACGGAAGTACACGCATCGGATCACGGGCAGCAAACGGAATCGCACCTTCAGAAATAAAGCACAGTCCCAGTACCAGAGCTGCTTTACCACCTTCCTGCTGCGCTTTGTCGAATTTGCGCCGTGCCACCATTGTTGCCAGCCCCATCGCCAGCGGTGGAACCATACCCGCAGCCATGATCGCCGCCATCGGTGCGTAAGTTTGTGTACTCAGCAGACCAACACCAAACGCATATGCTGCTTTGTTTACCGGACCACCCATATCGGTACACATCATGCCGCCGAGGATCGCTCCCAGCAGAACAGCATTCGCAGTACCCATGGTTTGCAGCCAGTGCGTCAAGCCTTCCAGAATACCTGCGACAGGTTTACCGATAAGGTAGATCATCGCCAGACCAACCACCAGGCTGGAGATTAGCGGAATAATCAGAATCGGTTTCAGCGCTTCCATACTTTGTGGCAGCTTAAGCTGAGTGCTAATGAGCTTCGCCATATATCCAGCCAGGAAACCCGCAATGATGCCGCCGATAAAACCTGAGCCGGTGCTGACAGCCAACATACCGCCAATCAAACCTGGCGTCAGACCTGGGCGGTCCGCAATAGAAAACGCAATATATCCCGCCAGTACCGGTACCATTAGCGCAAAGGCTGAGCCACCACCAATTTGCATCAAAGCCGCTGCCAGCGTACCCGGTTCTTTGAACGCTTCGATACCGAAGGCAAAAGAAAGGGCGATACACAGACCACCAGCAACCACCATCGGCAGCATATAAGAAACACCCGTCAACAGGTGACGATAGGCGCCAGCACTCTCTTTTTTACTTTCCGTTGGAGTGGCAGATTGCCCCGCAGGTTCATATGGTTTGGCTTCTGCTACTGCTTTATCCAGTTCCTGAGCGGTTTTCTTCAGCGCCAGTCCGGTTGAAGTACGGTACATCGGTTTACCGGCAAATTTGGCCAGATCCACTTCGATATCTGCCGCTACAATCACCAGATCTGCCGCAGCCACCTCTTCCGGAGTAATGGCATTACCCGCTCCCACAGAACCACGGGTTTCAACTTTCACCCACCAGCCGCGTTTTTTCGCTTCGGTTTCAATGGCTTCTGCCGCCATAAAGGTATGAGCAACACCTGTCGGACAAGCTGTCACCGCAACTACACGTTTCTGTCCGCTGGCAGGAACAGGCGTAGCAACAGCCGGAGAACTGTACAGTTTGGCATGACCTTTTGCTTCACTCAGAAACAGTTCAGGATGTGCAACCGCACGGTTGATATCACCCAGCCAGACCTTTTTACCGTTCAGGGCACTGTCGGCAGGCATAGTGCTACCCAGAATAATAGCCATATCGGCATCATTTGGGTTGTCGATAATATCCAGATTCGCTTTATGCGCCGCCGCGCCCAGCAGGGTTTTCGCCATATAGGCGCGAGCCTGACCGAGATTAGCGTCAATAATCAGCAGCGTTTTCATTATGCCTCTCCTGCTGTCAGTTAAACGGTTGTAAGTCGACGCGCGCCATCATTGCGGCCAACTGAGGACGATCAGTAATACCGACGTTACTCTGACTCACTGCCAGGGCAGCTACGGCGGTTGCCAGGCGTAACGTGTGTTCGCTGGATTCACGCATCAGCAGGCCGTAAATCAGGCCACCAACCATTGAATCCCCAGCACCTACAGTACTTACCACCTCAACAGCAGGCGGTTTTGCAATCCACTCACCAGACGCGTTAACCCACAGCGCGCCTTCTTCACCAAGCGAGATAACCACATGTGCAATGCCCTGTTCACGCAATGCATGTGCGGCTTCAATAACATCTTTCATTTCTGGCAACTTACGGCCTGCCCAGATTTCCAGCTCGCGGCGATTCGGTTTTACCAGCCACGGAGCGGCTTTCAGACCCGCGACCAGCGCTTCACGACTACTGTCGAAAATAATGCACGGACACTGGCTACGCAGGCGAGTCATCCAGTCAGTGAACGCCTCCGGGCTGACACCCGCAGGAAGGCTTCCGCTGACACAAACCATATCGAACTGCCCCAGCCAGCTCAGAGAATCATTGACAAAGCGCTCCCAGTCAGCTGGCGTCACTTCAAAACCAGAGAAGTTAAAATCAGTGACTTCACCATCTTTTTCCGTCAGCTTGACGTTAATACGGGTACGCCCCTGCACGACCTGAAAACGGTTAGCAATACCCAATTCGCTGAACAATTGCTGAAAACCGTCCTGATTATCTTTACCCAGAAAACCGCCAACGGTGACATCAATACCCAGATCTTTTAAAACCTTAGCAACGTTGATACCTTTACCCGCCGCATGCAGACCAGTGGTTTTCACCAGATTAACTTCACCACGTTCAATTTCCGGGCAGAAACCGACCAGATCATAAGCCGGGTTAAGGGTGATAGTGGCAACACGTCTGCTCATTACACACCCTCCCCAAGACCTGCTGCGATTGCATCGCCAATAGCATTCAGCGCCTGTTCAGCATCTTCACCTTGTGCGGTAAAGCGTAGACGATGACCTTTCTTAACTCCTAACGCTACGACTTTCATCAAGCTCCTTCCGTTCGCAGGTTTTCCAGTGCCATCAAGGTTTGTCACCGTGATTTCACTGTTAAATTGTTTAATCGTGTTCACCAACATTGTGCCAGGACGGGCGTGCAAACCGTGTTCATTACGCACTACAAATTCCGCACTTAACACGTCGTCAGTCGGCGCATCATCGCTGGTCAGCAGCGCCAGCAATGTCGCTGAATCTGCTTTCAGCAGACGATCTGCTTTGTTATCGAGCAGCAGATCGGCAACACGCTTCAGGACGGCTAACGGCTGTTCGTCATTCATGGCGACAGTCAGCAGTAATGCGGCAGGATCCCCTTCCACTTCAAATGCATTCGCTGCACGGCTGACCGCAACAGCGCTTGCCAGGTTGCCTTCAACACCATCATTGAGCCAAATCCCCTGTCCGAGATGCATCGGAGATTCATTGATAGCTTTAGCAACGAACACGGCATCAACAGCGCCAGCCTCTTTCAGACGTGCAGCATTCAACGCCTGTAAGGTGACCAGATCATTTGCAGCAACATCCAGCATCAGCATGTCATTATCTAATTTCAGCTGTTCGCTTTGCTTTTCACCCATCAGCAATGCCCGCAGCTCTTCCGCAGTCGTGGCTGATTTAAGTTGACCAGCAACAGAGTCATCACTCAATACGTGCGTTAACTGACGTAGCAAGCCGAGATGTTCATCAGAACTTGCCGCTATACCAATCGCCACATATGCGGTCTGCCCTTCGCCCCAGGTAACACCTTCCGGGAATTGAAACACCTGAACACCGGTTTTCAATACCTGATCACGCGTGTCAGTTGTGCCATGGGGAATAGCAATACCATTACCCAGGAACGTGGAGGTCTGCTGTTCGCGTGCCAGCATCCCATTGACGTAACCCTCAGCAACGTTACCGGCCTGTACCAGCGCAGCGGCAATGTGTCGAATGGCATCTTCTTTGTTTCCGGCCTGTTGGCCAGGATGAATATCTTGTACAGATAACTGGAACATGGTTCTCCTCTCCCGCTGAATTGAAACGATTCAGCCAACATGAGAAAAAAAGCGCCATTCGATCACTTGGTTGATAATACGATAGCGCTGAAACGTTTCAAGAAGTTTCGATCCATCTGCGGAACTTCGCAAGCAAAGCCGTAAAATTGATCACAAAAATTAGACACAATGCACATTTTTACGTCTAAAAATCTTATTTGCTGAACGATACATTACTTCAGCCAGCACGTTTTCAGCTGATTTCAGCCTTTGACATTTCGTGGCGTGCTTGATTTGGCAACCTGTTTATTTTCTGACAAGCCGCGTAAACTCCGCATCTCTTTACGTCACAGATACCGATGTATGCATAACTCCCCTGCTGTCTCCACGCCTAAGGCGTTTGATTTGACTGCCACGGCATTTCTCATCGTGGCCTTTCTCACCGGTATTGCCGGGGCGCTACAAACTCCCACATTAAGTTTGTTTCTGACGGATGAAGTCCATGCCCGGCCTGGTATGGTTGGTTTCTTTTTTACCGGCAGTGCGGTGATCGGCATTCTGGTAAGTCAATTTCTGGCAGGACGTTCAGATAAAAAAGGTGATCGTAAAAAGTTGATTGTCTTTTGTTGTCTGATGGGCACGTTGGCTTGTGTACTTTTCGCCTGGAATCGCAATTACTTTATTTTGTTGTTTCTTGGTGTATTTCTTAGCAGTTTCGGTTCGACTTCCAACCCACAAATGTTTGCTCTGGCGCGGGAACATGCCGATCGCACGGGTCGGGAAGCGGTGATGTTTAGTTCATTTTTGCGCGCTCAGGTGTCTCTGGCCTGGGTGATTGGTCCGCCGCTGGCTTATGCGTTAGCCATGGGGTTTGGTTTCACCGTGATGTACCTCAGCGCTGCGGTAGCATTTATTGTCTGTGGCGTGATGGTATGGCTGTTTTTACCTTCAATGCGCAAAGATGCTCCTCTCGCCGTTGGAACACTGGAAGCGCCACGTCGTAATCGTCGCGATACCCTGTTGCTATTTGCTATCTGTACGCTGATGTGGGGCACTAACAGCCTCTATATCATTAATATGCCGCTGTTTATCATTAATGAATTGCATCTACCGGAAAAACTTGCAGGTGTGATGATGGGTACAGCAGCAGGCCTGGAAATACCCACAATGCTGATTGCAGGTTATTTTGCTAAACGGTTGGGTAAACGCCTGCTGATGATCATTGCCGTAGCAGCAGGTTTTGCATTTTATGCAGGAATGTTGCTCGCTCACTCACCAATGGTATTGCTCGGCTTGCAGCTGCTGAACGCTATTTATATTGGGATTCTCGGCGGTATTGGAATGCTCTATTTTCAGGATTTAATGCCCGGACAGGCAGGATCAGCCACCACGCTCTATACCAATACGATTCGTGTTGGCTGGATTATCGCCGGATCGCTGGCCGGAATCGCCGCTGAACTGTGGAGTTATCATTCTGTCTTCTGGTTCGCATTAGCAATGACCGTTGCTGCCGTGTTTTGTCTTTTCAAAATTCGGGACGTTTAGGGAGCTGTCAGGGCTTCAAGTTCAATAAGCCAGGTCATCGCTTGCTGACGCGTTTGCCCGCACATTTCAGCACTGGGTTGTAACCCGGCACAGACTTTAGGGCGTAGTGGCGAGAGGAAAATTTTGCAGCGCTGTTGTTCATCAAGTTGAATACAAGGCGTATTTGCAGGTTTGCCGTCAGGCATTCCGGGGATGGGGCTTGATATTGAAGGCGCTGTGCAACATGCACCACAGTCCGGACGGCAATCCATAGGGTATTCTCTTGTTGGTTAACCACCGGAGTGATGAGCGCGCACATTAACACCTTTTTTACCACGACAAAAGTACGATTACCCCTTGCCTGAAAGGCCCGTCACGAGTAGTTTGACGCGATATTTTTGACACTTTGCAAAACAGGAATTTTTTCGATGCCAAGAGCGAACGAAATTAAAAAAGGTATGGTGCTGAATTACAACGGCAAACTGCTGTTGGTGAAAGATATTGATATTCAATCGCCGACGGCACGTGGTGCTGCAACGCTTTATAAAATGCGTTTTTCCGATGTCCGTACCGGGCTGAAAGTTGAAGAACGTTTTAAAGGCGACGATATTGTTGACACAGTAACGCTGACTCGTCGCTACGTCGATTTCTCCTATGTTGATGGCAACGAGTATGTCTTTATGGATAAAGAAGACTATACCCCGTATACCTTCACCAAAGACCAGATTGAAGAAGAGCTGATGTTTATGCCGGAAGGTGGCATGCCGGATATGCAGGTTCTGACCTGGGACGGCCAACTGCTGGCACTTGAATTACCCCAAACAGTTGATCTGGAAATTATTGAAACGGCACCGGGCATCAAAGGGGCTTCTGCCAGCGCCCGTAACAAACCAGCGACATTGAGCACGGGTCTGGTGATTCAGGTGCCGGAATACTTAAGCCCGGGCGAAAAAATTCGTATCCATATCGAAGAACGCCGTTATATGGGCCGCGCAGACTAATTTGCGCAATCTGAAACTGAGGGCGGCGCAGGCTGCCCTTTTTTATTAAACTTATTATACCAATCCCCCCTTCTTTCCGGCCAAAGATTGATATCCTTCACACTTCAGATTATTAACAAATCACACCAATATTATTTTCTGTCATATAACTTTAAAGTAACAATATTTAGTACAAACATTCTTAAGGTGTGCCATCAATGAAAACCATCGCCTCAGCCCAACTTCCCCAGGGAGTGCTGACACCACATTATGATCGGCAAAAGCTACAATCCCGTATTGTTCATTTTGGCTTTGGTGCGTTTCATCGGGCACATCAGGCTTTATTAACTGACCGGGTACTTAATGCCCGTGGTGGTGACTGGGGGATCTGCGAAATCAGCCTGTTTAGCGGCGATCATTTAATGCGTCAACTCCGTGAGCAGGACCATCTATTTACTGTTCTTGAGAAAGGCGCTGAGGGCGATCAGGCCATTATTATTGGCGCTGTTCATGAATGTCTTAATGCGAAACTGGATTCATTAGCCGCCATTATTGAGAAATTCTGCGAACCGCAGGTGGCGATTGTTTCACTGACCATTACAGAAAAAGGCTATTGCATCGACCCGTCTACGGGTGAACTTGATCTGCATAACGCAAGAATCCTTCATGACCTTGCATCTCCGCAAGAACCCCATTCTGCTCCAGGCATTCTGGTTGAAGCGCTGGCTCGTCGTCACCAGCGTGGCTTGCCACCCTTTACCGTGCTCTCTTGCGACAATATTCCTGACAATGGTCATGTTGTAAAAAATGCCGTGTTGGGAATGGCCGCAAGACGTTCACCAGAACTGGCAGAATGGATAAAAACACATGTCAGCTTCCCTGCCACAATGGTTGATCGAATTGTTCCTGCGGCAACGGAAGAGTCTCTGGCTGAAATATCTCAGCATCTGGGCGTTACTGATCCTTGTGCAATAAGTTGTGAGCCGTTTATTCAGTGGGTCGTGGAGGATGATTTTGTTGCCGGAAGACCTGAATGGGAAGTCGCAGGTGTACAAATGGTTCGGGATGTCGTGCCATGGGAAGAGATGAAATTGCGGATGCTTAATGGCAGCCACTCATTTCTCGCTTATCCAGGCTATCTCTCAGGCTTTGCACATATCAGCGATTGTATGCAAGACAAGGTATTTCGCCAGGCTGCGCGACGTTTAATGCTGCAGGAGCAAGCCCCCACGTTGCAAATTACGGATGTTGATCTCACGCTTTATGCCGACAAACTTGTAGAGCGCTTCGCTAACCCGGCTTTGAAGCATAAAACCTGGCAGATCGCGATGGATGGCAGTCAGAAATTGCCCCAGAGAATGCTCGCCAGTATTCGTATTCATTTGCAACGTGAAAGTACCTGGCCTCTGCTGGCGCTAGGTGTTGCAGGCTGGATGCGTTACGTCAGTGGCTTTGATGATGTAAACAAAACCATAGATGTTCGTGATCCGCTTAGTGACAAAATCGCCACACTCGTGGCAAAAAGCACATCGGCGCAGCGAGTAAAAACCCTGTTATCACTCAATGAAATATTCGGTGACGACCTGCCAGACAATCCTCGATTTGTTGAGGCGATTAGCGAAGCATGGCAGCAAATTGAGCAATATGGTGCTCATCAAGCCGTCGCTCATGCACTAAAAAATTAACAATTTCTGCGGTATAAGCGGGTGATCCCTCTGGTTACCCGCTCAGTTCTTCTCTTTTTGCTCTTTTTTGTCCAGGATTAATAGCAAATTTCGTTTCTCATCTTTTCTGGAGTGGCTGTGACCAGAACCAACCTTATTACCGGCTTTCTCGGCAGCGGGAAAACAACATCAATCCTTCATCTTTTAGCGCACAAAGATCCCGCTGAAAAATGGGCCGTCCTGGTTAACGAATTTGGCGAAGTGGGGATCGATGGTGCCCTGCTCGCGGATAGCGGAGCGTTATTGAAAGAAATTCCCGGCGGCTGTATGTGTTGTGTTAACGGCTTGCCCATGCAAGTGGGGCTGAATACTTTGCTGCGTCAGGGAAAGCCGGATCGTTTGCTTATTGAACCTACTGGACTGGGGCATCCTAAACAGATCCTTGATTTGTTAACCGCCCCGGTTTACGAACCCTGGATTGATCTGCGTGCCACTCTTTGCATTCTCGATCCCCGTCAGTTGCTGGATAAAAAAAGGGTTGATAACGAAAACTTCCGCGACCAGCTTGCCGCTGCGGATGTCATTGTGGCGAACAAAAGCGATCGGGCAACGGATGAAAGTGAAAACGCCCTGCAACAATGGTGGCAACAATATGGCGAAGATCGGCTACTGGTGCAGTGTGAACAAGGCCGAATCGATGGAAAACTCCTTGATCTGCCACGTAAAAATGTCACGGAGCTACCTGCCAGTGCAGCTCATAGTCATCAGACAGTAGAACGAAAAGGATTAGCAGCGCTAAGTTTACCAGCACATCAACGTTGGCGACGTAGCCTCAACAGTGGTCAGGGGCATCAGGCCTGCGGCTGGATATTCGATGCAGATACCGTCTTTGACACCATTGGTGTTCTTGAATGGGCTCGTCTTGCCCCTGTTGCACGCGTTAAAGGTGTAATGCGTATTGCCGAAGGTCTGGTACGGATTAATCGTCAGGGTGACGATTTGCATATTGAAACTCAAAATGTTGCTCCGCCCGATAGTCGTATCGAGCTTATTTCCAGTACCGATACCGACTGGAATGCCTTGCAGAGCGCGCTGTTGAAGCTTCGTTTAGTTACAGGTGAGTAAGGTTGCCCGCTGATTTTAGATAGTGAAGACGTAAATATGAAAATACAGCTAAACCGGATTCTGTTACTCAATTTATCAGGAGTGGGCTTATTCCTCTCCTGGTATCTTCCCTCCGAACATGGGATATGGGCAGCTGTTGATTCAGGCATTATCCATTATTTCAATCATAAGGTGATAGAAAGTCAGCCACTTCTCTGGTTGGTAGCAATAACCAATAATCGTGCTTTCGATGGCTGCTCGCTACTGGCTATGGGCGGTTTAATGCTCTGGTTCTGGTTGCAAGAATCAAAGGCTGGAAGGCGACGTATCGTCATTATTGGTCTGGTCATGCTGCTGACTGCCGTGATTTTAAATCAGCTCGGGCAGGCATTAATTCCGGTTAAACGCGCCAGCCCAACGCTCACCTTTTCGGATATTGTTCGCGTTAGCGAACTCAGTCAAATTCCTACAAAGGATGCTTCGCGTGACAGTTTTCCGGGTGATCACGGGATGATGTTGCTTATTTTTTCCGCTTTTATGTGGCGCTATTTTGGCAAAATCGCCGGAATTATCGGCCTTATTATTTTTGTGGTTTTTGCCTTCCCAAGAGTAATGATTGGCGCACACTGGTTTACTGATATCGCCGTCGGATCGTTAACAGTCATTTTGATTGGTTTACCCTGGTGGCTAATGACTCCATTAAGCGATCGTCTCATTTCTCTTTTTGGGCAATATCTTCCCGGCAAAAACAAACAAACTCAAAACAAATAACACACAGTGATTAACATGTTCATCAGGATTTAAAATGAATCCTGATGAATTTATCCTTATTCCGCCGCCATTCGTTCATCTTTTCATCATCTTATTCATGTTGAAAATTAATTAGTTGCTCAATTAACACACAACCTGATGTTTCTTTAGCCAATGCCGCTTATTAACTTTCTGTATCACTTTTTCTTATAAAAAATAGCGTAAAAGCACTCGCCAAGCCTGCTGTGATCGGGTAATCTCGAACTCGTTTTGCCTCGCCTGGTAATTATTCTTATCACGAATAAATTTGTGCGTTGTGCCACAGTTTTGTACATACACAATTGTCACCAGAAGCACAGGTAATTAGTCTCGTCACGTTTGGCATTTTTTATAACGATATTTATCGTTAAGGACTTCAAGGGATAACAAACAACATGGTCAAATCTCAACCGATTTTGAGATATATCTTGCGCGGAATTCCCGCGATTGCAGTTGCGGTTCTGCTTTCTGCATGTAGCACAACAAACACCGCAAAGAATATGCATCCTGAGACACGTGCAGTGGTTAACGATAATTCGTCACTGCAAGCTTCTCAGGATGAATTTGAAAATCTGGTACGTAATGTCGACGTTAAATCGCGAATTATGGATCAGTATGCTGACTGGAAAGGCGTACGTTATCGTCTTGGCGGCAGCACCAAAAAAGGTATCGACTGCTCTGGTTTTGTACAGCGTACATTCCGCGAGCAGTTTGGCTTAGAGTTACCACGTTCCACCTGGGAACAACAAGAAACCGGTAAATCTGTTTCCCGCAGCAATTTGCGTACTGGTGATTTGGTTCTGTTCCGCGCGGGTTCTACCGGGCGACATGTTGGTATCTACATTGGCAACAACCAGTTTGTTCACGCCTCAACCAGCAGTGGCGTTATTATTTCCAGCATGAACGAGCCGTACTGGAAAAAACGCTACAACGAAGCACGCCGGGTTCTGAGTCGCAGTTAATATTCGTTAGGTTGCTATCCCTTGGTTATCCTGACGAGAACATTAAAGCACTGCTTCGGCGGTGCTTTTTTGTTTCTGCCATTCGGCATAAGAAATGTATGACGATACAGCAAAATCCAGGCTATAGTCCTGCCTGATACCCCCTTTACTTACTGTAATTCTGCAGGATATCTTCAGTAACTATGTTTACAGCCGCCAACGCATCAGGTCGAAAAATCCTTCTTACCTGTTTCATTACAGGCCTGGTCGTTGCTGTTATCATCAGTTGCTTACAGTTTACAGTGAGCTGGCATAAACGTGAGGTGAAGTACGATACGCTGATCACAGATATCAAAACTTACCTGGTCCACTATTTTGCCGATCTGAAAACCTCTACCGACAAGCTGCAGCCATTGACGTTATCGTCCTGTAAAAAAGCAGCCCCTGAACTTACTGCCAAAGCTGCGTTCAGTCTTAATGTTCGGACCTTTTTGTTAGTCAGAGATAAAAAAGCATTTTGCTCGTCGGCAACAGGCAATATGGATATCCCCCTCGCCCACCTTGTTCCGGCACTGGATATTTCTAAAGATGTTGATATCGCCATCTTGCCCGGAACCCCCATGATGCCCGGGAAACCCGCCATGGTGATCTGGTATCGCAATCCGCTTATCAGCAACAGCGGTGTCTTCACTGCACTCAATCTTAATTTGACGCCTTATCTTCTTTATACCTCACGACAGGAAGATTTTGACGGGATTGCCATGATTGTTGGCGATACGGTGCTCTCAACATCTTCTTCTCACTTGCTCAATATCAATGAGCTAAGCGGTCCGCCAGCACGCCAGGTGAAAGTGGAAGGTATACCGCTGACAGTGCGCCTTTATGCTACTGAATGGACATGGAATGATTTGTGGTACGCCCTACTCCTTGGCGGTATGAGTGGTATCGCAGCGGGTCTGCTCTGTTTTTATATTCTGTCTGTTCGTCTGCGTCCCGGTAGAGAAATACTTACCGCGATTAAACGCGACCAGTTCTATGTGGTCTATCAACCGGCGGTAGATACACAAAGCCTGAAGGTAACCGGGCTGGAAGTACTCCTGCGCTGGCGTCATCCTGTAGCGGGCGAGATCCCACCGGATGCCTTTATTCACTATGCCGAAGCCCAGCGGATGATCGTACCGCTGACGCAACATCTCTTTGAACTTATTCGCCGTGATGCCCACGTACTGCAACGGGTACTACCAGTTGGCGTGAAGTTCGGCATTAACATTGCGCCTGACCATCTGCATGGTGAAACGTTCAAAAAGGATATCCGCCAGTTAGTCGAATCCTTACCGGCGCATCATTTCCAGATCGTTCTGGAGATTACCGAGCGTGATATGCTGAAGCAACACGAAGCTACGCAACTCTTTGAGTGGTTGCATTCCGTCGGTGTTGAAATCGCCATTGACGATTTTGGTACCGGGCACAGTGCATTGATTTATCTCGAACGCTTCACCCTTGATTACCTGAAGATTGATCGTGGCTTTATTAATGCGATTGGTACGGAAACGGTCACCTCACCAGTGCTTGACGCCGTACTCACTTTATCAAAACGCCTTAATATGCTGACCGTAGCCGAAGGTGTAGAAACGCCAGAGCAAGCCAAATGGCTGCGTGATCGTGGCGTTAATTTCCTTCAGGGCTACTGGATCAGCCGTCCATTGCCACTGAATGAGTTTGTGCAATGGCTGAAGAAACCAGACACACCGCAGTGGTAAGCCAGACAGGCGTCCATTATGATTAAAATATGACGCTTGCCGCTTGCGGAACAAATTATTAAGGAAAATCCCTTGCAGATGATTGCTCACCTGACGCTGATATTTGTCGCCCTGTTTAGTTTTGTGGCACAGGCGCAGGAAATTAAAGAAAGTTACGCTTTTGCTGTACTTGGTGAACCCAAATACGCCTTTAATTTTGATCATTTCGATTATGTGAATCCTGCAGCGCCCAAAGGAGGGGAAATCACACTTTCGGCAATTGGCACCTTTGATAACTTCAACCGCTATTCTCTACGCGGAAATCCTGGTGTACGCACCGAGCAACTCTATGACTCACTGTTTACCACCTCTGATGATGAACCTGGCAGCTACTACCCTCTGATTGCCGAAAACGCGCGCTATGCTGATGACTTCTCATGGGTCGAAGTCGCGATAAATCCCCGTGCGCGTTTCCATGACGGTACGCCCATTACCGCTCGTGACGTGGAGTTTACCTTTCATAAGTTTATGACCGAAGGTGTACCGCAGTTTCGTCTGGTATACAAAGGCACGACGGTAAAAACCATCGCACCTCTTACAGTACGTTTTGAGCTGGCCAAACCCGGTAAAGACGATATGCTCAGCCTGTTTTCTTTACCGATCATGCCGGAAAAATACTGGAAAGATCATAAACTCAGCGATCCGCTTTCAACTCCCCCCCTCGCCAGTGGCCCGTATCGTATTACGCAGTGGAAAATGGGGCAGAATATTGTCTATTCCCGTGTGAAGGATTACTGGGCGGCGAATTTACCGGTAAACCGTGGACGCTGGAACTTCGATACTATTCGCTACGACTACTATCTCGACGATAACGTCGCGTTCGAGGCATTTAAAGCAGGTGCTTTTGATTTGCGTCTGGAAAACGACGCCAAAAATTGGGCTACACGTTACAGTGGCAAAAATTTCGACCTTAAATACATCATCAAAGACGAGCAAAAAAACGAATCCGCGCAAGACACTCGTTGGCTGGCATTTAATATTCAACGTCCGGTATTCACTGATCGTCGTGTACGAGAAGCCATCACCCTGGCTTTTGATTTTGAATGGATGAACAAGGCGCTGTTTTATAACGCCTGGAGTCGTACCAACAGTTACTTCCAGAACACCGAATATGCTGCCAGAAATTACCCTGACGCAGCTGAGCTGGTATTGCTGGCACCAATGAAAAAAGATCTTCCCCCGGAAGTTTTCACCCAAATTTATCAACCGCCAGTATCAAAAGGTGAAGGTTATGATCGTGAAAACCTACTGAAAGCCGATAGTTTATTAAACGAGGCTGGGTGGGTAATGAAAGATCAGACACGAGTTAACGCAACCACAGGCAAACCACTCAGTTTTGAGTTGCTTGTTCCTTCCAGCGGCAATAACCAATGGATATTGCCTTTCCAGCATAGTTTGCAACGGTTAGGCATTACGATGAATATTCGTCGGGTCGATAACTCCCAAATCACCAATCGAATGCGTAGCCGCGATTATGACATGATGCCCCGACTATGGCGGGCAATGCCGTGGCCCAGCTCCGATTTACAAATTTCGTGGGCGTCACAATATATCGACTCCACTTATAACGCCCCTGGCGTGAAAAGCCCGGTGATAGATTCGCTCATTACGCAGATCATTGCAGCTCAGGGCGATAAAACCAAACTTGTGCCACTCGGTCGCGCACTGGACCGCGTTTTAACATGGAACTACTACATGTTACCGATGTGGTATATGGCAGAAGACCGACTGGCGTGGTGGGACAAATTCTCCCAACCGGCGATTCGCCCGATTTATACTATCGGGCTCGATACCTGGTGGTATGACGTCAATAAAGCCGCAAAACTACCTGCTGCCAAACGACAGGGAGAGTAAATGGGCGCTTATCTTATTCGTCGCTTATTACTGGTGATCCCGACTATCTGGGCCATCATCACAATTAACTTTTTTATTGTTCAGATTGCCCCAGGAGGACCGGTTGATCAGGCCATTGCCAATATTGAATTTGGCAATAGCAGCGCCCTGCCTGGCGCAGGTAACGGAGGGATGCAGGCCAGCCACGCGCAAACCGGTGTGGGTAATCTCAGCGACAGCAACTATCGTGGTGGGCGTGGCCTTGATCCTGAAGTCATTGCAGAAATTACCCATCGCTATGGCTTCGATAAGCCCATCCACGAGCGCTACTTCAAAATGCTCTGGGATTATATTCGTTTTGATTTTGGCGATAGCCTGTTTCGCAGCGCATCCGTGCTCTCGTTACTAAAAGAGCGACTGCCAGTTTCTGTCACCCTTGGATTATGGAGTACACTCATCATCTACCTGGTTTCGATTCCACTGGGTATCCGCAAAGCCGTACACAATGGCAGCCGTTTTGATGTCTGGAGTAGCGCATTTATTATTATCGGCTATGCCATTCCCACTTTCTTATTCGCCATTTTATTGATTGTATTCTTCGCAGGTGGCAGTTACTACGACCTCTTTCCACTGCGTGGGCTGGTTTCGGCAAACTTTGACACGCTACCGTGGTATCAAAAAATCACTGATTATCTCTGGCACATTACCCTGCCAGTCACAGCTACCGTGATTGGCGGTTTTGCCACACTGACAATGCTGACTAAAAACACTTTCCTTGATGAAGTTCATAAGCAGTATGTAGTCACCGCCCGTGCCAAAGGGGTCAGTGAAAAAAACATTCTCTGGAAGCATGTTTTTCGTAACGCCATGCTATTAGTGATCGCTGGCTTTCCTGCCACCTTTATCTCGATGTTTTTTACCGGTTCGTTGTTAATTGAAGTCATATTTTCACTCAATGGCATCGGTTTACTGGGCTATGAGGCAACCGTATCCCGCGATTATCCGGTAATGTTTGGCACTCTGTATATTTTTACCTTGATCGGCCTGCTGCTGAATATTATCAGTGATATCAGCTATACCCTGGTCGATCCTCGTATTGATTTCGAGGAACGATAATGTCGCGACTTAGCCCTATGAATCAGGCCCGTTGGGCACGTTTTCGTCGTAATCGTCGCGGCTACTGGTCGTTATGGATTTTTCTCATGCTGTTTGGCTTGAGCTTATGTGCAGAATTGATCGCCAACGATAAACCGTTATTAGTGCGCTACGATGGTAGCTGGTATTTTCCACTGGTGAAAAATTACAGTGAAAGTCAATTTGGTGGACCATTAGCCAGTGCTGCTGATTATCAGGACCCATGGCTCAAACAACGACTGGAAGAAAAAGGTTGGGTGCTGTGGGCGCCGATACGCTTTGGTGCGAACAGTATTAACTACGCGACAGATAAACCTTTCCCTTCACCACCTTCCGCACAAAACTGGCTGGGAACAGACGCTTACGGCGGCGATGTACTGGCACGTATTTTATATGGCACACGTATTTCAATTCTTTTTGGTCTGACACTGACATTTTTTTCCAGCGTAATGGGCGTCATAGCGGGTGCATTACAAGGATATTACGGTGGGAAAATCGATCTCTGGGGGCAGCGTTTTGTTGAAGTGTGGTCCGGGATGCCGACCCTGTTTTTGATTATTCTTCTTTCAAGTGTCGTGCAGCCGAATTTCTGGTGGTTGTTGGCAATAACCGTGATTTTTGGCTGGATGGGGCTGGTGCCTGTAGTACGTGCAGAGTTTTTGCGCACCCGAAACTTCGATTACATCCGGGCGGCACAAGCGCTCGGCGTCAGTGACCGTAGCATTATGTTTCGTCATATGTTACCTAACGCCATGGTCGCCACACTGACCTATTTGCCGTTTATTTTGTGTAGTTCGATTACGACCCTGACCTCGCTGGATTTTCTCGGCTTCGGTTTACCACTTGGTTCCCCGTCGCTCGGCGAATTACTCCTACAGGGGAAAAATAACCTACAGGCCCCGTGGCTTGGTATCACCGCTTTCTTGTCGGTGGCTGTTCTGTTGTCATTGCTGATCTTTATTGGTGAAGCAGTGCGCGATGCATTTGATCCCAGCAAGGCGGTATGAAATGAGTCAACCTCTGTTAACCATTGAAAATTTATCGGTGGGTTTTCGCAACCAGCAGACTGTACGCACGGTCGTAAATGATATTTCTCTGCAGGTTGCCGCCGGAGAAACACTGGCGCTGGTGGGGGAATCAGGTTCTGGGAAAAGTGTTACTGCTTTGTCAATATTGCGGCTGCTACCCTCTCCTCCTGTTGAATATCTGGCCGGAGATATTCGATTTCATGGTGAATCATTGCTTCATGCCAGTGAGCAGAAACTACGTGGTGTGCGTGGTAACAAGATCGCCATGATTTTTCAGGAGCCGATGGTTTCGCTAAACCCTCTGCATACTCTTGAAAAACAATTATATGAAGTGCTCGCGCTACACCGGGGTATGCGCCGGGAAGCCGCGCGTGGTGAAATTCTCAGTTGTCTGGATCGCGTGGGTATCCGTCAGGCAGCCAGGCGACTGAACGATTTTCCACATCAACTTTCTGGCGGTGAACGTCAGCGTGTCATGATTGCAATGGCATTACTGACCCGCCCTGAATTGTTAATTGCTGACGAACCCACAACGGCCCTCGACGTCTCGGTTCAGGCACAAATTCTGCAACTGCTGCGCGAACTGCAAGGCGAGCTGAACATGGGCATGTTATTTATCACACATAACCTCAGCATTGTCAGAAAACTGGCCGATAGTGTAGCGGTCATGCAAAACGGTCGCTGTGTCGAGCAGAATCGCGCTAAGGCGTTATTTGCTACTCCTGCGCATCCCTACACACAAAAACTCCTTAATAGCGAACCCGCAGGCGATCCCGTGCAGCTTCCCGAGCAAGCGGTCCGGTTACTCAACGTCAACCAGTTACAGGTGGCTTTTCCGATCCGCAAAGGTATTTTTAAGCGCGTGGTGGACCAAAACGTGGTGGTTAATGACGTGAGTTTTAACCTCCGAGCAGGTGAAACACTGGGGCTGGTTGGAGAATCAGGTTCCGGTAAAAGTACAACCGGACTGGCACTATTACGACTGATTAACTCTCAGGGAAGCATCGTGTTTGATGGTAAACCGCTGGAGAAACTTAGTCGCCGCCAGTTGTTGCCATTTCGTCATCGGATGCAGATTGTTTTTCAGGATCCAAATTCCTCGCTCAATCCCCGGCTGAACGTATTGCAGATCATTGAGGAAGGGTTACGGGTGCATCAGCCAGTACTTTCAGCAAAACAGCGTGAAGATCAGGTGATCGCGGTGATGAATGAAGTGGGGCTATTGCCTGATACCCGCCATCGTTACCCGTCAGAATTTTCCGGTGGTCAACGCCAGCGGATCGCTATCGCCCGCGCGTTGATCCTCAAACCTGCGTTGATCATTCTGGATGAACCAACGTCCTCACTGGATCGCACAGTTCAGGCACAAATTCTGGCATTGTTAAAATCGCTGCAACAAAAACATGGTCTGGCCTATATCTTCATCAGCCATGATCTGCACGTGGTACGTGCATTATGTCACCAGGTTATCGTTTTACGTCAGGGAAAGGTGGTCGAACAGGGGCCGTGCACACGCGTCTTCAATGCACCACAGCACGAGTATACCCGTCAGCTGATTGCCTTAAGCTGACGTTCAAAAAGGATTGTTGTTGGAAAAAGGCTCTGCTATCGCCACGCCGACATTTTTCAAACGACAGGTTGCAGCAAATTCATCCTGACGATTAACGAAAAGACACGGCTCGCCTTCACACTCCAGTACAGAACAGGAGAGTTTAATATCACTCAGGGCCTGGCTGAGTTTATGCATTACCGGCCATGCATTGTCGTCGTCCGGACTGAGCAGTTTGAGTGCCACAAGGCTGTTTTCGCCGCACTGACTGTTCTGCGGAATCGGTTCAACTTTTGAACCTGCGAAACCCGCCGACCAGCGATAGCTCTGCGGCAGACGATGAACGATTGAAAGTTGTAATGTAGTCACGATATTCCCCGGAAGCAAAAATACTTCACAATTTATTTACATCAATATTAACACATCATCAACAATCCGTCCTGAAACAGATTGCAAAGGTTATGCCCCGTCTGCCTGACCTGTTTGGCCATTGTTAAAATAATGTTTACAGACATAAGCAGATGACGGGCTATATGTACCCGTTTCTGCGATCCAACTCAACCTTTTTAAATACAATGGTGTGACTTTTTACATAAATTGATTTTACATAAATCAAACAAAAGGCGGAGAAATGATGAATTTGTCGTTGATATGCATCAACAAAGGGGGCCTTACGGCCCCCATATTGTGCAATTGATCACCGTTTTTTCGGTCGACTGGCGTACAAACAGAAGAGAATTGAACACGTCGCACAGAGAGCGATTGACCAGATCATTGGCCATGCGGAGTTGAAGGTTGCCAGCGATAGCAATGCACCAACAATGGCGCCAATACCAAAGCGGAAAGTGCCTGCCAGTGACGATGCCGTTCCTGCCATGTGTGGAAACTCATCCAGAATGACTGCCATCGCATTGGATGACACCATCGACACGCAGCCCACAAACGCCGCAACACCAACCACCAGAGACCAGAACCCCAGGCCCAGCAGCGCGCTAATGACCATCCATGCCGCCACCAGAAACTGGATCCATAATCCTGCCCGAAACATATTTAACGCGCCAATACGACGAACAAAGCGGCTGTTAAAGATGGTCATCACAAACAGGAAAACAATGTTCAGCGCAAAGTAATAACCAAAATTTTCCGGCGCGACGTGGTTAATTTCAATGTAGACAAACGGTCCGGCGCTTAAGAATGAGAACATCCCGGCAAAGCTGAAACCACTGGCCAGCATATAACTCAGGACACGCTTATGGCGGAACAGTGCCGCAAAGTTACCAATAGTGGTACGAATGTGAAATGGCTGACGGCGCTCTGGCGGCAACGTTTCTTTAATCAGGAAGAAAATCATTGCCGAAGCCAGAATCGCCGCCAATGCCAGGATCCAGAAGATATAATGCCAGCTTAACCATACCAGCACCCAGCCGCCGACAATCGGTGCCATCAACGGTGCAATAGTGGTCACCAGCATGACAAACGACATCATCCGCGAGAACTCTTCTTTCGGGTAGATATCGCGCATCAGGGCGTTAATGACCACGCTGGCCGCAGCTGCCGCCAGGCCGTGGAAGAAACGCATCACAATCAGCTGATCGATGGTTTGTGCCAGCGCACACGCCACCGCGGCGGCGGCAAACACCAGCGTACCGCCAAGAACCACCGGCTTACGCCCGAAGCTGTCTGCCATCGGCCCGTAGATTAACTGCCCTAACGCAAACCCCAGAATATAAGTACTCAGGGTCATCTGCGTACTACCCGCCGGTACGCCAAACTGCGCTGAAATTACCGGTAGCGCGGGTAGATACATATCAATCGACAGCGGCATCAACATGGCCAACAGGCCAAGGATAAAAACAATAGCAAACGATGAGTGCTGTCGAGTGGTCACAACGGGCTCCTGAAAGTCATTAAAGTGTTAGACGACGCTGGCAACTTCTTCTTCAGTTAACGGACGATATTCACCGGGGGCTAAATCTGCATCCAGGGTAATACCACCAATACGTTCACGATGCAGCTCAACCACGTGGTTGCCCACGGCGGCGAACATGCGTTTCACCTGATGATAACGCCCTTCGCTGATGGTCAGACGAACCTGCGTTGGGGTAATCACTTCCAGTACCGCAGGCTTAGTGAGATCTTTTTCATTATGCAACTGCACGCCTTTAGCAAATTGCTCTGCCGTATCGTCAGCTACGGGTGATTCCAGTGTCACCAGATAGGTCTTCTCGCAATGATGGCGCGGCGAAGTAATGCGATGCGACCACTGACCGTCGTCAGTCATCAGCACCAGACCGGTGGTATCGATATCCAGACGCCCTGCGGCGTGCAGTTTCCACGCTACCGGTTCATCAAGAAAATAGAGCACCGTTGGGTGATCCGGGTCATCAGTTGAGCAAACATAGCCCTGAGGCTTATTGAGCATGAAGTAACGAGGACCGTGTTGCTGCGCCAGCGGGTTGCCATCGTAAGCGACTTCATGTTCAGGTAGCAGTTTGAACGCTGCATTACGGACGATTTCGCCATCGACGGTGACACGATTGCCGCGGATTTCACGCCCGGCAATAGCACGGCTAACGCCGAGTTGCTGTGCGATAAATTTATCAAGTCGCATGTGTGTGATTTTGCCTGTAAAAACGGAGGTCGGGCATTGACCCGAAAATCTGAACTGTTGTCTGCCCAGTATAGCGGTCTAATAACATCCCTCAAGGGAAAAAGATCCATGGCATACTATTAGCAGAATAATCTACCTACGCGAGACCATGATTTTTACACTCCGTCCATATCAGCAAGAAGCCGTGGATGCCACGCTCAACCATTTTCGTCGTCATAAAACCCCTGCCGTTATCGTGCTGCCCACCGGTGCAGGTAAAAGCCTGGTGATAGCGGAACTGGCGCGGCTGGCGCGTGGTCGTGTGCTGGTGCTGGCACACGTTAAAGAGCTGGTGGCGCAAAACCATGCAAAATATCAGGCACTGGGACTGGAAGCCGATATCTTTGCCGCCGGGCTAAAGCGTAAAGAGAGCCACGGTAAAGTAGTATTTGGCAGCGTGCAATCGGTCGCCCGTAACCTTGATGCCTTTCAGGGTGAATTTTCACTGTTGATTGTCGATGAATGCCATCGTATTGGTGACGATGAAGAGAGCCAGTATCAGCAAATCCTCACTCACCTGACAAAAGTGAATCCCCGCTTACGCCTGTTAGGGCTAACTGCCACGCCTTTTCGGTTGGGCAAAGGCTGGATTTATCAGTTTCATTATCACGGCATGGTACGCGGCGATGAGAAAGCCCTTTTCCGCGACTGTATTTATGAGCTGCCGCTGCGTTATATGATTAAACACGGCTATCTGACGCCGCCAGAACGACTGGATATGCCAGTAGTGCAATACGATTTCAGCCGATTGCAGGCACAGAGTAACGGGCTGTTCAGCGAAGCCGATCTCAACCGCGAGCTGAAAAAACAGCAACGTATTACCCCGCACATCATCAGCCAGATTATGGAGTTCGCCGCAACGCGCAAAGGGGTGATGATTTTCGCTGCGACAGTCGAACACGCAAAAGAGATTGTCGGCTTGCTGCCCGCTGAGGATGCAGCACTTATTACTGGCGACACGCCAGGCGCTGAACGCGATGTATTAATTGAAGATTTTAAAGCCCAGCGTTTTCGCTATCTGGTCAACGTCGCGGTACTGACCACCGGATTTGACGCCCCGCACGTTGATCTTATCGCTATTCTGCGCCCTACCGAATCAGTGAGTCTTTACCAACAAATTGTCGGGCGCGGTCTGCGTCTGGCTCCCGGCAAGACTGATTGCTTAATTCTTGATTATGCGGGTAATCCTCACGATCTCTACGCGCCGGAGGTCGGTACACCAAAAGGCAAAAGTGACAACGTCCCGGTACAGGTTTTCTGCCCTGCCTGCGGTTTTGCCAACACCTTTTGGGGGAAAACGACCGCCGACGGGACATTGATTGAACACTTTGGTCGTCGTTGTCAGGGATGGTTCGAAGATGATGACGGACATCGCGAACAGTGTGACTTCCGTTTCCGTTTTAAAAATTGCCCGCAATGTAACGCAGAAAATGATATTGCCGCCCGCCGCTGCCGCGAATGTGACACCATACTGGTTGATCCGGACGATATGTTAAAAGCGGCGCTACGACTGAAAGACGCGCTGGTATTACGCTGTAGCGGCATGTCTTTACAGCATGGGCACGACGAGAAAGGCGAATGGCTGAAAATCACCTATTACGATGAAGACGGCGCGGATGTGAGTGAGCGTTTCCGTCTGCAAACGCCCGCCCAGCGTACCGCCTTCGAGCAGCTTTTTATCCGCCCGCATACGCGTACACCGGGCATCCCTCTGCGCTGGATCACCGCTGCTGATATCCTCGCCCAACAAGCGTTGCTGCGCCATCCGGATTTCGTCGTCGCACGAATGAAAGGCCAGTACTGGCAAGTGCGCGAAAAAGTGTTTGATTACGAAGGTCGTTTTCGTCGGGCACACGAATTACGCGGTTAATGGTAGTTTTAATTGATGTGCAAGGCGATTGAGTATAGAATCTCGCCCGCTTTTGCATATGCAAAGCAGATCACTTACCTGTTGCTGGGTCGCCTGTAGCAGGATTAATTTAAGAGAGAAAGAAATGTTTACTATCAACGCAGAAGTACGTAACGAGCAGGGTAAGGGTGCGAGCCGCCGCCTGCGTACCGCTAACAAATTCCCGGCAATCATCTACGGTGGCAACGAAGCGCCGCTGGCTGTTGCTCTGGATCACGACAAAGTCATGAACATGCAAGTTAAAGCTGAATTCTACAGCGAAGTTCTGACCATCGTTGTTGACGGTAAAGAAATCAAAGTTAAAGCTCAGGACGTACAGCGTCACCCGTACAAACCTAAGCTGCTGCACATCGACTTCGTTCGCGCTTAATCGCTGAATAAGTTGTAAAAATACCGCGCAGGCGGAAGTACTGTTTGAGCGTTTCTTCGCGAATCTTTAAATTCAGTACTAAAAAGCTCCCGATTTCGGGAGCTTTTTTATTGTTTCTTAGCGATGTTAATAAGTACTGTCTATAGTCACTCTCACTAGATCACTTATGTCTTCTGAAAGTAAATACTGTGATTTAGTCAACGTTTTGCCACTTGTTGTTTCAGGAACGCAGTAGTAGACATGTAAAAAAGCGTTGACTTATCAGGTGATTGAAATATCGCATGACCACTGCCTGGAATTATTGCCATCTCACCTTTTGGTAATAAATGATAGAGTTCTGTAACTTCTTCAACAGTAAAAAATTCATCACGATCACCCGCAATCACCATAACTGGCACTTGAATTTTTTTAACATCCTCAGCTATAGAGAATGGTGTTGTCCACATTGGCCAAATATTTTTTAAGAAAATTCGCCAATATTCAGGTTGCTCAGGATGATGCATATTCTGAAAAAAAGTCACCATTTCTGGCATGTCGCGTGCCATTTGACTCAAATAAGCGTCAGTCAATACTTGATGAGGCGCACCTTTGCCATAGAAAACCTCCATCCCCTTCATGTAATGAGCAGATGCAAAACGGTGTGTTGCACCTCCGACCACAGCAGCACTGGCTAAATCCGGGTAGCGACTTATCAGCTTCAGAACAACCATGCCGCCATCGCTGTACCCCATCACCAACGGCTTTTCAAGTTTTAGTGCTTTGATTAATTCAGCCATATCCTCGGCCATCAGGTCATAACTAAATTGACCATCAGGGTTATTTGTTAAACCATGACCACGACTGTCAGGCATAATGACACGAAAATTCTTCGCGGCAACAGCTGCCATTCCCTTCCAACTTTTTGAAGTCAGGCCTCCACCATGAATCAATAATAATGGAGGTCCGTTTCCCCCCTCCTGATAATGGATTTTAAGCCCATTAGCTTCGATAAATTTATCGGGACGTGATTCCGTTGCAGCTGTACTTAATGAAATTAAAGATGTGAATAGAAATATAATTAGCGCTTTAAATAAATTAACCACATACCCTCCTGATAATGGTACCAGGCTTTGACACCCAGATTATCCAATTCATTGTATTAACGATATTTTTCAAAACCTAATTTATATACACTGAATAATCAATAGTGGTAGCACCAAGTATGCGATCCAGTTTCGGACCTTCGTTTATTTGTGTTTTTTTAATTTGTGGGGACAAAAGAACGAGGTAAAAGCATTGTGGGAAGTTATTGATAAACAGGTTCAGAACAATTCACAGTATGCAGTTTAGAGCGCCATCGGATCATTCCAGATGGCGCTTAGCGCATGCAACTTGAAGTATGAAGAGTAGTGAAAGGTCGAGATTAGTTGCCAGACGTCCGGCGCTGCAATTGATCGCGCAGGTTCGGCGGCGTGCCTTTAATGGTCAGGGTATCGGTCGCCGGGTCCCAGAAAATACGCTCACCTAACAGCATCGCATCAAAGTTAATGGTTAAGCCTCCGCCGCTACCGGCAAACTTCGTCAACTGACGCAGCGTGCTGCGGTCTGCCGGGAAGCTCTCTTCCAGTTCGTAGCCTTTTTCCGCCGCAAATTCCGTGAAGCTCACTTCGCTGACGCCCGCCAGTTCTTTCGACAGCGATTCCAGCTCGATCTCTTCGCCCGCCTGCAATTGCTCATTACAGTAGCTATAGACCTGCTGGCGCACGTTCTGTCGTTCTGCTTTATCCAGTTGTGCTTCGGCAGTGAAATCATCGACCGCCTGTAACAGACCACGGTTTTGCGCTTTCGCATTCAACCCTTCGCTGGCACCAAGGAAATCCATAAAGAAATCCGCTACTTTGCGCCCTACTCGCCCTTTCAGGAAAGTCAGGTAGCGCGTTGATTCCGGGTTGGTTTCCCATTCGGTTAAATCGATGCGTGCAACGATATCAGCATGATTGATATCGAGATAATGGGTCGGGTTAATGTCGAGATTTTCATTAACACGCATACTGCTTAAATTGTTCAGCACGCAAATTAGCAAATACTCAACCGCCAGATAACGATAGTGGCAAAACAGCACAAAACCACCATCGGCAAAGGGATACTTTGCCAGTTCGTCACGCAGTCGCCCGGTTGCTGCCCGGCTAAAGGCGAGGAAATCCTCCTCCCCCTGCCGCTGCAAACGCAGAGCCTGCGCCAGTTCACTCTCTTCGCTGAACAGGCCATATGCTTTATTCTTGGCGCTGTAAACACGATGCAGTTCCGCCACCATTTCGCTAACGGTGTCAGTCGGTTCCAGTAATGAATCGCGCAGGACCAGCTCAAGATTTTGCTCATCGCGCTTGATAAGCTGGTGCAGGGCAATCTGGTTGATATCCAGACTCATGATAAACTCTCCTTTAAGACCGGGCGGTATTCAACCACCACCCGCGAGGCGACGCAACCGCCGAAGGCCGTCATTTTGCACCCTGGTCTGTAATACGTATGATTTAGGGTATAAAAAAGCAGAAAAAAAGCTGTTGCTACGGTAATATGTTGCCCTTTCATCAACTCATTGATTTTGATTTATGCCACAACTCTCTCGTTACAGTGATGAACAGGTTGAACAACTCCTTGGTGAGATGCTCAACGTACTGGAAAAACATAAGGCGCCTACTGATCTTTCCCTGATGGTTCTGGGAAACATGGTCACTAACCTTATAAACACCAGCATTGCCCCGGCCCAGCGCCAGGCGATTGCAAACTCTTTTGCCCGCGCACTGCAGTCATCGATCAACGACGACCCGGCGCATTAAGAGACGGCTTGGGGAAACGAACGACTCGTTATGGTAACTCATCGTCAGCGCTACCGTGAAAAAGTCTCCCAGATGGTTAGCTGGGGGCACTGGTTTGCACTGTTCAACATTTTACTGGCCATTGTTATTGGCAGTCGTTACCTGTTTGTTGCCGACTGGCCGACTACGCTTGCAGGTCGCATCTATTCTTACCTGAGCATTATCGGCCATTTCAGCTTTTTGGTGTTTGCCACCTACTTGCTGATTTTGTTTCCCCTGACCTTTATTGTCGGTTCCCAGCGGCTGATGCGGTATTTGTCAGCCATTCTGGCAACAGTGGGAATGACGCTGCTACTTATCGATAGCGAAGTCTTCACCCGCTTTCATCTCCATTTAAATCCTATTGTCTGGGAACTGGTCATCAACCCTGACCAGAATGAAATGGCACGAGACTGGCAACTGATGTTTATCAGTGTGCCCGTTATCCTGTTAATAGAAATGTTGTTTGCGACATGGAGCTGGCAAAAACTGCGCAGCCTGACGCGCAGACGGCATTTCGCCAAACCGCTGGCGGCCTTCTTTTTCGTCGCCTTTATCGCCTCCCATGTGGTTTATATCTGGGCCGATGCGAACTTCTATCGCCCTATTACCATGCAGCGTGCCAACCTGCCGCTTTCTTATCCGATGACTGCACGCCGTTTTCTGGAAAAACATGGGTTGTTGGATGCACAGGAATATCAGCGTCGGTTGGTTGAGCAGGGTAATCCTGATGCGGTATCCGTACAATATCCGCTAAGCGAGCTGCAATACCGTGATATGGGAACAGGCCAAAACGTCCTGTTAATTACTGTGGATGGCCTTAACTACTCGCGCTTTGAACAGCAGATGCCAGCACTGGCTGAGTTTGCTGAACAAAATGTGTCATTTACCCGGCATATGAGTTCAGGAAACACTACCGACAACGGCATTTTTGGCCTGTTCTATGGTATCTCACCGAGCTATATGGACGGTATTTTATCGACCCGTACACCAGCAGCGTTGATCAGCGCGCTCAACCAGCAGGGCTATCAGTTGGGGCTGTTCTCCTCTGATGGCTTTACCAGCCCGTTATACCGTCAGGCTTTGCTTTCAGATTTCTCGATGCCAAGCGTGCGGACACAGTCAGACGAGCAAACAGCCAGCCAATGGATCAACTGGCTGGGGCGCTACGCACAGGAAGATAACCGCTGGTTCTCATGGGTTTCCTTTAATGGCACAAATCTGGACGACAGCAATCAGAGTGGTTTCACCAGTCGTTATTCACGTGCAGCGGGTAAAGTCGATAAACAAATCGAGCGTTTAATCACAGCGCTACGAGATGCAGGAAAACTGGACAATACGGTGGTGATTATTACTGCCGGGCGAGGTGTTCCACTTACGGAAGAACAGCGTAATTTTGACTGGTCACGCGGTCATCTTCAGGTACCACTCGTGATTCACTGGCCAGGAACGCCAGCACAGCGTATTAACACTCTTACAGATCATACTGATGTCATGACTACGCTGATGCAGCGTCTGTTACATGTAAGCACACCTGCAAATGAGTATTCTCAGGGGCAAGATCTGTTCAACGCCAATCGCCGCCACAGTTGGGTAACGTCGGCAGACAGTCGTACCCTGGCTATCACAACCTCGGCCATGACGCTGGTCCTGAACAATAACGGCACCTACCAGACCTATAATTTGCAGGGTGAAAAACTTCGCGATCAGAAACCACAACTCAGTCTGCTACTGCAAGTACTGACTGACGAAAAACGTTTTATCGCTAACTGATTTATAATTAATCAGTTAGCCGTTTTCTCCCCTTGCAATCGGTGTGGAAAACGGTAGTATTAGCTCCCACGAGTCGGCACGTAGCGCAGCCTGGTAGCGCACCGTCATGGGGTGTCGGGGGTCGGAGGTTCAAATCCTCTCGTGCCGACCAAATCGCTCATTATTAATTATCGTTTTTATGAAATAAGCCCGCTAATTCATTGAATAGCGGGTTTTTTTATTGTTTTTAGTCATCGTTATTCGACGGTAACAGTGGTTTTCAGCCGTTTTTTTTAGTTATATGTTTAGTTATACGGGCTGGCGCATAGCTAAATCCGTATAACTAGAACCTGTTTTTTCCCGTGGATTCATAAACGTATGGCAAGAAAGGCGACCCCACTCACCACCACACAGATCAAAGCAGCTAAACCAGCGGAAAAAGAATACACCTTACAGGATGGCGGCGGGCTTTTTCTCGTTATTAAGCCGTCTGGTTCGAAACTATGGCGATTCAACTACTATCGACCATCGAACAAAAAACGAACAATCATTAGTTTGGGATCGCTTGATGAAGTCTCCCTGGCTGATGCCAGAAAACGCCGTAGCGAGTACAGGACGTTAATTGCGGCAGGAACCGACCCGCAGGAATACGAACGGCAAAAACTCGAAGCAGAGGCTCGACGACAGGGCAACACGTTCGAAAATGTGGCCGCATCGTGGTACGAAATGAAAAAAAACCAGAATCTCGCCCACAATACGATCAAGGACATCTGGCGCTCGCTAGAGAAATATGTATTCCCGTATATCGGAAACACACCGATAGATACTCTCACCGCTCGCCGCTTTGTTGAGATACTCACACCCATCAAGGCGCGTGGCAACCTGGAAACACTGAAACGCGTTTTACAGCGCATCAATGAAGTGATGGATTTTGCTGCCAACAGTGGACTGATTGACATCAACACCGCCGCGAACGTCCGCAAGGCATTCCCTTCCCCCACCAAAAAGCACATGCCAACTATTCGACCAGAGCAGTTGCCGCAACTTATGAACGATTTAACGATTGCCAGCATAGAACGACAAACCAAGTTGTTGATTGAGTGGCAGTTGTTAACCGCAACCCGTCCAGCCGAAGCCTCCGCCGCACGGTGGGAAGAAATCAATCTTGAGGCGGCAACATGGACGATACCAGCCGGACGCATGAAGATGCGCCGTGACCATGTGATCCCTCTTTGCACTCAGGCGATGGCAGTGCTTGAAGCCATGAAGCCGATTAGCGCACGAAGGGAGCATGTTTTCCCAAGTCTTAAAAATCCAGTGCAACCAATGAGCAGCCAGACAGCAAACGCAGCATTACGGCGAATGGGTTACGCTGGTGTGCTGGTATCTCACGGACTACGCGCAATATTCAGCACGGCGGCGAATGAGGAAGGATTTGAGCCTGACGTGATCGAAGCCGCACTAGCCCACGTAGACACAAACGAAGTTAGACGGGCATACAACCGAAGCAACTACCTGGAAAAACGTAAAGTGTTAATGTGCTGGTGGGGGAATTTTGTGGAAGCAGCCGCAACCGGAACAACCATCGCCAGCGGGCACAGGGGATTACGCGGAATAAAATAAAATATTTAAAAATTATTGGTTCCTAATTGACACCAACCAAGAGCCAATTTGGAGCCAATTTAAACCGCTTAGTTTTATGTTAGAAAAATACATTTAACTTTCTAACGCCCATTATTTAAAGTTAGAAGAAAAATAATTAGTTTTTGCCAAATGGCTCTTGACTTACTTTTTTATAGATTTGTATTCTTTTTATATGCTTCATGTGGTTACCGTCACTTTCATTCAAGAAGTGATATTTGCTGTCTTTAGGAGAAATAAGATGAGAGCTATTCTTTTACGACCAGAGGTAAAGGCCTTGCTACGCATCAAGTCTGACTCGACCCTAACGGAGATGATTAACAAGGGCGGGTTCCCCAAAGGATTCCGTATCGGGCTGCGTCGCATTGGCTGGTATGAAGATGAGGTGCTCGCTTGGTTGAAAGAACGTGAGAGAGAAACTCGCGAAGCGTAAGCGTGATTAACGCTCGCCTGATTACTATCAAGCAACAAGACAATTAAGAGAGAACATTATGAATACTGGCAAAAATGCCCAAACAGGGGCAGGTTTTCGTTCAACCATAAAAAATATGGCTGATGTTATTATTCAGTTCAAACCTTACGAAAGAATCAATTGAACTAATCGCACTTCCGTTTTAAACGGAAACGTACAATCGCATAGCTTAAACGACAAAAGAAATATGCTTGTTACAAATAAAATAAAGGCGACCGCAGAGGGCCGCCAGAGGACATGTATTAAACTTGAACGCATCGCTAACAATGCCACATTTGCGGCTGGTGGGCAAAGTAATTTGTATGGTGGACATACCATCAACACATCCGACCACATGAGCCGGAAAACGGGATATACTCACCGAATCCCTTATAAAACGGGGATCGGGATTACCACCCCGCTGAAGCAAAAGGCGATACAGACGCGCCACGCGTCTTTTTTTGTATCGACGCACACGCACACCTTATCAATGGTGGGCTGTATAGGGCTGACTTCGGTCAGGCTGGTTTCCTTTTGCGCCAGTTGTGGTAACCCTGTACAGTCCACCGCCAGCGAGCTTACCACCTCCTGCGGTGGGTATATCCCAACGCAAAAGGAGGCTGCCAAATGGCTACTATCCCTGCCCTCGCACATACTCAGAACGCCTTTATCTGGCGCTTTATCATCGTTAATCCGAGTGATTCCCGCGTCGTTCACGTCGTGGCGTCAACCGAGCAGGAAGCGCGTAACCGTTGCCCGTCCGGCTGTGTTGCTGTATTCGCTGCCCGTATTCGTCAGGGGGTAAGTCATGCTTAAGCGATTCCAGATAACCGCACGCGCTGTAAATCATCAAGGCCACGTTATTGATATTCGGCAAAACGTGAACGCCACCTGCGTTAGTGCAGCTATAGAAATATTGAAAGAAGAGTTAATCGGCTGTGGGTTCACGCAGGTGATGATCCGTGTCGTAGTTGAAGTGTCGACTATTCATTAATTCAGCTTTAACAAAACGTAATTCGACAAATGAAAGTAAAAAATTCTGGCTTTACTGCCAGCGGTAAAACTCGTCCTAAATTCATGCACGGCGATATTTACCGCGATAAATACGGCAGCACGGTAATGATTAAGGGCGTGAGTGAACGACGCATTACCTACCGCCGTGAAGGATACAAATATGACTGCGTGATGCCTGTTTATCAGTTCCAGCGTGATTTTACGCTGGTGGATCATCGTGAAACCGTAAATCAGAACCGTGCAGCAAGATACATCCGCAAAATCCGCGAAATGATGGTTACTGGGGGCAAGAAATGAAACGCGCACCGAACTTAAAGCACCAGCCAGCCGACAAAATGACGGAGGTTATCATTTTTGCGGGTAGTGATGCGTGGAGCCATGCGAAAGAGTGGCAGGAATGGGCAGGTAAGCATATTGCCGCCGACAATGTGCCGCCTGTCGTTCTGTCAGATGAACACCTGAAAGATATTACCGGTTATCAGATTATTGATGATAGCCGTCAGTGTGTGCGTGTTTACCGCGCAGGGCACATCACTGAACGTAGCCTTACACAGATCGTCACATTGCTGGCTGTGGCTGGCGTGAAGACCGTATACGAATATGCGGGAATAACTGACACCAGCCCGGCGGATTTATCCGACCAGTTGCCTCGCCTCAAAGACGAATACGAGCGCGGGGAAAGTCTGGTGTTGCCCTTAAAGAAAAAAATCACAGAAAGCCAGGGCGATGATGAATTAAAACCCCGCGTTGAAAGTCGCGCCGATGGTGTTTTCTGGGTAACGCCCAAAGTTGACAAACAATCAGGCGAAATTATCCGGCCTGAGACGTGGTTATGTTCCCCGCTTGAACTACTGGGAACGGGAACAATCGGTAAAGAGCATTACCGCGTGATGCGCTGGAAAAAACCGGCAAACCATGAATCCATCACAATGGCGATCCCGTGTGGTGGCATTGGCGACCGTGACGGCTGGCGGTTGCTTAAAGATCACGGCCTGAACGTGACAACAAACGGCAAATACAGGGCTATCCTGGCTGACTGGATGCAGTTAAGCGGAAACCATGAGGAATGGCAGTTAAGCACAACAACGGGGTGGCATTTTGGCGCGTACATCATGCCGGACGGTTCAGTCATTGGTGAGTCTGAAAAACCGATCCTGTTTACCGGAAAAACGGCAGCCGTTAATGGTTATTCCGTAGCAGGAACGGCGGAGGGCTGGCGCGATACCGTGGCGCGACTGGCTGGTGGTAATCCGTCCATGATGCTGGGTGTGGCGGTATCGTTATCAGCACCATTAATCGGGCTGGTGGGCGCTGACGGCTTCGGGGTACATCTTTTCGAACAATCATCAGCAGGGAAAACCACCACACAGAACATAGCATCAAGTTTATGGGGAGAGCCGGACGCGCAACGGCTGACCTGGTACGGAACGGCGTTAGGTATCGCCAACGAGGCAGAGGCACACAACGACGGGCTGTTACCCCTAGATGAAATAGGCCAAGCCGGAAACGCACGGGAGGTGTCCACGTCGGCTTATACGCTGTTTAACGGTTCGGGGAAATTACAGGGGGCGAAGGACGGCGGCAACAGGGAGATCAAACACTGGCGCACGGTGGCAATCAGCACCGGAGAAATGGACGTTGAGACATTCCTCAAAACGGAGGGGATAAAAGTCAAAGCGGGGCAGCTTGTCCGCCTGCTTAACGTGCCGATGGAGAAGTCTACGCAGTATCACGAATACAGCACAGGAAAGGCGCACGCAGACGCGTTAAAAGCCGCCTGGACAGAAAACCACGGGGCGGCGGGTCGTGAATGGGTTAAATGGCTGGCAGCCCACCAGCAGGAGGCTAAGGACACGGTAAGGGCGTGTCGTGAACGGTGGCGCAACCTGATACCGGAGTGCTACGGCGAACAGGTTCATCGCGTGGGGGAACGATTCGCCATACTGGAGGCCGCGCTTGTGCTGTCCGGTCATGTTACGGGCTGGAATGTTCAGACGTGCCGTGATGCCATTCAGCATAACTTTAATGCCTGGGTGAAGGAGTTCGGCACGGGTAACAAGGAACACAGGCAGATTATTGAACAGGCAGAAGCATTTCTTACTGCCTACGGCATGAGCAGGTTTGCGCCTGTCAATTATGACCCTGCAAGCCTGCCGATTTCAGAACTGTACGGCTACAGGGAAAGCGAGGGGCGTTACGGTGAGCCTGTTTTGTTTTACGTCCTGCCGGAGCCATTTAAATCGCATGTGGCGAAGGGATTTAACAAGGATGCCGTAGCAAGAGCCCTTCACGAAGCCGGAATGCTGAAAAAGCCAGCCAGCGGGGAAGGATGGCAAATCAGAACACCACGTCTTAAGCACATGAAGGGGGCACGACTAAGGGTGTACGGCCTTTTACTTGCACAGGATCATGATGATGAAGGTGGTTAATCTCTCGCGTGTAGGTATAAAAACTCTTGTCCCACCTGTCCCAACCTGTGAAAAACACACATAACACACTGAATTATACTGGGTTACATCAGAAAAAGTGGGACAAGAGCGGGACAAGTTAAGGTGATTTTGGGACAAGTTAGGAGCATTTTGGGACAAGTCAGCAGGCGTTATTTTTACCTGGCTGGTGGACATTAAAAATCCAACCAACATTTAAAACCAGAGAGCAGACAATATGACGGCACAAATATCAGCTTACGGGCGGCTGGTGGCTGACCCGCAGTTAAAGACCACCAGCAAGGGAACACCAATGGCGCTGGTGAGTATGGCTGTTCCCCTTCCGTGCAGTCAGGCATATGACGGAACAGCGACGATGTGGTTATCCGTCCTGGCGTTTGGCAGACAGGCCGATGCGCTGGCAAAACACCAGAAAGGCGAACTGGTGAGCGTGGCGGGTAACATGCAGATAAGCCAGTGGACAGACCAGAACGGGGAAATGCGACAGGGCTGGCAGGTCATCGCAGACAGCGTAATCAGTGCGCGAACCGTACGACCAGGAGGCAGGAAAGGACAGCAAGGGCAGGCTACTGACGCACTGAACAGGGCAAAGCAGCAGACGGGCCTGCAGGATGCCCCATATGAGGACGAAATACCATTTTAACTGCCAGTGGATTCACTAACAGAGGCTAACAAATAATGACTACACTGACTATTAGCAGAAAACCGAAAGGCATTTACGGCATACCACAGAAAAAGACACAGACGACACAGCAGCAGGATAAAACCACATCAGCGCATAAAGTGATACCCGGCAATCAGAACGCACCGCAGAGCCGCAAACAGAAGCCCACAGGGGCGACACCGTGGCGGCATATGACCAAACGCCAGGGCAAAAACCGCAGGCGCGTTAACCGTCTTATTGAACTATGGCCTGAATTATTCAGCCTGGAATCACCGAAGCCGCTTAAGGTAGGGATATTTGAAGACCTGATACAGGATATTGCCGTCAGGGCGCTGGCTTTTGGGTCAGGGGCATTACGTGCGGCGCTAGCATCTTATGCTCATTCTCCGGGTTATTACCGTGCCTTAATGGCTGGTGGCGTGCGTTACGATCTGAATTGCCAGCCATGCGGTGAGGTGACACAACAGGAACAGCAGGACGCGGAAGCACGACTGATGGCACTGAAAGAGAAGCGCAAACGTAAGTCGAACAAGGAACAAGCTGGCGTATGAGTATGATTCACGACAGTAAAGCGGAAGATCTGGAGGCTAAAGGCCTGTACCGGAGAGCGGCGACCCGATGGGCTGAGATCATGCAACAGGTGAACACCGATAAGGAGCGCGAACAGGCAGTAAAGCGTCGCGCGGAATGTATCCACAAGGCAGCACGTTCGCCCGTCATGCTGGATAATTTCGGGGGCTTGAGAGAGGCAGCAAACCGCACACAGGCGGATATGGGGATAGAAATCGCAAAATCTGTCTGGCGTAACTACCAGACAGACAAAGTTTTATAGTGGCAGTTCTGCATTATTTTTGTGTTATTGAGTTGTAGAGCGTTTCAGGAGTTTTTTGAATCACATGAACGTTTCGCTGGTGGATATTCTTGACAAGTTGCAGCCAGGCCGACGCGTGCCAGCTCGCCGCAGTGCCTGGCATCTTCCGTACATCGTCTTTCTCGAACGGCGCGGAAACGATTTGATTGCGTTGAATCCCGTCACAGAGGATAGCGTTACGCTATCTCCTGAGAGTCTACTAGCCACAGACTGGGAGTACTGCTAAACACAAACGCATCGAGGGTGCTGGCGTGTTGCCAGCCCCACCCCCTCCGAAATGATCCCCCAAAAAGTGCAAAATGACCCCCCATTAACGAACAGAAAACAAACAAACAAAGAGCAACAAATAAGCATTATTTACAATTCTTGACAAAAACACCCCCTATTTATAACCCTACCAAATTTAAAATTACATATACAAAACAATAAGTTACAAAATCAGCAACGGATCATTTCGGAAAAAACGGTTAGTCCCTTTTTCGAAAAGGGATCATTTTGTTGCTTAAACTCATATGCGGATTACATATCAATACGCTAGTGATAGCCGTTCTGGAATGCCACAGAAACGCGCTGTAATCGATTCTGGCGCAATTAGCTGTGCTAGGTAATGATTTACCTATCTGGGGATGTTGCGCACGTCTGGATTGCGTTACCACCGAAGATTGTGCGCGTATGGTGGCTGTTACGGTGGCCTCCCGACAACGCAAAATTGCGGCGGCACAGTCGGTTTACCGCGCTAACACGGCTTGATTCACTCGCTCGACTTGTCCCACCTCCCCCCAACTTGTCCCAAAACAGCCTAGACTTGTCCCACCTTACCTAATTTATTTCTAACAAAATCAATTTGTTAGGTGCTAGCGGGACAGGTGGGACGGGTGGGACGGGTGGTTTTGTATATATATACGAAAAATTGCATTCAGGAGGGGGGCGAAATTCCTGCAATCCATTACTTATGGAACTGTCCGCCCCGTCAAATTTTTACGCCCGCGCAATTAAAAAAATGCGTCACGCAGGTGGGCATGATGCCGATATGCTTGTCGGGTTCAGCTTTTTAAGGCGGCTGTAGATGTCAGGTTATCCGTGCTCATCCACCAGCCAGCTTCATAGCGGATAGCCGGAAAATGGTAACGGTTAAAGCTGTACATTTTTGCAGCAAATCATTTTAGTTATACGTTTAGATATACGATTTCAAAACTCAATCAATCTACATCTTTAAAATCATGCAGTTACAGAATCAATTAAACTACTCTCGTGAAATCCCAAGAAAACCAACCCATTGCGGTTGGTTTTTTTATGCCTGTTTTTTGTGCGGGGAATTATTGGGGAGTCACCGGGCGAAAACTGCCACGTGTTTGAGCTAACAACAACAGTGTCAGGCTCCTGGTCTCTGTAAATTCCCTTATTTGGTGGAGAAAGTAAAAATATTATTGAGAACTACCTTAAATTAATAAATACTTCTAAAAAACACCAACAAATAAATAACATAATCAATCACGCCTAATCACATATTGCCATAAAGCATCAACTATCCCTCATCATCAAATAATGTTATTGGTATTAAAAATTAGCACCCTATTTAAAAGTTTACTGAGCATAATATATTAATTATCGTTTAAGAGTATTCTTATACAGGATTAATTCCGCATCGTTACCATTGGTTCTGCGTTTATCAAAGCGCATTACCAGACGTTCTTTACTTAATTTTAATGAAGAAGAGAACCCTGCATGGATATTTCATCTAAACCTCGGTCATCTAATTTGAAGAAACATACGTTAGCTTTAGGGCTTATATCAGCTTTATTTTTTTCCTTTCAGGCTCACGCCGATCTGAGCAGAACTTCTAAAGGTGCATTATTAGGTGCCGGTGTTGGTCTGTTGTCGGGAAATGGCGTTAACGGTGTACTGAAGGGTGCCGCTGTTGGCGCTGGCGTTGGTGCCGTGACAGAAAAAGGAAAAGACGGAAAAAAAGCCCGTAAAGGGGCCAAAGTTGGCGCAACTCTCGGTGCTGTTGCTGGCGTTCTGATCGGTAATGGTCTGGAAGGCGCAATTAAAGGTGCAGTAATTGGCGGTGCCGGCGGTGCCATTGTTGGCAAAATGAACTGAGGAATGATTATGAAAAAAGTAGCATTATTAGCGGGCTTATTTATTTTTGCGCCAATGACCTTTGCGCAGAATTATGACATTAAAAACGGACTGCCTTCAGAAGCGTATATGACCTGTGCAGATGCCAATGAACTGGCTAAAACTGATAGCGCTTATGTGTCTGAAGTTGTAGCCGTGATGGGTAATGCCAGCGTCACCAGCAGAAACCTGAAAATTGAACAATCCCCGGAACTGAGCAACAAAGTCGTAGAAAAACTGAATCAGGCTTGTGCAAAAGATCCGCAAATGCTGTTAATTACCGCCATTGACGATACCATGCGCCAATTGAGCAAATAACAGACTTGTTCTGCCGGGCTTTGGTAATTAAGCCCGGTTTTGCATTAATAGCCCTTCAAAGATTTCCCCTCTTCTACTTGAAATAGTTTTTCACCGGTATAGATGAAAAACTTGATATTCTGCTGTGTTAATAAACAATTTTTACTACTTACCCATAAGGAAAATAGGGTAAAATTCCTGGTCTCGTCAGCATAATTAATCATGCTGATTTTCACGCCATAAACAATAACGATTCTAATAATTACTCAGGAGATGAATATGCCTGAAACAACACCTTTTCAGGTGCTGATCGTGGATGATCATCCACTGATGCGACGAGGAATTCGTCAATTACTGGAACTGGACCCGGCATTTGAAGTGGTCGCCGAAGCAGGCGATGGCGCAAGCGCGATCGATCTGGCTAATCGCCTTGATCTTGATCTGATCCTGCTGGATCTGAACATGAAGGGTATGAGTGGTCTGGATACCCTCAATGCTCTACGCCGGGATGGCGTGACGGCACAAATTATCATCATTACTGTTTCTGACTCTGCCAGCGATATCTATGCGTTAATCGATGCGGGTGCAGATGGCTATCTACTGAAAGACAGTGAGCCGGAAAGTCTGTTGGCCGCGATTCAAAAAGGGGCGAACGGTGGAAAAGTATTCAGCGCCCGCGTCAGTGAATATCTGCGCGAACGTGAACGCTTTGGTTCAAAAGATGATCCGTTCAGCACTCTTACAGAACGTGAGCTTGATGTATTACACGAACTGGCGAAAGGTTTATCCAATAAACAGATTGCCTCGGCACTGAATATTTCCGAGCAGACAGTAAAGGTACATATCCGCAACTTACTGCGTAAACTTAATGTCCGCTCCCGTGTGGCGGCCACCATTCTGTTCCTGCAACATCGCGGAATATAATAAAAAAATAGCCCGATGGATTTCCTATCGGGCTTGTTCTTATTTACTCTCCTGTGGTGATAAGTGCTGCATCGCCTGAGCGATACTACGTTCAATCACCGCACGGCGAGTATCGTTGGCAGGTAAGAGTTTCAACATCATCTCCCACGCGGCAACGGCTTCGCCAAATCGCTGCTGCTCAAAGGCATTGAACGCATACATGCTTAACACACGGATATTGCTGTGGTCGCTTCTTACTAACTGGCGTAGCAGTTCACCACCCAGGCGGTTGTCATTGGGATCAGATGAACGAGTCAACGCTTCAGCGTATCCGAGTACGGCATCACTGTTCTTCGGATCGAGGCGATACGCAGTGGCGTATGCATCGGTGGCGATACTGGCGTTACCCAGCGCCATGCCAACGCGGCCCAACATAATCCAGCCTTCTATATCTCCCGGATTTTTTTGCAGTTGGGTACGCATCCCCAGCGCAAGGCGGGACATCTCTTCTTTGTTGAGCGGATCGGCTTTCGGATCCAGCGCTCTGTCCAGCAACGCCGGAGCCTGTGCCGTGGCCTGCTGCCAGATTTTCACCTGCTGATAATTGCCGGTCTGGTAGTAGCTGACGCCAGCCACAATTAACGCGACTGCAATACCCGGCAGATAAACAACATATCCGGCACGCTTACCTTCCGGCACGCTTTGTTCAGGAAACGCTTCCTGCACCACGCGTACCCGACGCCGCGAGCGGGCGTAAATGACCCAACCGCCAATGCCAATAGCCACCACCGGTAGCACCCACAGCAGCACGGTCAGCGGCGTTAACGGCGGGTCGTAAGTGACGAAGTTGCCGTAACGCGCCACCATATAATCGACAATCTCTTTCTTACTTTTACCTTCCTGCATCAGTTCGTACACTTTCTGGCGCAGGTCGGTGGCAATCATCGAGTTGGAATCGGCAATGCTGTTGTTCTGGCATTTCGGGCAGCGCAGTTCTTCAGTAAGCTGACGAAACTGTTGTTCCTGTGCCTCATCTTTAAACTGCAACACGTCGATGGTCGCCAGCGCTGAGCCGGAGATCATCAGCATCAGCACGCCCAATAAAAACCTCATTGTGCGGCCTCCTTACTGTATTTCTCCCACAGCGGCTTGATCTCTTCTTCCCAGACGCGGGGGTTGAGATCGCCCGCATGGCGATAGCGAATGATGCCATTGCCGTCGATAAGGAACGTTTCTGGCGCGCCATAGACACCCAGATCCAGCCCTAACATGCCGTCACCGTCAAACAGACTTAACGCATAAGGATTACCCAGCTCTTTCAGCCAGCTGATCGCTTTCTGGCGATCGTCTTTATAGTTCATGCCGACGACTCGGATGCCCTGCGCAGAAAGCTGATTCAGGTATTGATGTTCCGCGCGGCAGGTCGGGCACCAGGTCGCCCAGACGTTGAGCAGTACCGGTTTGCCCTGGGTCAGCACGTCCGCCTGATAAAACTGACCAGGATTGTCCAGCGATTCGAGGCGAAACTTTGGCACCGGCTTGCCAATGAGCGCCGATTCCAGATTGGTCGGATCATCCCCTTCGGCATTACGCGCCAGCTGCCACAGCAACGCTGCAGCAATCGCCAGGAAGATAATTAAAGGAATTAACAATACTTTGCGCTTCATACAGCCTCCGGCGCAGTTTTTTGCGGGCTTACGCGCTTACGATAGCGAGGATCAAACAGGCACAGCAGCCCGCCCAACGCCATCATCAGCCCGCCCGCCCAAATCCAGCGAACAAACGGTTTGTAGTAAAGGCGCACAGCCCACGCACCGTTTTCCAACTCTTCACCGAGCGCTGCGTACAGGTCACGCGTGATGCCACCGTCAATCGCTGCTTCGGTCATCATCGACCCGGCTGTGTTGTAATAACGTTTTTCCGCATACAGCACCGTTTCCGGCTTGCCATCTCGCGTTACGCCGATAGTCGCCACACCGCCGCGCCAGTTCGGACCAGTCACTTCTTTGACATCACGGAAGGTGAAGTGATATTCATGAATATCGACGCTATCGCCGGACTTCATGCGCACATCACGCTCAACGCTATAGTTCTGGCTAAAGGCAATACCAACAATTGTTACCGCCAGCCCCAGGTGAGCCGCCACCATGCCCCAATAACTAAAGGTGGTTTTCGTGCCGAGTGAAATACGCAGCGCAGCTTCCGCAATGGCCAGCACTGCAATCCAGCAGGCCATTGCCAGGCCGAGCACCGTCATCGCCACAACTTTGCTTTCGAACAGCCACGGCACTATCAGCGACAACACCAGCGTAGAGATGAAAGCGATAATCAATAAATTGCGGATTTTACGTGGGCGATCGCGCCCCCAGCGCACCAGTGGACCGACACCAAGCAGTAGCGCAAACGGCACCATCAGCCAGGTAAACATAGTGTTGAAGAACGGTTCACCAATCGAAATACTGCCCAGCCCAAGTTGCTTATGCACCAGCGGCAGCAGCGTCCCCAGCAACACCACCAGCATTGCGGCGACCAGCAAAACGTTGTTCGCTAACAGCAAAGATTCCCGCGACCACAGCGCATTGTTTACGCGTGAGCGAACTTTGTGTCCACGCGCGGCAAACAGCAGCAGCGAACCGCCAATCACCAGCACCATAAAGGCGAGGATAAACATACCGCGCGCCGGATCAGACGCAAACGCGTGTACCGATACCAGCACGCCGGAACGCACGAGGAAAGTCCCCAACAGACACAACGAGAAGGCACTGATTGCCAGCAGTAATGTCCACGCTTTGAAGCTGGCGCGCTGTTCAGTGACCGCCAGCGAGTGCATCAGCGCAGTACCCACCAACCACGGCATAAACGAGGCGTTTTCTACCGGATCCCAGAACCACCAGCCGCCCCAGCCGAGTTCGTAATAGGCCCATGCGGAACCGAGCACAATGCCGAGCGTCAGGAAAATCCACGCCGCCAACGTCCACGGACGGGTAAAACGCGCATAGGTGCTGTCCAGACGTCCACTCAACAAAGAAGCAATGGCGAAAGCAAACGCCACCGAGAAACCGACATACCCCATATAAAGCAGAGGCGGATGGAAGATCAGCCCCGGATCCTGCAACAGCGGGTTAAGATCGCGCCCTTCAATCGGGAAGTTCGGCAACGTGCGTGAGAACGGGTTAGAGGTAAAGAGAATGAACAGCAAAAAGCCGACACTGACCATCCCCATTATCGCCAGTACACGGGCCACAATATCCAGCGGAATACGCTGACTAAAAATCGCCACCGCAAAGGTCCAGCCGCTCATCAGCAGCACCCACAGCAGTAGCGAGCCTTCATGCGCACCCCAGGTTGCCGCCACGCGATACCACACCGGAAGCTGGGTATTGGAGTTGCTGGCAACATAGGTGACAGTAAAGTCATTCACCACGAAAGCATTGACCAGCACCAGAAATGCGCCAGCCACAGACATAAATAGCAGCCAGGCAAACAAGCGCGAAGAAGCCATCATGCGCGCATCCCCGCGCGCCACGCCCCATAGCGGATACACGGACAGCAACAGCGCAATTCCTAGCGCCAGGCACAGCAGTCCGTTACCAATTTCTGGCATCATGATGCTGGGCCCTTATAAACACTCGCCGGGCGACGGTGATTAGCTTCCATCGCTTTCTCGACTTCTGGCGGCGTGTAGTTTTCATCGTGTTTCGCCAGTACTTCTTTCGCAAGGATATGATTGCCTTTTTCCAGTTCGCCCTGCACCACAACGCCCTGCCCTTCACGGAACAGATCCGGCAAAATGCCTTCGTAAGAGACATCTACTGAACCTTCAGCGTCGTAAATGGTGAACGTTACTTTTAGCGAATTCGGATCGCGCTGCACGCTACCCGGCATTACCATCCCGCCAACGCGCAGACGCTGACCGACTTCCGGCATCTGTTGAGTTTCACGCTTGCCGTAGAGAATTTCCCCCGGCGTATAAAAAAGATCGATATTCGAGCGCAGCGCATACAACACCAGGCCGATAGTCAGCGCCAGCCCCGCCAGCACGGCACAGGCAATCCACAAACGGTTTTTACGGCGAATATTCATGCAGCCTCCTGCTGTTGCGCAGCACGTAAACGCGCCTCACGCGCCCGCTGTTGCGCCACGCCACGCAGAATTGCGCGATGCTGCATCACCGAGTGCACGACCAAAACCACCAGCGGAATAACGGTCATCACCACCGCCAGCCAGACAAAAAAGGCGTAACCGCCCATTGCGAAAAATTCATTCCAGGAAGCAAATGCAGGGGTCATTTACGGCCTCTTTTTAGTATCAGTTCACTCACCCACGGACGGCGTTTTTCCATCAGCAAAATCAAATTACGCATCCGCATCAGCGTCAGCGTGGCAGACAGCAGCAGGAAACCAAAAATCGACCAGCGCAGCGGCGAACGCATCGCTGGATCAATACTTTGCTGCATCCGCGTAGATCCCTGATGCAGGGTGTTCCACCACTCCACGGAGTAATGAATAATCGGCAGGTTCACCACGCCAATCAGCACCAGAATACCTGCCGCACGGCCTGCCAGACGGCGATCGTCGAAGGCGTGCCACAGGGCAATCACACCAACATACAGAAACAGCAGCACCAGTTCAGAGGTCAGGCGTGCGTCCCATACCCACCAGGTGCCCCACATCGGTTTTCCCCATGCAGAGCCGGTAACCAGGGCAATAAAGGTAAACACGGCACCAATGGGGGCCATCGCCGCCACCGCCAGGTTGGCCATTTTCATCTGCCAGACCAGGCCAATAAACGCTGCCACCGCCATTGATGCATAAATGCCCATCGACCAGATCGCCGCAGGCACATGCAGGTAGATAATGCGATAGCTATTTCCCTGCTGATAATCAGCAGGAGCAAAGCCGAATCCCCAGATCCAGCCGACGGTAAGCACGACCACACTGGCAATTGCCAGCCACGGTATAAACCAGCCACAGATTTGATACAGCCGTGGTGGGATCGCCAGTTGATGCAGTGTTTTCCACATAGTTTCGATACCAGACTCGAACAAAAATCAGTAATCCAGCGTTATTGAATGCTGATTCGTAACGCTGCCGCCGTCGCAAAAGGACTTAATGTCGCGGTGCCTGCCAGCAACGCGCCTAAAATTGCCAGATACCCGTCAACGGGCAAATGCATCGAAGCCGCGTCCATCGCGGCGGTGGCAAAGATGAGTAATGGGATAGTCAGCGGTAACACCAGTATGCTGAGCAGCACACCACCGCGTTTAAGTCCCACTGTCAGCGCCACGCCCGGTGCACCGAGAAAACCAAGCGTTGGGGTTCCCAGCAGCAGCGTCAGCGCCATCACTTGCCAGCCATAAACATCCATTCCCAGTAGCATTGCTACCAGAGGCGAAAGGATGAGTAACGGCAGACCTGTTACCATCCAGTGCGCCATCACCTTCGCCAGCACAACGGCGGGCAAGGGTAACGGCAACAACATCAATTGTTCAAGACTGCCGTCCTGCAAATCGTCACGGAACAGTCGTTCCAGTGCCAGCAAGGATGAAAGCAGCGCGGCAACCCAGATAATGCCCGGCGCAATACGCGCCAGCAGTTGCGGCTCCGGACCGATACTGAGCGGAAAAAGGGTAATTACAATCAGGAAGAACCACAGCGGGTTGGCGATTTCGGCGCTATGGCGAAACGCTACGCGCAGCTCAAGACGGAAAATGCGCCAGAACATCATGCGGCCCCCGTTTGCGTCAGTGAAATGCGGCGAATTTTACTTTCAGCAACGTTGAGCGGCTGGTGGGTAGTCAGAATCACAATCCCCCCCTGCTCCGTATGCTGCGCCATACGCTGGGTCAGACGATCGACGCCGTTAACGTCAATCGCGGTAAAAGGCTCGTCGAGTATCCATAACGTGGCACGGGTCAGCCACAGACGCGCTAAAGCGACGCGGCGTTGTTGCCCGGCAGAAAGTTGATTTACCGGAATATCTTCGAATCCGGCAAGCCCGGCCTGCGCCAGGGCTTCCAGACATTGTGCGGTATCGCCATCGCGATGATAAAAGTGCAGATTTTCCAACGCCGTCAGCCGGGTTTTGATCCCCGGCTGATGGCCTATCCATAACAGGTTTTGATGGTAGCTGTCGCGTACCTGATGCAAGGGCTGCCCTTGCCAGAGAACCTCGCCTGCGTCAGGGCGCGATAACCCTGTCAACAGGCGGAGAAGTGTCGTCTTCCCCGCACCGTTACTTCCGGTAATCTGCACCCACTCCCCTGCTTTCAGGGAAAACGATAAATCACTGAACAACGTTCGTTCATCACGCTCGCAGAGCAAACCTCTGGCTTCAAGCATTACCACTCATCTTTACCTTGTCAGAAACCTGGCTCAACTTCGCGCATATCAGGCAGCTTATGTGCAATCCCTTTATGGCAGTCGATACAGGTTTGCCCAGCTTTTACTGCCTGGTCGTGCATTTTTGCAGCGACAGATTTCTGGGCAGTTGCATCCATATACTCGAAGTTGTGACAGTTACGGCACTCCTGCGAGTTGTTATCTTTCATGCGCCGCCATTCGTTTTGCGCCATCGTCAGACGATGTGCTTCAAACTTCTGCGGTGTATCAATGACACCGAAAATCTTGCCGTACAGCTCTTTACTGGCTTTGAGTTTACGGATCATCTTCGGCACAAACTCGTGCGGGACATGGCAATCAGGGCAGGTCGCACGGACGCCGCTACGATTGTTGTAATGCACGGAATCCATGTATTCCTGATACACCGTGTTACGCATTTCGTGGCAGCTAATGCAAAACTCTTCAGTGTTAGCTTTTTCCATCCCGGTGTTAAAGCCGCCCCAGAAGACGATACCGCCAACAAAACCGATCAACAGCAGCGTACCCAGCGCCAGACGGCTGGGGGTACGCCACCATTTCCACAGGCGCTTAATCAGACCAGGCTTACGGTCAGAATTTCCCATAATAACCTCTTATTTCCCGTAACCTTTTGACGGGGTAAAGGTATTCCCCACGATTGGCGCGGTATCAGCCTGCGGTACGTGACATTGCAGACAGAAGTAACGACGTGGAGCCACTTCCGCGCCCACTTTGCCGTCGCTGTCCATAAAGTGAGTAGGACTGATGCGCGGCGCGCCAGTGGTGCGATAGCTTTCGACACCGTGGCACTGCAAGCAGCGGTTGGTATTGGTCGTTACCTGATAACCTTCAACGCTATGCGGGATCATTGGCGGCTGATTCACATAGTTCAGCGGCATCCGTTCCTGCTCTTTTGGCATCCGAATGGCCCCTTCCTGCGTCCCGGATACTTCCGGCGACTGGCTAAAATCGACGCCATTAGCCGCCCAAACCGCGCCGCTCACCACCAGGGCCAGCATCGCCGTCCATTGACACAGCGCTTTCTTCAGGTCATGGCTTTTCATGATTTCGCTCCCGAACTCCATCGTGTAGTTATTGTAAATACATCCTCAGAACAGACATCCACGCAGCGACCGCACGTCATGCAATCGCGGCTGGTGACCTGCACCGGGCTTTGTTCATCCAGCACCGGGGCACGTAGCACATGCGGTTCCGGGCAAACATGAAAACAATCCATACAGCGGTTACATTTCTGCCGATCGGTGGCCGCAACGGTAATCACACCTTTGCTACCCAATACGCCATACAGCGCACCAACCGGACAAATGTGCCCGCACCAGCCGTGTTCAACGACCAGTAGATCAAATAAAAACAGCGCGAGAATAAGCAGCGCGCCGCTGCCGAAGCCCATTACCAGGCTGCGCCCCATCAGAGAAACGGGGTTGATCCATTCCCAGATGAGTGTGCCGGTTAAGGCCGATCCCAGCAGAATGACCACCAACAGCACGTAGCGAATGTGGCGTGGGATCGTCGCAGACTGATTGAGGTCAAAGCGCCTGCGTAACCAGTTCGCTAAGTCGGTAATCGGGTTCAGCGGGCAGACCCAGCTGCAAAATAATCGCTTTCCTGCCAGGGCGTAGAGCACGGTGATAATCACCGCACCGGTCAACGCCACCGTGGCAGGCAGATGACCGCTGGCAAGACTTTGCAGCGTCATCAGCGGATCGGTCAGTGGAACGGTGTCGAATAACAGGCTACTGCTGTAGTTGCCGTGCAAGATCCACACACCAAACCACGGACCGCTCAAAAACATCCCCAGCACGAAGAACTGACAAAGGCGACGTAACACCAGCCAACGGTGACTGCGCCACCAGCCTTTTTTCTCCAGCGCCTCGCGCCCGGCGTCACGTTTACGATTTGCCATTGTTCCCCTCCAGCCAGCCGAAGCGGTAATGGTGACCTAACTCCCCTTTCGCCAGTGACAGCGGTAACACCTTGATTGCCGGTTGTTCCAGCACGCATACTTTTTCGCACTTACCGCAGCCGGTACAGGCGTCGCTGTGAACCGTTGGCAGAAAACGGGCGTGCTTACCGGTACGTGTGTTGCGCTCCAGTTCCAGGGTGATGGCCTCATCAATTTTCGGGCATTCGCGATAACAAACATCGCAGCGCAGCCCCTGAAAGTTGAGACAGTTTTCCTGGTCCACCAGTACCGCCAGCCCCATCCGCGCGTCGTCGATCGATTCGATCTCTCGATCCAGCGCACCGCTCGGGCACACTTTGGCGCACGGAATGTCCTCACACATTTCGCAAGGAATATCCCGCGCGACAAAGTACGGCGTACCTGCCGACAGGCCAGAGGCCAGTGTCGCCAGTTTTAAGGTGTCGTAAGGGCAAGCCTGAACACACTGACCGCAACGTACGCAGGCACTGGCAAAGGCGTTCTCGTTTATGGCTCCGGGCGGGCGCAACCGCACACCAGATGCGCGTGCGGTTTGCTGTTGTAACCCCAGCGCCACACCCACGGCAGCCAACCCACCAGCTGTGCGAACGACATCGCGCAGAAAGCGGCGGCGACCATTTTGAGGTTTCGCTGACCGGGACATAATGGCTTACACCTTCTCCAGTTTGACCGCGCACTTCTTGAAGTCCGTCTCTTTCGAGAGCGGATCGGTCGCATCCAGCGTCAGTTTGTTAACCAGCTGTGCGGCGTCGAAGAACGGCATATACACCAGGCCCTGCGGCGGACGGTTACGACCGCGCGTTTCAACAATCGAGATCACTTCGCCACGGCGAGAAACCACTTTCACTTTGTCGCCACGACGCAGATCGCGCGCTTTCGCATCCAGCGGATGAATAAACAGTACCGCTTCCGGGAAGGCACGGTGCAGTTCCGGTACACGGCGAGTCATACTGCCGGTGTGCCAGTGCTCCAGGACGCGCCCGGTAGATAGCCACAGATCGTACTCTTCATCCGGTGCTTCCGCCGCCGGTTCGAACGGCAGTGCGAAGATCACCGCTTTGCCATCCGGTTTACCGTAGAACTTGTAGCCTTCGCCCGCTTTCACGTACGGGTCGTTACCTTCGCTGTAACGCCACTGCGTTTCTTTACCGTTCACCACCGGCCAGCGCAGACCGCGTGCTTTGTGGTAGTCATCGAACGGTGCCAGATCGTGACCGTGACCGCGACCAAACCATGCGTACTCTTCGAACAGCCCTTTTTGCAGATAGAAGCCCAGCTCGCGGGATTCATCGTTCAACTGATCTTCTGCCAGTTCGGATACCGGGAATTTGCTCACTTCCGGGGTAGCATACAGAACCTCATACAGCGTTTTGCCACGCAGTTCCGGTTTCTTCGCCAGCAACTCTTCCGGCCACACTTCTTCAGTTTTGAAGCGGCGGGAGAACTGAACTAACTGCCAGAGATCCGATTTCGCTTCGCCCGGTGCCTGTACCTGCTGACGCCAGAATTGAGTACGGCGTTCGGCGTTACCGTAAGCCCCCTCTTTTTCTACCCACATTGCGGTCGGCAGGATCAAGTCGGCTGCCAGCGCACTGACTGTCGGATACGGATCGGAAACGATGATAAAGTTGCGCGGATCGCGCCAGCCCGGCATACGCTCTTCATTAATGTTCGGCCCGGCCTGCATGTTGTTGGTACACATGGTCCAGTAAACATTCAGTTTGCCGTCTTTCAGCGCACGGTCCTGTGCCACCGCGTGCAGACCGATTTTCGCCGGAATGGTGCCGCTCGGGATATTCCACTTCTTCTCGCAGATATCACGGTGTTTCTCATTGGTCACCACCATGTCCGCAGGCAGACGGTGAGCAAAGGTGCCGACTTCACGCGCAGTACCGCACGCAGAAGGCTGCCCGGTCAGGGAGAACGGACCGCAACCCGGCTGAGAAATTTTGCCAGTCAGCAGGTGCAGGTTGTAGACCAGGTTGTTGGCCCACACGCCACGGGTATGCTGGTTAAAGCCCATCGTCCAGTAGGAGATGACTTTCTTGTTCGGATCGGCATACAGCTGCGCCAGTTGTTCTAGCTGGTCTTTCGGCACGCCGGTCATTTCAGCGGTTTTTTCCAGCGTATACTCGGCAACGAAGGCTTTGTAATCTTCAAAGCTCATCGGCTCGGAAGCGTCAGAACCTGGATTCTTTGCTGCTTTTTCCAGCGGATGGGTCGGACGTAAACCGTAGCCGATGTCGGTCGCCCCTTTGCGCAGGTTAACGTGTTTGCTAAAGAAGTCCTGATTTATCGCGTTGTTTTGAATGATATAGTTGGCGATGTAGTTCAGGATCACCAGGTCAGACTGTGGCGTAAAGATGATGCCGTTATCCGCCAGCTCGAAGCTACGATGCTGGTAGGTAGAAAGCACCGCCACGGTGACGTTCTGGTTAGAGAGACGACGGTTGGTGATGCGCGACCAGAGGATCGGGTGCATCTCCGCCATGTTAGCGCCCCACAGCACAAACGCGTCAGCCTGTTCGATGTCGTCATAGCAGCCCATCGGCTCATCCATACCAAAGGTACGCATAAAGCCAACTACCGCCGACGCCATACAGTGACGCGCGTTCGGGTCGATGTTGTTCGAACGGAAGCCCGCTTTGAACAGCTTGGACGCGGCATAACCTTCCCAGATAGTCCACTGACCAGAACCGAACATACCGATCGATTCCGGCCCTTTTTCTTTCAGGGCAGTCTTGAATTTTTCTTCCATCACATCGAAGGCTTGATCCCAGGTGATTGGGGTGAACTCGCCTTCTTTGTCATATTTACCGTTTTTCATACGCAGAAGCGGCTGCGTCAAACGGTCTTTACCGTACATGATTTTGGGCAGGAAATAGCCCTTAATGCAGTTCAGACCACGGTTAACCGGTGCGTCCGGGTCGCCCTGACAGGCCACCACACGCCCCTGCTGCGTTCCGACCAGAACGCCACAACCAGTACCGCAGAAACGGCATGGTGCTTTATCCCATTTAATGGCTTCCTGCTGACCAACAACGGCGCGGGCAACGCCCGGCACGCTGAGACCGGCAGCCGCCGCAGCGGCCGCAACGGCGTTAGCTTTCATAAAGCTACGACGACTGAGTTTCATGGTGTTTCCTCACCTTGCTCTTCCTGCTGGTGATAAACCAGCGACACCGCCAGCACGCCCTCTACGTTGCGTACTGACTCAATGGTTTGGATCAGCGTTTCGCTGTCTTCTGCTTCCACCACCACAATCAACTGACCGCTCGGCGCGTCGCTGACAGCGACTTCACAGCCGGGAAAGGCGTTCAGTTGGGTGCTGATGTCTGAAATTCGTTCGCTTTTGGCCTGCACGACCAGGCTGCAAACTTGCCAGTTAGTGTGCATGGAGATACTCCGCAGTTATGGCTGATACCGGACAGCTGGCTGCACATGCTCCACATCCGTTGCAAAGTTGGCTATTAAGTTGCGGCTGGTAGATCCCGGAGAGCGTCGGGCGAAAGATAATTGCCATTGGCTCACAGCTATCCTGACAGCGGCGGCATTCAACTGACTGATACGCCAGGCACGCGTCCCCAATGGTGAACTGCAAATCCCAGGCCCTGGTGTGGCGCGGAGAAAATAGCGATTCGGGGCAAGCTTGCGCGCAGGCATAACAGAAGCTGCACTCGTTGTTTTTGAAATTAACGCTCGGATAGCCGCCCGCGCCGCGTTGCAGAATGTTGTTTTCACAAGCATTAATACAGGCGTCACAGCGGGTGCAATGGGTCAGAAAATGAGATTCATCACCTGACCAGGGCGGACGGATACCGTTACTGGCTTTGCGCCAGCGACCAGTGAGTATGCCCCGACGGGATGCATCAATCTTCACATTGACCTTCCAACATTAACGCGCTCTGAAAATTGAGAGCGAGCAAATAAACCACACAACTAATAAGCTATTTTTATGCCCGCTAAGATATAAAAGGTTGTGTCAAAGATGCATACCCCGATCGGGGTAAAACATGTTGTCGGATCAAAAGAGCAGCAGTAAAGGAAGCAAAAATGCGATTTTACTCACATTTCATATGGTTAGGCATCTAATTATATAGCGCGCATTTAACCAAATAATTTCCTACCTTGAAATTTAATAGAAGCATATAACACCAATAGATTAGGTAAAACTGTCTGAATATTCTTTAAGTTATTCATAAAGCAAATTAATAAATACGATGAATATGTTAACCTTCAACGACATCATCGGTGAAAACCTATAAATGAAGAAGGAAAGCAAAAATGAAGACCATTCTACCTGCAGTATTGTTTGCCGCTTTCGCCACCACCTCCGCCTGGGCGGCAGAGAGCGTCCAGCCACTGGAAAAAATCGCGCCTTATCCGCAAGCTGAAAAAGGCATGAAGCGTCAGGTGATTCAGTTAACCCCGCAAGTAGATGAATCTACCCTGAAAGTAGAACTGTTAATCGGTCAGACGCTGGAAGTCGATTGCAATTTACATCGTCTTGGCGGGAAGCTGGAAAGCAAAACGCTGGAAGGCTGGGGCTATGATTATTATGTCTTTGATAAAGTTAGCTCGCCGGTTTCCACGATGATGGCCTGCCCGGATGGCAAGAAAGAGAAGAAATTTGTCACCGCGTATCTGGGCGATGCCGGAATGCTGCGTTACAACAGCAAGCTGCCTATCGTGGTGTATACCCCGGACAATGTGGATGTGAAATACCGCATCTGGAAGGCAGAAGAGAAAATTGACAACGCAGTAGAAAAATAAGTCGCTCACACCTGGTCATCTGCCAGTCTCGACGTGGTATTACCCATTCTCGTGACAGCTGATGGATGACCAGTTAAATCTTCACTGCCTGAAATAACCCCCCGGAATCCTCTCATTTAAAATCGCCCCTCCTCCAGCATCTATACTTATCTTTTTGCTCTGTTTTCTCACTGGAGGAGTCATGCGGTGGATCCTGTTCATCCTCTTCTGCCTGCTGGGCGCACCTGCCCACGCGGTATCCATACCCGGCGTTACAACCACACCGATAACAGACTCAACGACTGAACCGGCCCCGGAACCGGATATCGAACAAAAAAAAGCGGCCTATGGCGCACTGGCAGATGTGCTGGATAACGACACCTCGCGTAAAGAGTTGATCGACCAGTTGCGCACCGTCGCCGCTACGCCCCCGGCAGAACCCGTACCAAAGATCGTGCCGCCGACGCTGGTTGAAGAGCAAACCGTGCTGCAAAAGGTCACCGAAGTCAGCCGCCATTATGGTGAAGCCCTTTCTGCCCGCTTCGGACAACTTTATCGCAATATCACCGGCTCCCCGCATAAGCCGTTTAATCCACAAACCTTCAGCAATGCGCTGACCCATTTTTCAATGTTAGCGGTTTTAGTGTTTGGTTTTTACTGGCTGATTCGCCTGTGCGCGCTGCCGCTGTATCGCAAAATGGGCCAGTGGGCGCGGCAAAAAAATCGTGAGCGCAGTAACTGGTTGCAGCTTCCGGCGATGATTATCGGGGCGTTTATTATCGACCTGCTGTTACTGGCACTGACATTATTTGTCGGTCAGGTTTTAAGCGACAACCTGAATGCGGGCAGTCGCACCATCGCTTTCCAACAAAGTTTGTTTCTCAACGCCTTTGCCCTGATTGAATTTTTCAAAGCCGTACTACGCCTGATTTTTTGCCCCAACGTGGCGGAGCTGCGCCCGTTTACGATTCAGGACGAAAGCGCCCGTTACTGGAGTCGTCGCCTGAGCTGGTTAAGCAGCCTGATTGGGTATGGTCTGATTGTAGCTGTGCCGATTATCTCTAATCAGGTGAATGTGCAAATCGGTGCGCTAGCGAACGTCATCATTATGCTGTGCATGACCGTCTGGGCGCTGTACCTGATCTTTCGTAATAAAAAAGAGATTACGCAGCATTTGCTCAACTTCGCGGAACACTCGCTGGCCTTTTTCAGCCTGTTTATTCGCGCTTTTGCGCTGGTGTGGCACTGGTTGGCAAGCGCCTATTTTATCGTGCTGTTTTTCTTTTCGTTGTTCGATCCGGGCAACAGCCTGAAATTTATGATGGGTGCAACGGTACGCAGCCTGGCGATTATTGGTATCGCCGCGTTTGTTTCCGGTATGTTTTCCCGCTGGTTGGCGAAGACCATCACTCTCTCGCCACATACTCAGCGTAATTATCCGGAACTGCAAAAACGGCTGAATGGATGGCTTTCGGCGGCACTGAAAACAGCGCGTATTCTGACCGTCTGCGTGGCGGTAATGCTGCTGTTGAGCGCATGGGGATTGTTCGATTTCTGGAACTGGCTGCAAAACGGTGCGGGGCAGAAAACCGTAGATATCCTGATCCGTATCGCACTCATTCTTTTCTTCTCGGCGGTTGGCTGGACGGTGCTCGCCAGTTTGATCGAAAACCGGCTGGCTTCGGATATTCATGGCCGCCCGCTACCGAGCGCCCGCACGCGTACTCTGCTGACGCTGTTTCGCAACGCGCTGGCGGTGATTATCAGTACCATCACCATCATGATTGTGTTGTCAGAAATCGGCGTCAATATCGCGCCATTGCTGGCAGGTGCCGGGGCATTAGGTCTGGCTATCTCATTTGGTTCGCAAACGCTGGTGAAAGATATCATCACCGGCGTGTTTATACAGTTTGAAAACGGCATGAACACTGGAGATTTGGTGACTATCGGGCCGCTGACCGGCACTGTGGAACGGATGTCGATTCGCTCCGTGGGAGTGCGTCAGGATACCGGGGCGTATCACATCATTCCGTGGTCTTCGATTACCACCTTTGCTAACTTTGTCCGCGGCATTGGTTCGGTAGTGGCAAATTACGATGTTGATCGCCATGAAGATGCTGATAAAGCCAATCAGGCACTGAAAGATGCGGTAGCGGAATTGATGGAAAACGAAGAAATTCGCGGGCTGGTTATTGGTGAACCGAACTTTGCCGGGATTGTCGGCTTAAGCAATACCGCATTTACACTGCGAGTTTCGTTCACTACGCTGCCACTCAAACAGTGGACGGTACGCTTTGCCCTCGACAGCCAGGTGAAAAAACATTTCGACCTGGCTGGCGTTCGCGCGCCGGTGCAGACTTATCAGGTGCTGCCTGCTCCGGGCGCGGCCCCGGCTGAACCGCTGCCACCGGGAGAACCGACACTTTAACGCTGGCGATTAACAAAACGACGGCGCTGCTCGTCGTTCATAAAGGTCCAGGCAATAAAGCGACTCTGCTTTTGCCCCTGGGCCATCTCTTTTTTAACCACTTTCACCGCGCCCACGTCCGTCAGAGCACGATACAACGGCGGTAAGTTTTCGCCACGAGATACCAACGAGGTAAACCACATCACCTGCTTCGCGAAGCCTTTGCTTTCTTCAATCATCTTTTTGATAAAAGCCACTTCACCGCCGTCACACCACAGCTCCTGTTGCTGACCGCCAAAGTTCAGTGCATCGTCTTTGCTCAGCCCCAGGTTACGCCGTTTACGCTCACTACCCGCCCGTGCCGCAGCGGCGGAATCGTGGAATGGCGGGTTACACAAGGTCGCGTCGTATTGCTCGTTTTTGTGGATAATACCGTTAAAAATCGCCCCGCTCTCTTTCTGCCGACGCAGACGAATGGCGCGGTTAAGCCCCGGATTAGCACTGATGATCGCCTGCGCGCTGCTTAACGCCTGGCTGCTGGTTTCACTACCGGTAAAACGCCAGCCATATTCGTGTACGCCAATCAGCGGATAAATACAGTTCGCACCAACGCCAATATCCAGAATGCTGGCCCTGGCAGGGATCGTTCCGCTTGCTTCAGCCAGTAAATCAGCAAGATGATGAATATAATCCGCCCGGCCCGGTACTGGTGGGCAGAGAAAACCGTCTGGAATATCCCAGTTCGCCACAGCGTAAAAATGGGCCAGTAACGCCTTATTGAGCGCCTTCACCGCCAGTGGATTGGCGAAGTCTACGCTTTGTTCCCCGGCAGGCGTTAGCGTGAGGAATTGCTTCAGTTCAGGATTCACCTGACAAAGCGTGGCAAGATCGTAGCGGCTGTGATGACGGTTGCGCGGATGCAACCCCGGTTTCTGGGCGGACATAGCATTCTCCTTTAAGCAGCGGCGTAAGATACCCGCATAACGCGACAGGGTAAATATCTGGCTGCGTTTATCATTCTCCAAACCTTAACATGACTATGGTTTATGGCAATTCACCATAAAAATCAGCATCATGCATGTCATTGATTTGTCTTATTTTGTAAAAATATATCGTTCAAAAAATAAGCACATCTCTGTCAATTTTTTGCGTCATTTGCATCGCGCAGGCGACCTACACTTATCAGGCACTACCCGTTGTATTTATGAGGATGTCATTATGAAAAAGTGCCTCACACTACTGATTGCCACCGTCCTGAGCGGGCTCTCTCTCACGGCTTATGCCGCGCAACCAATGAGTAACCTGGACAGCGGTCAGCTACGGCCTGCCGGTACCGTTTCAGCAACTGGCGCATCAAACCTAAGCGATCTGGAGGATAAACTGGCAGAAAAAGCGCGCGAACAAGGCGCGAAAGGTTATGTCATTAATTCCGCAGGCGGAAATGACCAGATGTTCGGTACTGCAACCATCTACAAATAACCCCACCAACGTAACTGCATTCGCCTCTGGATGCAGTTTTCGCCTATTTTGTAATCAAAAAACATCAAATATGAACTTAATGTAAATAAATGTATTTCTTTTTCGCGCAATGGGTGATAGAAAATCGCGCCAAGTGATAATGCTTATCAAAATTATTATCACTTGCACGAATGCTATCACGGGATTAACAGTGGCATCGCATCCGCAGAGATGCTTTCTCGTGACAGTGAAAATTTCAACATATAAGAAAAAGTCACCTGCAAAATGGAAAACAATCGCAATTTCCCTGCCAGACAATTTCATTCGCTCACGTTCTTTGCCGGTCTTTGTATTGGTATTACGCCTGTGGCACAGGCACTCGCCGCCGAAGGGCAAACTAACGCGGATGACACGCTGGTTGTCGAAGCATCAACGCCTTCGCTTTATGCACCACAACAATCTGCCGATCCGAAATTCTCGCGTCCGGTAGCGGATACGACCCGCACGATGACGGTGATTTCTGAACAAGTGATTAAAGATCAGGGCGCAACCAACCTTACCGATGCGCTCAAAAACGTCCCCGGAGTGGGTGCGTTTTTTGCTGGTGAGAACGGTAACTCCACCACTGGCGACGCCATTTATATGCGCGGTGCCGATACTTCTAACAGTATTTATATTGATGGCATTCGCGATATCGGCAGCGTCTCGCGCGACACCTTCAATACCGAGCAGGTCGAAGTGATTAAAGGGCCGTCAGGCACCGACTACGGGCGCAGCGCGCCGACGGGCTCGATCAATATGATCAGCAAGCAGCCGCGCAATGATTCCGGCATTGACGCCTCCGCGAGTATTGGCAGCGCCTGGTTCCGCCGCGGCACGCTGGACGTCAATCAGGTCATTGGTGATACCACCGCGGTGCGGCTGAATGTGATGGGTGAAAAAACGCACGATGCCGGACGCGACAAAGTTAAAAATGAGCGTTACGGCGTCGCCCCTTCTGTCGCTTTTGGCCTTGGCACAGCGAATCGTTTGTATCTTAATTATCTGCATGTCACCCAGCACAACACGCCAGACGGCGGCATTCCGACCATCCGTTTGCCGGGCTATTCTGCCCCATCTGCGGGAACGGCGGCCCTGAATCATTCCGGAAAAGTTGATACGCATAACTTTTACGGCACGGATTCCGATTACGACGATTCGACCACCGACACCGCTACCATGCGTTTTGAGCACGACATCAACGATAACACCACCATTCGCAATACTACCCGTTGGTCGCGCGTAAAGCAGGATTACCTGATGACGGCGATTATGGGCGGGGCATCGAATATTACCCAGCCCACCAGCGATGTGAATAGCTGGACGTGGTCACGTACGGCGAATACCAAGGATGTGAGTAATAAAATTCTCACCAACCAGACCAACCTGACCTCGACGTTCTATACCGGTTCTATCGGTCATGATGTCAGTACTGGCGTGGAATTTACCCGTGAAACGCAGACTAACTATGGCGTTAATCCGGTCACGTTACCTGCGGTGAATATTTATCATCCTGACAGCAGCATTCATCCTGGCGGCCTGACGCGTAACGGCGCAAACGCCAATGGTCAGACGGATACCTTCGCAATTTATGCCTTCGATACGCTGCAAATCACCCGTGATTTTGAGCTGAACGGCGGGATCCGTCTGGATAATTATCATACTGAATATGACAGTGCCACCGCCTGCGGCGGCAGTGGCCGAGGTGCCGTTACCTGCCCAGCTGGCGTGGCGAAAGGTTCTCCGGTCACCACTGTTGACACCGCCAAGTCTGGCAATCTGGTGAACTGGAAAGCCGGGGCGCTGTATCACCTGACGGAAAACGGCAATGTCTATATTAACTATGCCGTTTCCCAACAGCCGCCGGGCGGCAACAACTTCGCCCTTGCGCAGTCTGGCAGCGGTAACAGTGCCAACCGTACCGATTTTAAACCGCAAAAAGCCAACACCAGCGAGATTGGCACCAAATGGCAGGTTCTGGATAAACGCCTGTTGCTCACCGCCGCGCTGTTCCGTACTGATATCGAAAATGAAGTTGAGCAAAATGACGACGGGACTTACTCGCAATACGGTAAGAAACGCGTCGAAGGCTATGAGATATCCGTAGCCGGGAATATCACTCCCGCGTGGCAGGTGATTGGCGGCTATACCCAGCAAAAAGCAACCATCAAAAACGGCAAAGATGTTGCCCAGGATGGTTCCTCATCGCTGCCGTATACCCCGGAGCACGCCTTTACCTTATGGAGCCAGTATCAGGCAACCGATGATATCTCTGTTGGCGCGGGCGCTCGCTATATCGGCAGTATGCATAAAGGTTCAGACGGCGCGGTGGGAACGCCAGCATTTACCGAGGGTTATTGGGTCGCCGATGCCAAACTGGGGTATCGGGTTAATCGCAATCTCGACTTCCAGCTAAACGTCTACAACCTGTTTGATACCGATTACGTCGCCTCAATCAACAAGAGCGGCTACCGTTATCACCCGGGCGAGCCAAGAACCTTCCTGCTCACGGCCAATATGCATTTCTGATTGAGATGTGGGGCGCAGGCCCCACTTTTTGGAGAACTTGTATGATGTACCACATTCCCGGCGTGTTATCGCCACAGGACGTCGCCCGGTTTCGCGAACAACTGGAACAAGCCGAATGGGTGGATGGACGCGTCACCACCGGCGCACAAGGCGCGCAAGTTAAGAACAATCAACAGGTCGACACCCGCAGTGCGTTATACGCCGCCCTGCAAAATGAGGTGCTGAACGCGGTTAACCAACATGCATTGTTCTTTGCCGCTGCCTTGCCGCGTACCCTTTCCACGCCGCTGTTTAATCGTTATCAGAACAATGAAACCTATGGTTTTCATGTGGATGGCGCGGTACGCAGTCACCCACAAAACGGCTGGATGCGCACTGACCTTTCTGCCACGCTGTTTTTAAGCGATCCAGAAAGCTACGACGGCGGCGAACTGGTCGTTAATGACACCTTCGGACAACATCGGGTAAAACTCCCGGCAGGCGATCTGGTGTTGTACCCTTCCAGCAGCCTGCACTGCGTGACACCCGTAACCCGTGGCGTACGGGTGGCATCATTTATGTGGATCCAGTCGATGATCCGCGATGATAAAAAGCGCGCCATGCTGTTCGAACTGGACACCAATATTCAGTCGCTGAAAAGCCGCCATGGCGAAAGTGAAGAGATCCTGTCGCTGCTCAATCTTTATCATAATCTGCTGCGGGAATGGTCGGAGATCTGACGCTTGAACTGCCCGAGTTCGTCCCTATATTAGCTACACTTAACTGTACAAGCATTGATATGGGGAGGACGATATGGCATCCGGTTGGGCTAACGATGACGCCGTCAACGAACAGATCAACAGTACAATTGAAGATGCGATTGCTCGTGCCCGGGGTGAAATTCCGCGTGGCGAGAGCCTGTATGAATGTGAAGAGTGCGGCGCCCCCATCCCGCAGGCCCGTCGGGAAGCCATTCCTGGCGTGCGCTTATGCATTCACTGCCAACAGGAGAAAGATTTACAAAAACCAGCTTATACAGGATATAATCGCAGAGGTTCGTAAGACAGCCAGTTACGTTAACTGTAACTGGCGGGATGTTTAGTGAGTGTAATTTGTATTTTGCGTGGCATTCCGTGCCTTTAACGCTGCCGTGAGCACCACGCGGTACAAAACGGATTCATAAATACAACAAATAAATGGTTTATCAGTATGTTAGAAATCAATCAATTTATTTGAACAAGGCGGTCAATTCTATTCGATTTTATCTCTCGTAAAAAAACGTGATACTCATCACATCGACGAAACAACGTCACTTATACAAAAATCACCTGCGAGAGATTAATTATGAAAACTATCAATACTGTTGTTGCTGCTATGGCTCTTTCAACTTTGTCATTTGGCGTGTTCGCGGCGGAACCGGTAACGGCATCCCAGGCACAGAACATGAATAAAATCGGCGTGGTTTCTGCCGATGGTGCATCCACCCTCGATGCCCTGGAAGCGAAACTGGCTGAGAAAGCTGCGGCAGCTGGGGCGAGTGGATACAGCATCACTTCTGCCACCAACAACAATAAATTAAGCGGTACTGCGGTAATTTATAAGTAATTCGTAAGCCGGATCAGGCGTTGACGCTACGTCCAGCAAAAGTATTTCCCTGTCTGTTTGCCGACAGACGCATATGCTCTAACCCTCATTGATCCTATGTTACCCTTGTTTGCCCGTCCGTCACTGGACGGGCTTTTTTTTTAGCTGGCTAACTGCTGACAGAAAGCCTGCAACGTCTCTTCCGGCATACCAATCTGCCGCGCCGCATCGCAAATGGCCTGCCAGCTTCCCGCGTCCAGTGGAATCCCCAACTCCTGCCGTTCGCAACGCGTGTTCACTTCCCACTCGCCCGGTAGCAAAATCGGCTTATCGTCATCATGCGGCGAGGCTTTCACCCACTCGGCAAAGGCTTCGGTCTGCGCACTACAATCCGGCGCGCCGAACAGTTCCGGGTTGATAATGATAGTGGTCATGCAGTTAATAATGGCATCGGGACTGGTTTGTAACGTTTCCTGATGCGTCGTTTTACCGCCGGAAAGCGCCCCGCCAAGAATTTCACACATCGCCGCGAGGGCGTAGCCTTTATGTTCGGCAAAGGTCAACAACGAACCCAACGGCGACTCCTGCATTACCGCCGGATTTGTCGTCGGTACGCCGTTAACGTCAATCAGACAGCCTGGCGGCACGGGTACGCCTTTATGCCAGGCGACGCGAGTTTTACCAAATGCGATGGCGCTGGTGGCGTAATCGAGCAACAGCGGGAAATTATCTTTACGTGGGAAAACCACACAGAACGGGTTGGTGCCAAAGCGGCTGTCGCGGCCGTGGAACGGCGCGACCATTGGAATACCCACCACGCTAACAAAGTGGATAGAGACAAACCCCGCCGCCGCGCACTGTTCTGCCCAGTAACCAATACGACCGATGTGATGCGAGTTATGCAGCGCCACGGCGGCTATGCCGTGCTGATGCGCTTTCTCAATCCCCAGCGCCATCGCTTCGTGTGCTGCTACCTGACCAAATGCGCGATCGCCATCGAGCGTGACCGCCGCCCCCGCCTCTTTAACGATTTTGGCATGGTGGTTAATTTGCAGATGCCCCTGACTCCAGGAGCGCACATAGCTTGGGATCATGCCAATACCATGTGAATCATGCCCTGCCAGGTTTGCCGCGATTAAATGATCGGCGACTAATTTCGCTTCCTGTTCCTCGCTACCCATCTGACGAAATACAGCCTGAATAAAACTGTGCAGCGTCTGAGCATCAAAGCGATGACCACTTTCCATGATTAACTCCTGTTTATGTTATGTGTTTGTTGTTTTTTTATGCTGCACGCCGGGCGCGGGAAGGTCAATAAAGATGCAGGAATTTCATATTGTTGTGGGGTAAAGGCCGGATGACATTGTTCATCCGGCTGAGAAAAGAATTAAAATGCCTGATGAACGCGCGCCAGGCCATCGCTAATAGTTGCCGCCTCACCTGTTGCCACCAGGCAGCAAGCCATCTGGATTTTCAGCGATTCGGGAATCGGCTCGCTGCCAGCCAGGCAACGCTCAATCCACTGCGCCGTGGTTTCCGGGTCTTTTGCTTGTGGCAGTCGCTCGCTGCCAGCAGTGTCCTGTTTTTCATACAGCACCCGCATCCCTTCGCGGTCAATGAGATTGATCTGCGGGCAGCGCTGCGGATTAGCATACACTTCACCTTCAGTACCATGCATTAGTAGCGCTCGCCCGCCGATATCGCTAAAGAACTTCGCGACGCGTCCAATGTATTCCGGATGCGAAACGCTGGAAAGACGCAGCGCCTCACCTTCGGCAAATGGTGTTGCCAGTTTCGCCAGGGTATGCGCACTGTTACGCACGCCCATCCGCCAGCGCATCGCCAGTTGTTTTTCCAGCGGCGGGCAAAACGCGCCGACTGGCATAAACACCGGTTGATGTTCGTCGAGCTTCGCCTGCGCCTGCCCGCCGTGCAACGTTGGCGTAATACCCATCAGTTCGAAAATGGTTTCTGTCAGCACGCGAGTTGGATCTTCGCTAACCCCGTGAACCACCACAGGAAAACCGAGTTTGTGCAGCAGAATCGCCAACAACGGCGTCAGGTTGGCCTGTTTACGCGCGCCGTTGTAACTGGGGATGACTATCGGCATCGGCTTGCTAACAGGCGGCGTCAGTTTGATGGTGTGATTTTGCATGGCTTCGTAAAAGCCGAGCATCTCTGCTTCCCCTTCCCCTTTGATACGCAGCGCAATCAATACGCCGCCCAACTCAAGGTCAGGGACTTCACCATTGAGCATATGGGCATACAGACCGCGCGCAGTATCCCGGTCTAAATCGCGCGCGTGGTTTTTCCCGCGCCCGATCTCTTTAATGATTTTGCGATAGTCCATTTACGACTCCTTACCTGACTCACATCATTAACGCCGCCGACGGCGTGGGGATTTCGTTTTTTCTTTCTTTTTAACTATACCTTCAGGGACTTCCGGTTGCTCTATCGGAAATACCGGTAATGCATCCAGTAGTCGCTTGCCATAATTTTTGGTCAGCAAGCGTTTGTCGTAAATCACCACTTCGCCCCAGCAACCGTGGCTTCGAATCAGTCGCCCAACCTGCTGAATCAGGTTAAACGAGGCGCTCGGCAGGCTTTGTACTTCAAACGGATAGCGGTTGAGGCTTTTCAGCCATTCACCTTCGGTGATCACCACCGGGCTGTCGATGGGCGGAAAAGCGATTTTGTGGATATGCACCTGGCTTAACAGATCACCTTTCAAATCAAGCCCTTCGGCAAATGACTGTAAACCCACCAGCACGCTGCGCTCACCGTTGGCAACGCGTTTGCGGTGCAGTTCAACTAAACGGTAACGCGGCTGATCGCCCTGCACCAGCAGCATCAGACGTAAATCCGTCACATAATCGAGAAACCGCTGCATCGCCCGTCCGCTGGCAAACAGTACCAACATACCGAGATGTTTTTTGCTCTCCACCTGCTTACGGAAAAAGGCCGCCATCTCGGCAATGTGCTGCTCTTCATTGTCGATGGAAGGCTCAAAGCGCATCCGGGGAATAACAATTTTGCCCTGTTCGCAGTGGTTAAAGGGCGAATCCAGCGCCACAAAGCGGTCACCCGCTTTCTCTTTCAGCCCGCTCATCTCCTGCAAACGCGAAAAACTGTTCAGCGAACGCAAGGTTGCGGAGGTAACAATAATGTGCGGAATACTGCGCCACAGCAGCCTTTCCAGTTGGTCGCTAACACGAATACCCACACAGTGAAACCACAGATGTAGCTGCCCTTCGCGTTCCTCCCGCGTCGCCCATTTGGTCACCGGCGCACCGGAAGATTGCGCCAGAGAAGCCAGCCGCCAGAGTTTGCTTTGCACCTCGAACATCCCCAACGCGCGGTTCATCTGCAAAATCAACCGATGCAGGCGTACAATGTCGTGACTGCCGGTTTTCTCGCTTAAATCGTTAAGAAATAACTCCGCCAGACCACGAAGCATCTCGGTGAGCTTTGCCAGCCGCTGACAGATTTCCAGCACTTCCTCAGGCAGTTCCCCCATCGCAAAACGGTGCTCTGCCTCCTGCCCGGCAGGCATGTAGAGATTGAGAATGTTGTTTAACGAGGCGATAAGCTCATACAGCTCTTCACAATGCGCATTCAAACGTTCAGGGATCGCCAGCGGTGGGATGGTCTTCGGGCGAAACTGCTCCATGCAGGTAGCGACCAGCTTCGTGAACAAGTCCAGCTGTAGCCGATACCACGGCGCGGTGATTTCGGCGCTCATCTCCAGCGCATCCCGCGCCACATCCGGCAGGTGATGACCTTCGTCCAGCACCAGCAGTAAATTTTTCGGGTCAGGCAATACGGCTTCGCTTTCCATCGCCGCCATCACCAGCGCATGGTTTGCCACCACCACTTCCGCTTCCTGAATTTCCCGACGAGCGACAAAAAACGGGCATTCGCGATAGTAGTAACAGTTGCGGTTGAGACAGCTGGCTTTGTCGGTACTCAAACGACGCCAGAGATCGTCATCTATAGCGATATCCGTATGATCGCGCAGGCCATCCCATTTATAAGTGTCGAGATCGCCCTTCAGCTTCGCACAACGTTTTTGCTCTTCCTGATTGTTCGGCGTCAGTTCGTCGTCAAGAAACGCCAGCAGATCCTGTTGCGTGGGTTCAGTGCTGGCGAGCGCCGTCAGATTACGCGGGCAAACATAGCGCCCACGCCCGAAAGCGGCGGTAAATTTAAGATCGGGAATGATCTTTTTCAGCAGCGGTAAATCTTTGCTGTAGATCTGATCCTGCAACGCCACGTTGGCGGTACTCACCACCAGCGTTTTTTGCTCTTCGCGGGCAATGGCGATACCGGGGATCAAATAGGAGAGCGTTTTCCCAACGCCGGTGGGTGCTTCAATCGCCAGATGCCGCCCTTCTTCTCCGGCCAGCGTTTTGGCGACGTCCGCAATCATCTGCCGCTGCGGCGCACGGGGAATAAAGTCGGGGATCTGTTCCTGAAGCGCCTTATACCAGGCGGCAATTTGCGCTTTAAGCGCGGCGGTTAATGCCATGAGAAAACCTGAAATACTGTATAAACAGCCAATATTGTGGCATTTTTCGGTTTTCAGGGGTAATGGTTTTTCTGTTTCTGGAAAGAGGCTCGCAAAGACGTTTTCCGGATGTGGGGTTTTCCTCTCATCCATTCAGGGAAAGGGGAACAGGCCAGGATTTTTGGGTCTTTGTCATCTGTTTTATGCCGGGCATAGCCCGGCATAAAAGATTACTGCGCAGCGGCAGGTTTACGCGGACGGCGGCGACGTTGTTGTTCGCCTGCCGGTTTGGCATCGCCGAGACGACGAGACGGTTTTTCTGCGGGCTTCGCGTTACCAGACTTCGTACCACTTTCCGTACGGCGTGGTTGCTGTTGACCGCGACCACCGCCTTGTCCACGACCGCCGCCACGTTGCTGGCGACCGTTCTGTATCGGTTCGGCCTTGATTGACGGGTCCGGCTCATAACCCGGAATCGCAATGCGTGGAATCTCTTTTTTCAGCAGTTTTTCGATATCACGCAGAAGTTTGTGTTCATCCACACACACCAGCGATAACGCTTCACCAGTTGCCGCTGCACGACCGGTACGCCCGATACGGTGGACGTAATCTTCCGGTACGTTTGGCAGTTCATAGTTGACGACGTGCGGCAACTCTTCGATATCCAGACCGCGCGCAGCGATGTCAGTTGCCACCAGTACACGAATATCGCCCGATTTAAAATCGGCCAGCGCACGAGTACGCGCACCTTGCGATTTATTACCGTGGATCGCCGCACTACGGATGCCATCTTTATTGAGCTGTTCAGCGAGATGGTTAGCGCCATGTTTGGTACGGGTAAACACCAGCACCTGCTGCCAGTTCCCTTTCCCAATCATGTGCGACAGCAATTCGCGTTTGCGTTTCTTATCAACAAAGTGAACGTGCTGGGTCACCTGATCAGACGCGGTATTGCGGCGTGCCACTTCGATTTCCAGCGGGTTGTGCAGCAGTTTTTCCGCCAGGGCTTTAATATCGTCAGAGAAGGTCGCGGAGAACAACAGGTTCTGGCGCTTCGCTGGCAGCTTAGTCAACACACGACGGATATCGTGGATAAAGCCCATGTCGAGCATGCGGTCAGCTTCATCGAGGACCAGGATTTCTATCTGGTCCAGCTTCACTGCATTCTGATGTTCCAGGTCCAGCAGACGTCCCGGCGTTGCCACCAGCACATCAACGCCGCCACGCAGCTTCATCATCTGCGGGTTAATGCTCACACCGCCAAATACGACCAGCGAACGAATGTTCAGGTATTTGCTGTAATCACGGACGTTTTCGCCAATCTGTGCAGCCAGTTCACGGGTTGGGGTAAGAATGAGCGCACGGACCGGACGACGCCCTTTGGCGTGCGGCTGGCGGGTAATCAAATGTTGCAACAGGGGCAGCGTAAAGCCTGCCGTTTTGCCGGTGCCAGTCTGGGCACTGGCCATCAGGTCGCGGCCTTCCAGCACCGCTGGGATCGCCTGCTGCTGAATAGGGGTGGGTTCACGGTAACCTTGCTCGGCAACGGCGCGCAAGATATCAGGGCTTAACCCCAAAGAATCGAAAGACATAACTACTCCGAACCGCCCCGACCGTTACCGGTGTAGTTTTCAGGGAGATACTGAAAAGGAAAATGACAAAAACCACAATGTCATGAGGGGGCGGAGTGTAGCAGTTTTTGTGACACAGCGCATAAATTATCCCTGTGACTGGCATAGCTAAAATTCTTAGCCATACTGGACAACTCCAGGATGGAGACATAATCTTAATCAATCATTTGATTAAGAATGGACTGTGCGATGAATAATCCTGCCATGACAATCAAGGGTGAACAGGCGAAAAAACAGCTGATTGCTGCCGGACTGGCGCAGTTTGGTGAATATGGAATGAACGCCACCACCCGCGAGATAGCCGCCCAGGCCGGGCAGAATATCGCTGCCATCACCTATTACTTCGGTTCGAAAGAAGATTTGTACCTCGCCTGCGCCCAGTGGATTGCCGATTTTATTGGCGAGCAGTTCCGTCCGCATGCCGAGGAAGCCGAACGCTTGTTCGCCCAACCACAGCCTGATCGGGCTGCCATCCGTGAACTGATCCTTCGCGCCTGCAGGAACATGATTAAGCTGCTCACCCAGGATGACACCGTCAACCTCAGCAAGTTTATCTCCCGTGAGCAACTCTCTCCTACGGCAGCATACCACCTGGTGCATGAACAGGTGATTAGCCCGCTACACAGCCACCTTACACGCCTGATTGCCGCCTGGACCGGCTGCGACGCCAACGACACCCGCATGATCCTCCATACCCATGCGTTGATTGGCGAGATTCTGGCGTTTCGTCTTGGCAAAGAAACTATTTTGTTACGTACCGGCTGGACCGCGTTCGATGAAGAAAAGACCGAACTGATCAACCAGACGGTGACCTGTCATATCGACCTGATTTTGCAAGGATTATCGCAAAGGAGTTTGTAGTGATGAAAAAACCTGTCGTGATCGGACTGGCGGTAGTGGTACTTGCCGCCGTGGTTGCCGGAGGCTACTGGTGGTATCAAAGTCGCCAGGATAACGGCCTGACGTTATATGGCAACGTGGATATTCGCACCGTGAATCTTAGCTTCCGTGTTGGGGGGCGCGTTGAGTCGCTGACCGTGGACGAAGGTGATGCGATTAAAGCGGGCCAGGTGTTGGGCGAACTGGATCATAAGCCGTATGAAATTGCCCTGATGCAGGCAAAAGCGGGCGTCTCGGTGGCACAGGCGCAGTATGACCTGATGCTTGCCGGGTATCGCGATGAAGAAATCGCTCAGGCCGCCGCAGCCGTAAAACAGGCGCAGGCCGCATATGACTATGCGCAGAACTTCTACAACCGCCAGCAAGGGTTGTGGAAAAGTCGCACTATTTCGGCAAACGACCTGGAAAATGCCCGCTCCTCGCGCGACCAGGCGCAGGCAACGCTGAAATCAGCACAGGATAAATTGCGTCAGTATCGCTCCGGTAATCGTGAACAGGACATCGCCCAGGCGAAAGCCAGTCTCGAACAGGCGCAGGCGCAACTGGCGCAGGCGGAGCTGAATTTACAGGACTCAACGTTAATAGCACCGTCTGATGGCACGCTGTTAACCCGCGCGGTAGAGCCGGGTACGGTGCTCAATGAAGGTGGCACGGTGTTTACCGTTTCACTAACGCGTCCGGTGTGGGTGCGCGCTTATGTTGATGAACGTAATCTCGACCAGGCTCAGCCGGGACGCAAAGTGCTGCTTTATACCGACGGTCGCCCGGACAAACCGTATCACGGGCAGATTGGTTTCGTTTCGCCTACCGCTGAATTTACCCCGAAAACTGTCGAAACGCCGGATCTGCGTACCGACCTCGTCTATCGCCTGCGTATTGTGGTGACCGACGCCGATGATGCCTTACGCCAGGGAATGCCGGTGACGGTGCAATTCGGTAACGAGGCAGGACATGAATGATGCCGTTATCACGCTGAACGGCCTGGAAAAACGCTTTCCGGGCATGGACAAGCCCGCCGTCGCGCCGCTCGACTGTACCATTCATGCTGGTTATGTAACGGGGCTGGTGGGGCCGGATGGCGCAGGCAAAACCACGCTGATGCGCATGCTGGCGGGATTACTGAAACCCGACAGCGGCAGCGCCACGGTAATTGGCTTTGATCCGATCAAAAACGACGGCGCGCTGCACGCCGTTCTCGGCTATATGCCGCAGAAATTCGGCCTGTATGAAGATCTGACGGTGATGGAGAACCTCAATCTGTACGCGGATTTGCGCAGCGTTACTGGTGAGGCGCGGAAGCAGACATTTGCTCGCCTGCTGGAATTTACATCTCTTGGCCCGTTTACCGGACGCCTGGCGGGCAAGCTCTCCGGCGGGATGAAACAAAAACTTGGCCTGGCCTGTACCCTGGTGGGCGAACCGAAAGTGTTGCTGCTCGATGAACCCGGCGTCGGTGTTGACCCTATCTCACGCCGCGAACTGTGGCAGATGGTGCATGAGCTGGCAGGCGAAGGAATGTTAATTCTCTGGAGCACCTCGTATCTCGACGAAGCCGAACAGTGCCGTGACGTGTTACTGATGAACGAAGGCGAGTTGCTGTATCAGGGAGAACCGACGGCCCTGACGCAAACCATGGCCGGACGTAGCTTTCTGATGACCAGCCCACACGAGGGCAACCGCAAACTACTACAACGCGCCTTGAAACTGCCGCAGGTCAGCGACGGCATGATTCAGGGGAAATCGGTGCGTCTGATCCTCAAAAAAGAGGCCACGCCAGACGATATTCGCCACGCCGACGGGATGCCAGAAATCAACATCAACGAAACTACGCCGCGTTTTGAAGATGCGTTTATTGATTTGCTGGGCGGTGCCGGAACCTCGGAATCGCCGCTGGGCGCAATATTACATACGGTAGAAGGCACACCCGGCGAGACGGTGATCGAAGCGAAAGAACTAACCAAGAAATTTGGTGATTTTGCCGCCACCGATCACGTCAACTTTGCCGTTAAACGCGGGGAGATTTTTGGTTTGCTGGGGCCAAACGGCGCGGGTAAATCAACCACCTTTAAGATGATGTGCGGTTTGCTGGTGCCGACATCCGGCCAGGCGCTGGTGCTGGGGATGGATCTGAAAGAGAGTTCTGGCAAAGCGCGCCAGCATCTCGGCTATATGGCGCAAAAGTTTTCGCTCTATGGCAACCTGACGGTTGAACAGAATTTACGCTTTTTTTCTGGTGTGTATGGCTTACGCGGGCGGGCGCAGAACGAAAAAATCGCCCGTATGAGCGAGGCGTTTGGCCTGAAAAGTATCGCCTCCCACGCGACCGATGAACTGCCCTTAGGTTTTAAACAGCGGCTGGCGCTGGCTTGTTCGCTGATGCATGAACCGGACATTCTGTTTCTCGACGAACCGACTTCCGGCGTTGATCCCCTCACCCGCCGCGAATTTTGGCTGCATATCAACAGCATGGTAGAGAAAGGCGTCACGGTAATGGTCACCACCCACTTTATGGATGAAGCAGAATATTGTGACCGCATCGGCCTGGTGTACCGTGGGAAATTAATCGCCAGCGGCACGCCAGATGATTTGAAAGCGCAGTCGGCCAACGACGAGCAACCCGATCCCACAATGGAGCAGGCCTTTATTCAGTTGATCCACGACTGGGATAAGGAGCATAGCCATGAGTAATCCGATCCTGTCCTGGCGTCGCGTGCGGGCGCTGTGCGTCAAAGAGACGCGGCAGATCGTTCGCGATCCGAGTAGCTGGCTGATTGCAGTGGTGATCCCACTGTTGCTGCTGTTTATATTTGGCTACGGCATTAACCTCGACTCCAGCAAGCTGCGGGTCGGGATTTTGCTGGAACAGCGTAGCGAAGCGGCGCTGGATTTCACCCATACCATGACCGGTTCGCCCTACATCGACGCCACCATCAGCGATAACCGTCAGGAATTGATCGCCAAAATGCAGGCGGGAAAAATTCGTGGCCTGGTGGTGATTCCGGTGGATTTCGCCGAACAGATGGAGCGCGCCAACGCTACCGCGCCGATTCAGGTGATCACCGACGGCAGTGAGCCAAATACCGCTAACTTTGTGCAAGGTTATGTCGAAGGGATCTGGCAGATCTGGCAAATGCAGCGGGCAGAGGACAACGGGCAGACTTTTGAACCGCTTATCGACGTCCAGACTCGCTACTGGTTTAACCCGGCGGCGATTAGCCAGCACTTTATTATCCCCGGTGCGGTGACCATCATCATGACGGTTATCGGCGCGATTCTCACCTCGCTAGTGGTGGCGCGAGAATGGGAACGCGGCACCATGGAGGCGTTACTCTCTACGGAGATAACCCGCACGGAACTGTTGCTGTGTAAGCTGATCCCTTATTACTTCCTTGGGATGCTGGCGATGTTGCTGTGTATGCTGGTGTCGGTGTTTATTCTCGGCGTGCCGTATCGCGGGTCGCTGCTGATTCTGTTTTTTATCTCCAGCCTGTTTTTGCTCAGTACTCTGGGAATGGGACTGCTGATTTCCACAATTACCCGCAACCAGTTCAACGCCGCACAAGTTGCCCTGAACGCCGCTTTTCTGCCATCGATTATGCTTTCCGGCTTTATTTTTCAGATCGACAGTATGCCCGCGGTGATCCGCGCGGTGACGTACATTATTCCCGCACGTTATTTCGTCAGCACCCTGCAAAGCCTGTTCCTCGCCGGGAATATTCCGGTGGTGCTGGTGGTGAACGTGCTGTTTTTGATCGCTTCGGCGGTGATGTTTATCGGCCTGACGTGGCTGAAAACCAAACGTCGGCTGGATTAGGGAGAAGAGCATGTTTCATCGCTTATGGACGTTAATCCGCAAAGAGTTGCAGTCGTTGCTGCGTGAACCGCAAACCCGCGCGATTCTGATTTTACCCGTGCTGATTCAGGTGATTCTTTTCCCGTTCGCCGCCACGCTGGAAGTGACCAACGCCACCATCGCCATCTACGATGAAGATAACGGCGAGCATTCGGTGGAGCTGACCCAGCGTTTTGCCCGTGCCAGCGCCTTTACCCATGTGTTGCTGCTGAAAAGCCCGCAGGAGATCCGCCCAACCATCGACACGCAAAAGGCGTTATTGTTGGTACGTTTCCCGGCTGATTTCTCACGCAAATTGGATACCTTCCAGACCGCGCCATTGCAGTTGATCCTCGACGGGCGCAACTCCAACAGTGCGCAAATTGCCGCCAACTACCTGCAACAGATCGTCAAAAATTATCAGCAGGAGCTGCTGGAAGGAAAACCGAAACCCAACAACAGCGAGCTGGTGGTACGCAACTGGTATAACCCGAATCTCGACTACAAATGGTTTGTGGTGCCGTCGCTGATCGCCATGATCACCACTATCGGCGTAATGATCGTCACGTCACTTTCCGTCGCCCGCGAACGTGAACAGGGTACGCTCGATCAGTTACTGGTTTCGCCCCTCACCACCTGGCAGATATTTATCGGCAAAGCCGTACCTGCGTTAATTGTCGCCACGTTTCAGGCAACCATTGTGCTGGCGATTGGTATCTGGGCGTATCAAATCCCCTTCGCTGGATCGCTGGCGCTATTCTACTTTACGATGGTGATTTACGGTTTATCGCTGGTGGGATTCGGTCTGTTGATTTCGTCGCTCTGTTCAACGCAACAGCAGGCGTTTATCGGCGTGTTTGTCTTTATGATGCCCGCCATTCTCCTTTCCGGTTACGTTTCGCCGGTGGAAAACATGCCAGTATGGCTGCAAAACCTGACGTGGATTAATCCTATTCGCCACTTTACGGACATTACCAAGCAGATTTATTTGAAGGATGCGAGTCTGGATATTGTGTGGAATAGTTTGTGGCCGCTACTGGTGATAACGGCCACGACAGGGTCAGCGGCGTACGCGATGTTTAGACGTAAGGTGATGTAACTTCTTATCTTTCGCCAGCAAAGACACTACCGCCGGGCCGGCAAGGATTGCCAGCCCTGCAATCGCCAGCAAAAAGTTGTTTTCCAGTACGCGGGACAACAGCCACAGCACAATCAGCGCTGCGCCAAAATACCAGGTCGTGGTCAGTTCTTCCAGCACATCTGCCACCTCACGCCAGCGTTGCTCGGGGTGGCGCTGAAACACCAGCATCATCACTACCGTGACACAATACAGTGCGCATAATCCTACGCCAACGTGAACCAGAGTTTTACTCATCCAGCCCACCACCAGCAGCGCCACTACCAGTAAATGCAACATAATCTGCCAGCAACTTAGACCAGTTGCGACACGAACACGTTGTTGCCACTTCATGGCTTCTCTCCTGAAGAATTTATCTCTACATACTCAGAGTACCGAACTTTACGGAAAATTCCGTAAGACCGCACCTTTTTGTGACGCCGACTACACTATTTCAATGAGATAAGAGGCAAAGACAGGAAAATTATGCCCGTTCAAACACAACAATTTTCGTTCAAGGTGCTCACCATCAATATTCACAAAGGCTTTACCGCGTTTAACCGACGCTTCATTTTGCCGGAACTTCGCGACGCCGTGCGTACCGTCAGTGCCGATATTGTTTGCCTGCAAGAAGTGATGGGTGCGCACGAAGTTCATCCGCTGCATGTGGAAAACTGGCCCGATACCTCGCACTACGAGTTTCTCGCCGACACTATGTGGAGCGATTTTGCCTACGGTCGCAATGCCGTATACCCGGAAGGGCATCACGGTAACGCCGTACTGTCGCGCTATCCCATTGAACATTATGAGAATCGTGATGTTTCGGTCGATGGTGCGGAAAAGCGCGGCGTGCTCTACTGCCGTATTGTGCCGCCGATGACCGGGAAAGCGATTCATGTGATGTGCGTACATCTGGGCCTGCGTGAAGCGCACCGTCAGGCGCAGCTTGCGATGCTCGCTGAATGGGTGAATGAGCTGCCGGACGGCGAACCGGTATTAGTGGCGGGTGATTTCAACGACTGGCGGCAAAAAGCTAATCATCCGTTAAAAGTGCAGGCCGGACTGGATGAGATATTTACCCGCGCCCACGGACGCCCGGCGCGCACGTTTCCGGTGCAATTTCCTCTACTACGACTGGACAGGATCTACGTCAAAAATGCCAGCGCCAGCGCGCCAACCGCGTTGCCGCTGCGGACATGGCGACACCTTTCTGATCATGCCCCTTTAAGTGCGGAGATTCATTTATGAAATGTAGCTGGCGTGAAGGCAATAAGATCCAGTTGCTGGAAAACGGCGAGCAATATTATCCCGCGGTGTTTAAAGCAATTGGCGAGGCGCAAGAACGCATCATTCTTGAAACGTTTATCTGGTTTGAGGATGACGTCGGCAAACAGCTGCATGCGGCGCTACTGTCAGCAGCGCAACGCGGGGTAAAAGCGGAAGTCTTGCTGGATGGCTACGGTTCACCGGATCTCAGCGATGAGTTTGTCAATGAACTGACTGCGGCTGGCGTGGTATTTCGTTATTACGATCCCCGCCCTCGCCTGTTCGGTATGCGTACTAATGTATTCCGCCGGATGCATCGCAAAATTGTGGTGGTCGATGCACGTATCGCCTTTATTGGTGGACTGAATTACTCCGCCGAGCATATGTCCAGCTACGGCCCAGAGGCTAAACAGGATTACGCGGTACGTCTGGAAGGACCGATTGTCGAAGATATTCTGCAATTTGAACTGGAAAATTTGCCAGGACAGAGCGCAGCACGACGCTGGTGGCGACGTCATCATAAAGCAGAAGAGAACCGCCAGCCGGGAGAAGCGCAGGTATTATTGGTTTGGCGCGATAACGAAGAACATCGCGATGATATCGAACGTCACTATCTGAAAATGCTCACTCAGGCGCGCCGGGAAGTGATTATCGCCAACGCCTACTTCTTTCCTGGCTATCGATTTTTGCACGCCTTACGTAAAGCGGCACGGCGCGGGGTGCGGATCAAACTGATCATTCAGGGCGAACCGGATATGCCCATTGTCAGAGTCGGCGCGCGTTTACTGTACAACTATCTGGTAAAAGGCGGCGTTCAGGTATTTGAGTACCGCCGCCGCCCGCTACATGGCAAAGTCGCTTTGATGGACGACCACTGGGCGACGGTAGGGTCCAGTAATCTCGATCCGCTCAGTTTGTCGCTGAATCTCGAAGCAAACGTCATCATCCACGATCGTAATTTTAACCAGACGCTACGCGATAATCTGAACGGCATCATCGCCGCCGACTGTCAACAGGTGGATGAATCCATGCTGCCGAAACGCACCTGGTGGAACCTGACCAAAAGCGTGCTGGCATTCCATTTTTTACGCCACTTCCCGGCGCTGGTGGGCTGGCTTCCGGCGCACACGCCGCGTCTGGCGCAAGTTGATCCCCCCGCACAACCGACAATGGAAACGCAGGATCGGGTAGAAACTGAAAATACGGGGATGAAATCCTGATGAGTAAATCACGCCCGCGCTGGCGCTTAGCAAAGAAGATCCTCACCTGGCTGTTTTTTATCGCGGTGATTGTGTTGCTGGTGGTCTACGCCAAAAAAGTGGACTGGGAAGAGGTCTGGAAGGTCATCCGCGACTACAATCGCGTTGCGTTGCTCAGTGCGATTGGGCTGGTGGTCGTCAGCTATCTGATTTACGGTTGCTACGACCTGCTCGCCCGTTTCTACTGCGGTCACAAACTGGCGAAGCGCCAGGTGATGCTGGTGTCGTTTATCTGCTACGCCTTCAACCTGACACTCAGTACCTGGGTCGGCGGCATAGGTATGCGCTATCGTTTGTACTCCCGACTGGGGTTGCCGGGCAGCACTATTACACGAATTTTCTCACTCAGTATTACCACTAACTGGCTGGGCTATATTTTACTGGCGGGGATTATCTTTACCGCAGGCGTGGTGGAACTACCGGATCACTGGTATGTCGATCAAACTACGCTGCGTATTCTCGGCATTGGCTTACTGCTGATTATCGCGGTTTATTTGTGGTTTTGCGCTTTCGCGAAGCACCGCCATATGACCATCAAAGGGCAGAAGCTGGTGCTGCCCTCATGGAAATTCGCCCTCGCCCAGATGCTGATTTCCAGCGTTAACTGGATGGTCATGGGGGCGATTATCTGGCTGTTACTTGGTCAAAGCGTGAACTATTTCTTTGTACTGGGCGTGTTGCTGGTTAGTAGTATTGCTGGCGTCATCGTGCATATTCCGGCGGGAATTGGTGTACTGGAAGCGGTGTTTATCGCGCTACTGGCTGGGGAGCATACCTCCAAAGGCACAATTATCGCCGCCCTGCTCGCTTACCGTGTGCTGTATTACTTTATCCCGCTGCTGCTGGCGCTGATCTGTTACCTGTTGCTGGAAAGCCAGGCGAAGAAGCTACGAGCGAAAAATGAAGCGGCGATGTGAAGTTTAGTTAAGTTCTTTTGGTTTAAGTTCGGGATGCTGTTTATAGATGGGGTTCATGATATCGATTAACATGCGCCCCATAATTTCCCCGACGGCGGAACGATAAATATTAAGCTCAGATTCATCGCAAGCTTGCTGAACATATAATACTGACGCATCTAATTGAGAACCAATATTGAGCATTAATGCGCTGATATCTGCTGCCAGAGTTTTATCTTTGAACATTTTATAAACCTTTTTAATCTCTAAACATAAAAGATACTGCATGTTCCATTTTATTACTCAAAGGATAACTATCTTTTATTGCATATGTAAAATCACTTGTTTTGATTATTAAGTTTTTTATAGCATCATCAAGATACTCAGGAACTAATGATTCAATATTTTCAAGATCACAACCAAGATCAATTATCTCTATTAGCTCTTTATCACAATCATTTTTGTGTAAAAGCCTGGAAATAAAAGGTCTGAAAACTAGTAGTTCAGATTCATCTATAGTTATCGTGCCTTCTTTCAAGGAATGTAACACTCCTGAAAGCAGTATAGCCATAAATTTATCCATATATTTATTATCGATGGTACAAACTAACTGCATGATATTCTCCACTATTGTATTTCAGATACTACATTTCTAAACGTAAGTCGAAAGTGCGTTAAATATGAAACCGCGTATGCCTTTGCCAGACAAGCGTTATCGCTATTGCTGCAAGAATCCCAAAGAAGCCGATAAAATAGTAATAGAGTGTTAATGCACCTGTAACAGCGCAACGAACCGGACTCCACAACTCTTCGCTATGGCATTTTCCTGCCAGTTCAAGGAGCTTATTTCGTCCATGCGAGATAATGCCTGACCATAAAACAATCATTAAGCAACTTATTACCCAAATGGGCCGTTCACTCATTAATGCGGCATTCACGATGATCACCAGGGCCAACCCTGTCAACGTCATCATAATGATAAAACGATGAGAACCAGGATCAACATTAAATAATAAACCGGCCAGCATACTGATTAAAAACATCGCGCCCGCAGTGCTGAACACAAGGATAATGGCAGATACAGGAACTAAACTTGCAACCACAATCGCCACCAAAGAGATTAAAAACAGATATATAACGCCTGAGATGGCAGCATTTATCTTGTTGATATCCTTACTTAAACCATACATACAAAGTAATAATAATCCTATGGCGACATACATTTGCGGTGAATCATATTTTGTTGCCGTAATTTCGAGATAATTAGCTATCCAGGCCAGACCTGCGGTTGCCGCCAAACCGACAGCGGTAATGAGCCATATGGCGTTTAATATTTTCGCCTCACACATGTAATCGAATTTATCATTGTTTTTCGAGTATGATTCCATTCTTTTAGTTGTCCTTAGTGAAAAACTTAAATTACTATTGTGAATGAACCTAAAGTTATTCATACAAAATATTTTTATATTTATGGATGCGAAAAAGGCAACCGCCATGTGGTAAAACGTATTTTATGGTCTGGCACTTGTCTGGTGTATTTTGAATAAGAATCAGGGAGCACCTGACGATGCTCCCCAGACATTAATTTACAGCGGATTAGGACTGGCTTCGCGATAAGGAATCTTTTTCTTCGGTGAGGCAAAGGTATCACGCAGATCTTTATATTCAAAGACTTTAGCTCGACTACCGTCCGTTACAGGGATAGATGTCGCAGGACGATAACATTCAGACAACGGAGAGTTGCACCGTGTTTCGCCAGTGGAAATGCCCAGCCAGTCAAGCATCATTGCATAGTTATTGAGCAACGAATAGTTCTCACGAATATGACCAAGCTTACGCGATTGACTGTTCAATGCCTCAGAACTGTACCAGATAAATTGCGGTACATCGTAGGCTTCTTTACTTGGTGTATCTGCGCCATGCATATAAAGTGACGGAATATCAGGATTTTTTTCCAGGCCATGATCAGAAAAATAAAGCAATGAGGATTTACTACCTTCAAGACGCTTTATGACCTCACCAATAACATAATCAGTGAACAATATAGAGTTGTTGTAGCAATCCTCATATTTATTGCCAGTTTTGAATTTATCTGCCCATTCAGGATAACGCGTACAGGCAATTTCATGACTACCATTGATGTGCAACATGATGAGTTTTTTACCTTTTTCTTTTAAGGCTTCATCAAGATGGGGTAAAAGGGCATCGTCATATTCACCTGTCATCCACTGCGATTTATTGCTGGCACTTCCGATAAGGGTAATGTAGTTATTATGTTTACCCACAACATTCTGTGTACTCAGCCATGTTGTTTGAAAACCAGCTTTATTAGCTAACGTAACAATATTGTTTGATAAATCGGCAGCAGTAAAACTTTCTGTTGATGCCTTACTGAGAATCATTGGAATCGAAGTCACTGTCGCCGCCGCAGGTGAAATAGCGTTATCAAAAATTAGTGCCTGCGGTGCGATTGTATTTTGTACGGGCGTAGTATTCTGTTCGAAACCATACAAGCTCATATTACTGCGACGTGCAGACTCACCAATAATGATTACATAGGTATCAATATCAGTGTCTTTAGTCGTTAACCCCGGTAAATCTATATCAATCTGCTTTAGCTCTTTTGCAAAAGCAATGTCACGGTATGCAACAATAAAATTTGAAGCAACGTAAAATGGTGTAACTTTTAATGCGCGAGCGCTTAAAGGATAATAGCCGCCAAGACCATCTTTCTGCTGTTTTTTCCATTGACTGTAAGTAAACCATGCCAGAAAAATCAATAATATGACCATTGCGGCGTGTTGAATTTTAGAAGAGAGACATTTTGCACCATTGTGTATGGAGAAATATGTCAATAGAAAATAAATGACGCATACCGGCATCCATGAAATATACATACCCGTCATCGATTTAACTTCAGCCCAATGAGTTTCAAGAATACTCATCGCAAATACGATATTGAAATCGCTTTGATATATTTCCCATGTACAAAGCGCAATCATAAAATTAACAGTGAGTAATAATGACACCCCCAGCGCTAAAATTTTCCCCACCAACAGGCGATAACATGCTGTCAGAGATAATATAATTAGCATGTTGCATGCACCAACACGTAATATTACCCGGAGAGGTTGTAAATGATATAAAGGCCAAAGTTGAATCAATGTTGAAGTAAATAATAGCGCTAAAAAAAGATATATTTTTCTCTGCCGTGGATAAACAGACAATGAAGGCAATACAGAAGACATAGAGAATTAATCCATTTTTTTCATGAATGTATGTTCAATGTTCGACATTTTCAATAAAATAACAATGTCGCAACAAAACTTCAGCGAGTTAGTAATTTATTGCATCGGAGTTTGCTAAAAAAAAGACAACCACCTTAACCGATATTAAACCGCCGAATTGTACTCTATTATTCTTCGTTTGCACCAAATTTTTAGAGAAAAGCTATTGTATTTCAATTAAATAGCTGACTGATAATTTAAGCCAGTAAACTCACCAGCGAACATCATTAATGACATTAATAATTGCAAAACAATTAATTAATTGCCGTTATTATACAGATAAAAAATCCCGACTACGGGTCGGGATTCAACGCAAGTAAAATATTCAGCGACGGTTGCCAAATATTCTCAGCAACATTAGGAACAGGTTGATGAAGTCGAGGTAAAGGGTTAATGCCCCCAGGATGGAGTATTTACGCAGGTTGGAGGTATCGCGGGTATCAATCTGCTCACCCATATTTTTTAGTTTCTGAGTGTCATACGCCGTCAATCCAACAAAGACAATCACGCCGATGTAGGTAACTGCCCACATCAACGCTTCGCTTTTCAGCCAGAAGTTCACCAGCGATGCCAGCACAATGCCGATCAACGCCATAAACAACATATTGCCGAAGCCACTTAAATCACGTTTGGTGGTGTAACCGTACAGGCTCATTGCGCCGAACATCCCGGCAGTGACAACAAAAGTGCTGGCAATAGACGCCGCGGTATAAACAATGAAAATACTGGAAAGCGTTAGTCCGGTTAGCGCCGAATAGAGCATAAATAGTGTCGTCGTTACACCCGCACTTAACTTTTGAATCATCGCTGATAACACGATAACTAAAGCTAATTGTGCTATCACCAGGCCTATCAGAAAGACGCGATTGGTGAAAAGTAGCTCCATCAGAGCTGCCGAATTGGCTGCATACCAGGCAACAAAAGCGGTAAGCAGCAGGCCAGCTGTCATCCAGCCATATACCTGCGCCATATAGGTTTGCAGGCCGGAACGCGCCTGCACAATGGAATCGGAACGTGGGAAACGGTCCATGGCATCCTCCTGGTAGAAAGTGATACGTTAAGCGTATCACATTATTCTACCAGCGTTTTGCCGCCTGCTGATCGCTCTCCCGAGCTTCAACCCAGCGGTCGCCTTCCGGCGTGGCTTCGCGCTTCCAGAACGGTGCGCGGGTTTTGAGATAGTCCATAATAAACTGCCCGGCTTCAAACGCACTGCTGCGATGCGCACTGGTGACACCGACAAAAACGATTTCATCGCCCGGCCATAATTCCCCGATGCGGTGAATCACCGTGACGCGCCCCAGCGGCCAGCGGTTACGCGCTTCATCGACAATTTCTGCCAGTGCTTTTTCAGTCATCCCCGGATAGTGTTCGAGGGTTAATGCTTTGACGCTGTCGCCCAGGTTATGGTTGCGCACATTACCGGTAAAGGTGACTACCGCACCGTCTTCGTCACGCTCCGCCAGCCACGGATACTCTTCTCCTACGCTGAACGGCTGCGGGCCGACAACAATTTTGGTTTCTGCCATTTTAGCCTCCGGTTACCGGCGGGAAGAAAGCCACTTCGTCGCCGTCAGTCAGCGGATGGTCAAAACTCACCAGCGTCTGGTTGACGGCAGCAAGCAATTTGCCATCTTCCAGCGCCAGCGCCCAACGATCGCTCTGCGCAGCCAGATGCTGGCGTAACGCTTCCACGGTTGGGAAATCCGCAGCCACTTCGGCTGCATCTGTTCCTACCAACTCGCGCACCTGGGCGAAAAAAAGAACTTTAATCATCCGCTTCCACCTTAAAGTCACCCGACTTGCCACCGCTCTTCGCCAGCAAACGTACCGGACCAATCACCATATCTTTTTGCACCGCTTTACACATGTCATAAATGGTCAGCGCGGCCACGGAGGCCGCCGTTAACGCTTCCATTTCGACGCCGGTTTTCCCGGTCAGGCGGCATAAGGTTTCTATACGCACCCGATTGTGCTCCGGCTCGGCCTGCAAATTGACTTCAACTTTACTGAGCATCAGCGGATGACAAAGCGGGATCAAATCCCATGTGCGTTTTGCTGCCTGAATACCGGCGATACGCGCAGTGGCAAATACGTCACCTTTGTGGTGGCGACCATCAATGATCATCGCCAACGTCTCGCTGCGCATGGTGACAAAGGCTTCGGCGCGCGCTTCACGCACGGTTTCCGCTTTGGCGGAGACATCCACCATGTGCGCTTCGCCAGCGGCGTTGATATGGGTCAGTTGCGACATACTTATTTCTTCAAATGTGGATGGAAATTACACGGACGCGTACGGGCATCCAGCTGCGGTGCGATGATATTTTCCCAGGCGGTACGGCACGCTTTGGTTGAACCGGGCATGGCGAAAATTAGCGTTTTGTTAGCGACGCCCGCTACCGCACGAGATTGCAACGTTGAGGTGCCAATCTCTTCGAACGACAACATACGGAACACTTCACCAAAACCTTCAACTTCACGGTCGAACAGCGGCAGCAGTGCTTCAGGTGCCTGATCGCCTTCGGTCAGGCCAGTACCACCCGTAATCAACACTACTTGTACATCGTCGCTGGCGATCCACGCAGATACCTGAGCGCGAATGGCATAGCGGTTTTCTTTCACAATGGCTTTATCGACAACGTGATGGCCCGCTTCCTGCGCCGAATCGCGCAGATAGTGACCGGAAGTATCGTCTTCTTCACCGCGACGATTAGAAACCGTAAGAATAGCAATACGGGTCGGGATAAATTCAGTGCTTACCTGACTCATCTGATCTCTCCTTTTGACGTTTTAGCCGCCAATGTACGATAAGTTTTGCGTAATACCGGTGTTGTTTTGATGCAGGAAATGGGTCTGTTTTTTCTCCCGCAGCGCCGCTGAAATACGCGCTTCCAGCGCCTGTTGCTGGGTATCGTCTTCCAGCAGATCGCGCAAGTTAACGCCGCCTTCACCAAACAGGCAGAGATGGAGTTTACCAATGGAGGAAACGCGCAGGCGGTTACAAGTGGCGCAGAAGTCTTTTTCATACGGCATGATAAGGCCAATCTCTCCGGCGTAATCCGGATGACAAAAGACTTGCGCGGGACCATCGCTGCGTTGACGTAATTGGTGGATCCAGCCGCGACGCAGTAGCTCGTCACGTAGAACCTGACCAGAGATGTGATGCTTACGGAAGAGCTCGCTGCCCTCGCCCGTTTCCATCAGTTCGATGAAACGTAACTGGATAGGGCGATGCTGGATCCAGTTCAGAAAGGTGTCGAGCTGGTGATGATTAACATCACGCATCAGCACGGTATTGACTTTGACCTTCTCAAAACCGGCCTCAAATGCAGCATCGATCCCTGCCATGACCTGATTGAATTTATCCTGTCCGGTAATAGCCTGAAACTGGCGAGCGTCGAGGCTATCGACACTCACGTTGATACCAGTAAGACCAGCATCACGCCAGTTCGCCACGTCGCGTTCCAGACGGTAACCATTGGTGGTGACCGCTATCTGGCGAATAGCGTCGTTTTCTCGCACAGCGGCGATGATATCGGTAAAGTCACGACGCAAAGACGGCTCTCCGCCCGTCAGACGGACTTTTTCGGTACCCAGACTGGCGAAGGCGCGCGTAACCCGGCGAATTTCATCGACGGTAAGAAAGCCTTTATTGGTGACGCCGCTCGGTTTGTAGCCATCCGGCAGGCAGTAGGTGCAACGGAAGTTACACACATCGGTAATCGACAGGCGCAAGTAGTAAAACTTACGCGCAAATGCATCAGTCAGTTGTGAAGCCATGTACACCTTTCCAGATACGGGAGGCGAAGTCATTTCTTCCTTCGCCCTGGTGGCAATCTTTGTAAGCATTGTCACGGCCAAAGCACCGTATCAGTTGACCCAGGTGCAGAGGCTAGAGTGTTTAGTGGTTATGCCGATACTAACGTGTAAATGGGATTTTTACCATTCACAACTTTCGCTATGTAATCGTATATATAGCGTCATGATCGAGCTATTTCGCTACAGAATAAGGAAAAATGAGCGTTTTACCTTGATATATATCATCAGCCTGGAAAGCGTGTATTACTCGTTGGAGGTAGTCTCTGAAAAAGAGTTTTCGGGATCTTTACAGCTTAATTGCCGATTCCCTATGAGTTGCGCTACTGTAGCGCGGTGAATTTGATTTCAGGAATCTATATGCGCAATCGTACGCTGGCTGACCTTGATCGTGTCGTTGCTCTCGGCGGAGGGCATGGATTAGGACGCGTTCTCTCATCGCTTTCATCTTTAGGCTCTCGCTTAACGGGTATCGTAACCACCACGGATAATGGCGGCTCGACGGGGCGTATTCGTCGCTCAGAAGGCGGCATTGCCTGGGGCGATATGCGCAACTGCCTCAACCAGTTGATAACGGAACCCAGCGTCGCTTCCGCAATGTTTGAATATCGTTTTGGCGGTAACGGTGAACTTTCCGGGCACAACCTTGGAAACCTGATGTTAAAGGCACTGGATCACCTTAGCGTGCGGCCCCTGGAAGCGATCAATCTGATTCGCAATCTGCTGAAAGTGGATACACATTTGATTCCAATGTCGGAACATCCGGTGGATCTGATGGCCATTGATGATCAGGGACATGAAGTTTACGGCGAGGTCAATATTGACCAGCTCACTGCGCCGATACAGGATCTACTCTTAACCCCCAACGTACCTGCCACACGTGAAGCGGTGCTGGCGATTAATGAGGCGGATCTGATCATTATTGGGCCAGGGAGTTTTTATACCAGTCTTATGCCCATTCTGCTGCTCAAGGAAATCGCGCAGGCATTACGCCGAACGCCTGCCCCGATGGTGTATATCGGTAATTTGGGGCGAGAATTAAGCCTGCCTGCTGCTAATCTCAAGTTGGAAAATAAGCTGGCGATTATGGAGCAGTATGTTGGTAAAAAAGTGATTGATGCGGTAGTTGTTGGACCGAAAGCTGATGTATCCGCAGTTAACAACAGAATTGTGATTCAGGAAGTACTGGAGGCCAGCGATATTCCCTATCGTCATGACCGCCAGTTGCTGCATAACGCACTGGAAAAGGCGTTACAGGCATTAGGTTAACACGAAGCCGGAAGAAAATTCCGGCTTCGTCATCTTGTCACGAAGCCGCAATGAACAGCTCACGCAGCTGATGCAACTGGTCACGAATTTGCGCCGCTTCTTCGAACTCCAGATTTTGCGCGTGTTGCATCATCAGCCCTTCCAGTTCATGGATTTTCTGCTGCAACGCCTTCGGCGACATATCCATCGGCACATTATCCGGCTCAACAATCGGTCGCGATTTTCCTCTGCCCTTCGCTTTGGTTTTAGCAATGTTCTGCCCCAGCGCCAGGATATCGACCACTTTCTTGTTCAAGCCTTGCGGCGTAATGCCGTGTTCCTCGTTGTACTTCTGCTGTTTCTCGCGGCGACGTTCGGTTTCGCCAATTGCTTTTGCCATTGACGGGGTGATCTTATCGCCGTAGAGAATCGCTTTACCATTGACGTTACGTGCCGCACGACCAATGGTCTGGATCAACGAACGTTCAGAACGCAGGAAGCCTTCTTTGTCGGCGTCGAGGATCGCCACCAGCGAAACTTCCGGCATATCCAGACCTTCGCGCAGTAAGTTGATCCCTACCAGCACGTCGAACTCACCCAGACGCAAGTCGCGGATGATTTCCATGCGCTCGACGGTATCGATATCTGAGTGAAGATAACGTACACGCTCACCGTGTTCTTCGAGATATTCCGTGAGATCTTCCGCCATTCGCTTGGTCAGTGTTGTGACCAGCACGCGTTCGTTAATTGCCGCTCGCTGGCGAATCTCCGAAAGAAGATCATCAACCTGTGTTGCCACCGGTCGCACTTCGATAATCGGATCAAGCAATCCGGTTGGACGCACGACCTGATCCACCACATCACCACCGGATTTTTCCAGCTCGTAATTACCCGGCGTCGCCGAAACATAGATGGTTTGCGGCGCTAATGCTTCGAACTCTTCAAACTTCAGCGGACGGTTATCCAGCGCTGATGGTAGGCGGAAACCGTACTCCACCAGTGTCTCTTTACGCGCCCGGTCGCCTCGATACATACCGCCAATTTGTGGAATGGTGACGTGAGATTCATCGACGACCAGCAGCCCATCGGCAGGCAGGTAATCAAACAGCGTCGGCGGTGGCTCACCTGGTCCACGGCCGGAGAGGAAGCGCGAGTAGTTTTCAATGCCCGAGCAATATCCCAGTTCGTTCATCATCTCCAGATCAAACTGGGTACGCTGAGTCAGCCGCTGCTCTTCCAGCAGTTTGTTGTTCTCTAACAGCACCTTGCGTCTAGCGGCCAGTTCTTCTTTAATTTCTTCCATCGCCTGCACAATGCGCTCGCGCGGCGTAACGTAGTGCGTTTTCGGGTAGATGGTAAAACGTGGAATGGTGGAAACAATCTGCCCGGTTAGCGGATCAAATAACGACAATCGTTCCACTTCCTCGTCAAACAGTTCCACGCGAAGTGCAATGTCATCCGATTCTGCCGGGAAGATATCAATCACCTCGCCACGAACGCGGAAAGTACCGCGCTGGAATGCTTGATCATTCCGGGTGTATTGCAGCTCCGCCAGGCGGCGCAGGATCGCGCGCTGATCGATAATCATACCGACCGTAAGATGGAGCATCATCTTGAGATATAAATCAGGATCGCCCAGACCATAAATCGCGGAAACCGACGCCACCACAACCACATCACGCCGCTCCAGCATCGCTTTGGTGGCGGACAAACGCATCTGCTCGATATGTTCGTTTACCGAGGCATCTTTCTCAATGAAGGTGTCGGAACTCGGTACATAGGCTTCCGGCTGATAGTAGTCGTAGTAGGAGACGAAATACTCCACCGCGTTTTCCGGGAAGAACTCTTTCATTTCGCCGTACAGTTGGGCCGCCAGCGTTTTGTTGGGCGCAAGTACCATGGTTGGGCGCTGAAGGTCAGCAATGACATTGGCAATGGTGAAGGTTTTCCCGGAACCCGTCACGCCAAGTAACGTCTGGTGCGCCAGACCATCTTCCAGCCCCTCTTCGAGACGTCGAATCGCCTCTGGCTGATCGCCAGAAGGTTTAAAAGCGGAATTCAGTTTGAACGGTTTACTCATGAGTCGCTACCTGAAGGAGTTGGGCGGGCAGGTATGTAATTTTACTCGTCATGGTTAATAATGCCAGTAAAAAAGACTGGATAAAATTCCAGTAGCGCACAACAATATTTGTGTTACATCGCAGCCCTATGACATTTACCCAAGACTAATTTCATCTCTGGCAAGATATTATGCTAATTCACAATGGTTATCCCCAAAGCAAAGACTTTCTTAACATTTGTCAAGCCGATTGATGAAGGTTTTATGGCAGTCAGCGACTCTTTTCCTGGAGCCATTGCTTTTATCTAACCAACTGTAAATAAAACAATATTTTTTGGAGACGTCTTTCGCAGCAATTTAGCTGCAAGCCGCGTGTTCTCTCGCTTGCCTGACGTTTTCTAACTCTAATGCACATGGTTATCCACAGGAATGGTGGATAACTGCTTCCAGCCCATATGGCTTGCCGCCTGCACTATTCCCCCACAAATCTCATGTTGTGGGGGTAAAAAAAATTTCTCTGTTTTTTTCGATTTCAATTGCTTAAACAAACACCAGGAAATTACGCGATCCCGCTCGCAAATTGGTCAATTTTATTACTGGCTTAACAAGGCAAGATTTATGTACTTTCCGGTTGCCGCATTTTCTGGATTTTCTGCAAGCCAGGGAATTTCCCCCAGCAGCGGTGCGGGAATCATGCGGGTGAGCGTGGCCATATATTCAGCGTGACGTTTTCCTGGAGGCGTGACATCGTTCGCCACCCAACCCGCCAGAGTCAGTCCGGCGTGTTGTATTGCCTGTGCAGTCAACATCGCGTGATTAATACAGCCGAGTTTCACGCCAACTACCAGTATCACCGGCAGTTGTTCCTGTGTTACCCAATCTGCAAAAGTGAAAGTGTCAGAAAGCGGCGTAAACCAGCCGCCCGCGCCTTCCACTAACACCCAGTCAGCCTGTTGTTCAAGCGCGTGTAATCCAGCGCTCATTACCGATGATTCTATCGGCCTGCCCTCTAGCGCGCTAATGATGTGCGGCGAAGTGGGTTCTGCAAAGGTGTAAGGATTTACCATTACGTAATCCAGCAGCAGGCTGCTGTTGCGCTGTAACGCCAGCGCGTCGCTGTTGCGTAAGCCTTCCGCGTTCATTTCACTGCCTGAAGCCACCGGTTTATACCCTGCCGTCCGGTAGCCTGCGGCTTTTGCGGCCTGTAACAGGGCACCACTGGCGACGGTTTTCCCCACTTCGGTGTCCGTTCCGGTGACAAAATAACGTTTACTCACGAGCAATCACTCCCAAAAAAAGATGATACGTCAGAGGATATCGCCCCTGTTGTTGCGGCCAGGCCAGTTGCAATCGCTGCAACTGCGAACGCGTTAATATTCGTGGGTAGCGCCCTTCATGAAGATGCGTTGCACCGATGCCTTTCAGCGAACGCATGGCACTGAGCGCATCATCAAACCAAAGCGTGATGGGCAGAATATGGTGTTGATAATTAACGCCGTTCAGCGACTGTTCGATTTCATCTGGCGGTAAAAAGCGATTAGCATGCGGGCGCTCGTCCACCGCCTGCCACGCCAGATGCAGTTCGGGTATCGATCCCTGCGCCAGCGTGGTAAACGCGACCATGCCTCCGGGGCGCACCACCCGATACAGCTCGTGGAGTGCCGTGGATAAATTACCGCACCACTGCACCGCGAGATTGCTCCATGCGAGATCGAACATCGCAGTCGCTAACGGCAGGGATTCGATATCTCCCGCCAGATAATGGTCTGCGGCATCCTTCTGGCGTGCCTGCTCAAGCATAAGTGGCGAAAGATCTAACGCCGTCACCCGCGCGTGACGTTCACGCCAGTGGCGGCTCATCCAGCCTGGTCCACAACCCGCGTCCAGCACGTGGGTGAATGTACGCTGTGGGAGCATTGCCAGTAAGGCGTCAGCACTCTGACGCTGTAGATCTGCGTGTTGCTCATAGTGTGCGGCTGCCCGACCAAATGCCGCGGCAATGGCTTGTTTATTAACCGTTGCCATGCAGCACCTCCAGCAGCCGGTCGATATCCTGCGTTTCATGTGCTGCGGTTAAGGTCAGGCGCAGTCGCGCAGTGCCTGCGGGTACGGTTGGCGGGCGAATCGCCGTGACCCAACAACCTTGCTGGCGCAGTTTCTCTGCCAGATGTAACGCTCGGCTGTTATCGCCTACGATTAATGGCTGAATGGCGCTACATGAATCCGCAAGAGTAAACGGCAAACCCTGCACTCCGGCACGAAAACGCGTAATGAGTACCGCCAGTTTTTCGCGCCGAGCGTCCCCCTCTTCACCGCGAATGACCGCCAGCGACGCGCGTAATGCCTGCGCCTGAGCGGGCGGCATACTGGTGCTGTAGATAAGATGGCGGGCGAATTGCAGCAGATAATCCGCCACTGTATTGGAGCAAAGCACCGCTGCCCCGCTGACGCCAAATCCTTTGCCAAAAGTGACCACCAGCAATTCTGGTTTTACCTTTTGCAGCCAGCAGTTGCCGCGCCCCTGTTCACCGATAACACCCGTGCCGTGGGCATCATCGACCATCAACCAGCCATTGTGCTGTTGCGTTACCTGCTGGATTTCCGCCAGTGGCGCACTATCGCCGTCCATGCTGAACACGCCTTCTGTCACCACCAGTTGCTGCCCCGGACAGGGGGAAGCAAGCAGTCGCGCCAGATGAGCGACATCGTTATGGGTAAAACGGCGAAGCTGCGACGGGCTTAAACTGGCAGCTTCCAGCAATGAGGCGTGACTCAGCCGGTCGGCAACAATGCGGTCCTCTTTTGCCATCATCGCGGCAATGACCGCCTGATTAGCGGCAAAACCGGAGATAAACAGCAGCGCCCGCGAATAGCCCAGCCACTCGGTCAGTTCTTCTTCCAGCGCCTGATGCGCCACGCTATAACCGCTGACGTGACCGGAGCCGCCGCTACCGACGCCAAATTGTTCCGCCCCCTGCTGCCAGGCGCGGATGATATGTGGATGATGGCTTAAACCTAAATAATCATTACTGGAAAAGTTCAGATACTGGCGATCATCCGCCACCAGCCAGCGTCCGGCGCCTTGCGCCACCGGATAACGGCGACGCAGGGCATCGGCAGTACGCCGCGCATCGAGCGCCGCGTTGATTTTCTCCTGCCAGCTCATAGTGCTGCCGCGTTGTAATATTCGTCAGTGTCCGGGGTCATCAGTGCCTGCTCCAGACGCTGCTGTTGTTCGTTATCCCCTGCCAGCACGGCAGTTTGCTGCGGATTTAACCCCAGTTTGCGGAACAGTTGCAGGTCTTTATCTTCTTCCGGATTCGGCGTGGTTAGCAGTTTGCAACCGTAGAAAATTGAGTTAGCCCCGGCCATAAAGCACATCGCCTGAGTCTGTTCATTCATCTGCTCGCGTCCGGCAGAAAGGCGCACGTATGAGGTCGGCATCATGATCCGCGCTACGGCAATGGTGCGAATAAAATCAAAGGCATCGACATCATCGTTATCTGCCAGTGGCGTGCCTTTCACCTTCACCAGCATGTTGATTGGTACGCTTTCCGGCGGCGTCGGCAGGTTTGCCAGTTGTAGCAATAATCCGGCGCGATCTTTTACCGTTTCGCCTAAGCCTACAATGCCACCTGAACAGACTTTGATCCCGGCATCACGCACTTTTTCCAGCGTGTCGAGACGTTCCTGATAAGTGCGTGTGGTGATGATATTGCCGTAAAACTCCGGCGAGGTGTCGAGGTTGTGGTTGTAGTAATCCAGCCCGGCGTTCGCGAGGCGCTGCGCCTGAGATTCACTCAACGTGCCCAGCGTCATACACGCCTCCAGGCCCATCGCTTTTACCCCCTGCACCATCTGTTCCAGGTACGGCATATCGCGTTCGTGGGGGTTCTTCCACGCCGCGCCCATGCAAAAACGCGTCGATCCCGCCGCTTTCGCTTTACGCGCCGACTCCAGCACCTGTTCAACTTCCATCAACCGCTCAGCTTCCAGTCCGGTTTTATAACGCGAGCTTTGCGGGCAGTATTTGCAATCTTCCGGACAAGCTCCGGTTTTAATCGACAGCAAAGTGCTGACCTGGACCTGACGAGGATCGAAATGCTGACGATGCACCTGCTGCGCTTCAAACAGCAGATCCAACAACGGTTTTTCAAATAATTCTGTGACTTGCGACAATGTCCAGCGTGGGTGGTGAGCCATGGGGCTTCTCCAAAACGTGTTTTTTGTTGTTAATTCGGTGTAGACTTGTAAACCTAAATCTTTTCAATTTGGTTTACAAGTCGATTATGACAACGGACGATCTTGCCTTTGACCAACGCCATATCTGGCACCCATACACATCCATGACCTCCCCGCTACCGGTTTATCCGGTGGCGAGCGCCGAAGGGTGCGAGCTGATTTTGTCTGACGGCAGACGCCTGATTGACGGTATGTCGTCCTGGTGGGCGGCAATCCACGGCTACAACCACCCGCAGCTCAATGCGGCAATGAAGTCGCAAATTGATGCCATGTCGCATGTGATGTTTGGCGGTATCACCCATGCGCCCGCCATCGAGCTGTGCCGCAAACTGGTGGCAATGACGCCGCAACCGCTGGAGTGCGTTTTTCTCGCGGACTCTGGTTCCGTAGCGGTGGAAGTGGCGATGAAAATGGCGTTGCAGTACTGGCAAGCCAAAGGCGAAGCGCGCCAGCGTTTTCTGACCTTCCGCAATGGTTATCATGGCGATACCTTTGGCGCGATGTCGGTGTGCGATCCAGACAACTCAATGCACAGCCTGTGGAAAGGCTATCTGCCAGAAAACCTGTTTGCTCCCGCGCCGCAAAGCCGCATGGATGGCGAATGGGATGAACGCGATATGGTGGGCTTCGCACGTCTGATGGCGGCGCATCGTCATGAAATCGCGGCGGTGATCATTGAACCGATTGTCCAGGGCGCTGGCGGAATGCGCATGTACCATCCGGAATGGTTAAAACGAATCCGCAAAATGTGCGATCGTGAAGGTATCTTGCTGATTGCTGACGAGATAGCCACCGGTTTTGGTCGTACCGGCAAACTGTTTGCCTGCGAACATGCGGGGATCGCGCCGGACATTTTGTGCCTCGGTAAAGCCTTAACCGGCGGTACGATGACCCTTTCCGCCACGCTCACTACGCGCGAAGTGGCTGAAACTATCAGCAACGGCGAAGCCGGATGCTTTATGCACGGGCCAACCTTTATGGGCAATCCGCTGGCCTGCGCGGCAGCAAACGCCAGCCTGGCCATTATCGAATCTGGCGACTGGCAGCAGCAGGTAGCGACTATTGAAGCACAACTGCGCGAGCAACTGGCTCCTGCCCGTGACGCCGAAATGGTTGCCGATGTGCGCGTGCTGGGAGCGATTGGCGTGGTCGAAACCACTCGTCCGGTGAATATGGCTGCGCTGCAAAAATTCTTTGTCGAACAGGGTGTCTGGATCCGACCTTTTGGCAAGCTGATTTACCTGATGCCACCCTATATTATTCTACCGCAACAGTTGCTGCGCCTGACCGCAGCGGTTAACCGCGCGGTACAGGATGAAACATTTTTTTGCCAATAACGGGAAGTCAACGTGAGGGTTTCTGGCTACACTTTCTGCAAAAAAGAAAGGAGGTTTCATGAAACTCATCAGTAATGATCTGCGCGATGGCGATAAATTGCCGCATCGTCATGTCTTTAACGGCATGGGTTACGATGGCGATAATATTTCGCCGCATCTGGCATGGGATGATGTTCCTGCGGGAACCAAAAGTTTTGTCGTCACCTGCTACGACCCGGATGCGCCAACTGGCTCCGGCTGGTGGCACTGGGTAGTTGTTAACTTACCTGCGGATACCCGCGTATTACCGCAAGGGTTTGGCTCTGGTCTGGTAGCAATGCCAGACGGCGTTTTGCAGACGCGAACTGACTTTGGTAAAACCGGGTACGATGGCGCAGCGCCGCCGAAGGGCGAAACTCATCGCTACATTTTTACCGTTCACGCGCTGGATGTAGAACGTATTGATGTCGATGAAGGTGCCAGCGGCGCGATGGTCGGTTTTAACGTCCATTTCCACTCTCTGGCAAGCGCCTCGATTACTGCGATGTTTAGTTAATTGCTCAACCAGATGGCGCAATGCCATCTGGTATCACTTAAAGGTATTAAAAACAACTTTTTGTCTTTTTACCTTCCCGTTTCGCTCAAGTTAGTATAAAAAAGCAGGCTTCAACGGATTCATTTTTCCATTTCATAGCCCGGAGCAACCTGTGAACACATTTTCAGTTTCCCGTCTGGCGCTGGCACTGGCTTTTGGCGTGACGCTGACCGCCTGTAGCTCAACACCGCCCGATCAACGTCCTTCTGATCAAACCGCGCCTGGTACCGCTTCTCGCCCGATTCTGTCGGCAAAAGAAGCGCAGAATTTCGATGCGCAGCACTATTTTGCGTCCCTGACGCCGGGCGCAGCATCATGGAATCCATCACCGATTACTCTGCCTGCACAACCTGACTTTGTTGTCGGCCCGGCGGGTACTCCGGGTGTAACGCATACCACGATTCAGGCGGCGGTAGATGCGGCAATTATCAAGCGCACCAATAAGCGCCAGTATATTGCCGTGATGCCTGGTGAATATCAGGGAACGGTGTATGTCCCTGCCGCTCCGGGTGGAATTACCGTTTATGGTACAGGCGAAAAACCGATTGATGTGAAGATCGGCCTTTCGATTGACGGCACAATGAGCCCTGCCGACTGGCGTCACGACGTCAATCCGCGCGGCAAATACATGCCGGGTAAACCGGCGTGGTATATGTACGATAGCTGCCAGAGCAAGCGTAGCGACAGTATCGGTGTTCTGTGTTCTGCGGTCTTCTGGTCACAAAACAATGGCCTGCAACTGCAAAACCTGACCATCGAAAACACGCTGGGCGATAGCGTAGATGCGGGTAATCATCCGGCGGTGGCGCTGCGTACTGATGGCGACAAAGTGCAGATCAATAACGTCAATATTCTCGGTCGTCAGAACACCTTCTTTGTGACCAACAGCGGTGTACAGAACCGTCTGGAAACCAATCGTCAGCCACGTACGCTGGTGACGAATAGCTATATTGAAGGGGATGTGGATATCGTTTCTGGTCGCGGCGCAGTGGTGTTCGATAATACCGAATTCCGCGTGGTGAACTCCCGTACCCAGCAAGAAGCGTATGTGTTTGCACCGGCTACGCTGTCAAACATCTATTACGGTTTCCTCGCCGTAAACAGCCGTTTCAATGCTTCCGGTGATGGCGTGGCGCAACTGGGCCGCTCGCTGGATGTTGATGCCAATACCAACGGTCAGGTGGTGATCCGTGATAGCGCCATCAACGAAGGTTTTAACACGGCTAAACCGTGGGCCGATGCGGTGATTTCCAATCGTCCATTTGCGGGTAATACCGGCAGCGTTGATGATAACGACGAAGTACAGCGTAATCTGAATGACACTAACTACAACCGCATGTGGGAATACAATAACCGCGGTTTAGGTAGCAAAGTGGTTGCGGAGCCGAAGTCATAACCCTTAGCAAATAACTTGAGTTGCAGGACAAAACGTTTACGTTGGCCCTGAAAGGCCGGGTAATGCAACTTGAAGTATGACGAGTATAAGCGTTAAAAAAGGGTCGCTATATTGCATAGCGGCCCTTTTATCCAAAGAGCTCAATTAATGAGCGTTCACCACGACCCACATCGGTCCTTGCCCTACCGCATAGCGACCTTTCTCTGTGAGTAAGCCCTGCTCACCGTGTATTTCATAGACTGCGATATGATGGGATTTCTGCCCGGCAGCGATTAAATATTTACCACTGTGATCAACATTAAAACCACGCGGCTGAGTTTCAGTGGACTGATAGCCTTCTTTCGTCAACACGCTACCATCTTCAGAAACACTAAACACCGTAATCAGACTGGCGGTACGATCACAGGCATACAGATGACGGCCATCCGGGGTGATGTGAATGTCTGCTGCCCAGCGGGTATCGGAGAAATCAGCAGGCATCATGTCCAGTGTCTGAACACATTCGATATTACCGTGCGGATCTTTAAGCTCCCAGACATCTACCGAACTGTTTAACTCATTGACGCAATATGCGTATTGTTCGTTCGGATGAAATACCATATGACGTGGGCCAGCGCCTTCAACAGTTGTTACTTCTGCCGGATCCTGGGCTGCAAGGTAACCATCATCGCTTACTGTAAACAGGCAAATGCGATCCTGTTTTAGTGCCGGCACCCAAAGAGTGCGATTATCCGGCGTGATATTCGCTGAGTGGCAACCATCCAGACCTTCCACAACATCGACGACTTCCACTGGCAGGCCATCCTCCAGACGAGTGACACTCACGCTGCCCGCATTGTATGAGCCAACAAACACAAAGCGTCCCTGGTGATCGGTGGAAATATGCGTCGGGCTGCCCGGTAAGGCGGATTCAGCGGCAAAAGTCAGTGCGCCATCATCGGGGGCGATTCGATAGGCCAGTACACGAAATTCAGGGCGCACGCCAACGTAGAGATAACGTTTATCCGGGCTTACGACCATCGGTTGCACCTGCCCCGGCACATCAACCACCTGAGTCAGCGTCAGAGCGCCATCATGATTCAGGTTCCAGACATGGATTTGCTGGCTCTCTGGGCTGGCGATATAAACGGTTTGTTTCATGAATGCTCCTTAACTTTTAGCATCTGGCTTGATTTGCGTAATACAGCTAAAACTAGTCGCTTTTGGCGTTCAATGCTGAATATACGCACAAAATTTTGTCTACTATCTGACTCGGTGTACCATTCGCGCAGACAAAACTCTTAACCTTAATCTGGAAAAATACCCCATGTCCGCTCGCGTGATTGCCCTTGATTTAGACGGAACGTTACTGACGCCGAAAAAGACATTACTCCCTTCTTCCCTTGAAGCGTTATCACGCGCCAGAGAAGCGGGATATCAACTTATCATTGTCACTGGTCGCCATCACGTCGCTATTCATCCTTTTTATCAGGCACTGGCATTAGATACACCTGCAATTTGCTGTAACGGAACCTATTTGTATGATTATCAAGCAAAAAAGGTGTTACAAGCCGATCCAATGCCTGTTGACCAGGCATTACAATTAATTGATTTGCTCAATCAGCATAATATTCCTGGCCTGATGTACGTCGATGATGCGATGGTGTATGAGCATCCTACCGGGCATGTTATTCGCACTTCTAACTGGGCTCAGACTCTGCCTGAACATCAGCGTCCTACTTTTACACAAGTGCCTTCACTGGCGCAGGCGGCACGTGATGTCAATGCCGTATGGAAGTTTGCATTAACCGATGAAGACCTGCCGAAATTACGCCAGTTCGCTAAGCAGGTGGAACAGCAGCTGGGCCTCGAATGCGAATGGTCATGGCATGACCAGGTGGATGTTGCACGCAAAGGTAATAGCAAAGGCAAACGCCTTACTCAATGGATCGAAGCGCAGGGCTGGTCGATGGAAAATGTTATTGCGTTTGGCGATAACTATAACGATATCAGCATGCTGGAAGCCGCAGGTACTGGTGTTGCTATGGGCAATGCAGATGATGCAGTGAAAGAACGTGCCAATATTGTGATTGGTGATAACACTACCGACAGCATTGCCCAGTTTATTTACAGCCGCCTGATTTGATCAGGCGGTTATCGACACACTCTTAATTTGTGCATACAACCACAGGCCAGGTTTGATCGCCAGTTCATCCCTGGCCCAGGGGCTAATTCGTGCCCACAACGTTTTCCCCCCCACCTCGAGTTGCACTTCCACCTGGCCATTATCGTCGTAACAGTGGGCGACTTTGGCCCGCAAAATATTGCGAATACTCGAATGCTGTGGAGGTTGTAACACCAGTGAGACATCTGACGCCTGAATACGAATACGCAACGTCGATTGCAGTGGTGCATCCAGTTTATTTACCCACAGATGTTGATCCCCCAACGCCAGCGCAGTCATTGCGTAATGGGGATGATGTTCCAGCACGTAGACTTTAAGAATGGTGCTCTGCTGCTCTTTGGGTAGCCACGGATGCATAACGCTACTGCTCCAGACCTCCTCCAGAGGGCCAAACGCCTTCACCTGCCCGTTTTCCAGCACCATCACCCGGTCTGCCAGATGTTGGATTTCATCCAGAGAATGGCTGACATAAAGCATGGGGATATTGATTTCCCGGGTCAGACGTTGCAGATAAGGCAACAGTTCTCGTTTACGCGGAATATCCAGTGACGCCAACGGCTCATCCAGCAGCAACAATTCCGGTGCTGTCAGGAGCGCCCGACCTATCGCCACCCGTTGTTTTTCACCACCTGAAAGACTTCCTGGCAGGCGATCAAGCAATGCTTCTATCCCTAACAATGCCACCAGCTTATCAAACTGACTGACCATGTTTTTCGCCATACCATAACGCAAGTTACCACGCACTTTGTAATGCGGGAACAGTCGCGCATCCTGGAAAACATAGCCCACCCGGCGCTGTTCCGGCGTCAAACAAATGCCTTTTTCGCAATCATTTAACACCCGACCATTGAGGACAATACGCCCTTGTTGCGGACGCGTCAGGCCACTTATCGCATTAATTAATGAGGTTTTCCCCGCCCCGGAGACACCAAATATCGCCGTGATCCCGGTTGCTGGTAACGTTTCGTTTACGCTCAGGCAGTGATTTCCCAGCGTCTGGGAGAAATTCAATTCCAGCATGATTATCTCCCCGTCCGTGCGCGACTGACCCGGGCCAGCCATTCAGAAATAAGCAGGGAGATCATTGCCAGTGCAATGGAGAGAAGACAAAGCCTTGCGGCTCCTGTTTCACCACCAGGCGTCTGAATCAAGGTATACATTGCTGAAGGAATGGTGCGCGTTTCACCAGGAATATTGGAAACGAAGGTAATGGTCGCGCCAAATTCACCAAGCGAACGGGCAAAAGCCAACACCGTACCGACAATAATGCCAGGTAAGGTCAGCGGTAAGGTAATGGTGAAGAAGACGCGCCAACGTCCGGCCCCCAGTGTTCTGGCCGCCTGCTCCAGTTTGATATCCACACTTTCCAGGGCCAGACGAATTGCCCGCACCATCAGGGGAAAGGACATCACCGCAGCAGCAAGCACCGCACCTCGCCAGCTAAAAGCGAAAGTAATGCCAAACCAGTCATACAGACGTTCGCCGATAAATCCACGTCGGCCCATTGAAATCAACAGCAAATAGCCCACCACGACTGGCGGTAACACCAGTGGCAGATGTAAGACACTGTCTAACAGAGCTTTGCCTGGGAAGGTACAACGCACCAGTAACCAGGCAAAAAAGATCCCAAACGGCAGGCTGAAAAGCACGGCCAGGGATGAAACTTTCAGGCTGAGTAAAACGGCCTGCCATTCTGGATCGGTCAGAATCATTACTTAGTTGTAAATCCGTAACGTTTAAAGATTTCAGCCGCTTGTGGCCCTTTCAGATAGTCATAAAACGCGGCTACCGTTGGGTTGTTGTGCCCTTTCACAATAGCAACCGGGTACTCTACTTTTTTATGAGTATCTTCCGGGAAGGTAGCTACGACTTTCACGCCTTTGCTGGCAACCGCATCAGAACCATAAACAATGCCCAGTGGCGCTTCATTGCGCTCTACCAGTGCCAGCGCACCGCGAACATCTTCTGCCGGAGCAAGTTTGCCTGAAAGGGTATCCCATGCGCCCAGTTTTTGCAGCGCTTCTTTGGCATAAATTCCGGCAGGAACGTGCTCAGGATCACCAACAGCCAGTCGTCCGCCATGTAACAACGTTGTCCAGTTTGTTTCTTTGTTGATGGTAAAATCTTGTTGCTCACTGGATTTCGGCGCGACAACTACAAGGCTATTACCTAGCAGAGTTTCACGTGTGGCCGTATCGATGGCTTTTTTATCGACGGCATAATCCATCCATTTTTGATCAGCAGAAATAAATAGATCAGCAGGAGCTCCCGCTTCAATCTGACGAGCCAGTGTCGAGGAAGAGGCAAAAGAGGAAACAACATCCACGTGTTTCTCTTTTTGGTATTGCGTTGCAATATCCTGCATCGCGTTAGTCAGCGAAGCCGCTGCAAAAACGGTTATTTTAGCGTCATCCGCTAATGCATGACTTGCAACACTTAAAGACAGTGCAGCTCCGGCAAAAAGGTGTAACCATTTCTTCTGTGCCATGATAAATCCTTATCCGTTTCGTTATGTTCGTCAGAATATAACGGTAATCTCAGGATTTTCCTAGGGGGTTGTTAACCCTGGCAGGCACTGCGGTGAAATAAGGGAATAATGAAAACGCCCGACTGAGCGGGCGTTAAGGGAAAATCAATGATTTTGTCTGGACTGGTCTTTCTGACCGATGCCGGAGAAAATGTTAAACACTTCACCAAGACCGTAGATCAAACCCAGGATGATTGCCATCACAATAGGTACCATGATTACGGCGAAAACCAGACTTTTCAATAACTCTAACATGGTTAACTCCAGATGTAGTCCTTTGTTTATTCTAACCGTATAACGCAGAAAAGCACTCCCCTTTTGTGCGGTCGTCTTTGCGCGACAGTGGTTTTCCGTCACAATAGTCTTTTTATCAGGACATTGTTATGCAGGCCGAAATCCTTCTTACCCTGAAACTTCAGCAAAAATTGTTCGCCGATCCGCGCCGGATTTCGCTACTAAAACACATCGCACTTTCTGGTTCTATCAGCCAGGGAGCGAAAGATGCAGGAATCAGCTATAAAAGCGCCTGGGATGCCATCAACGAAATGAACAAACTGAGCGAGCATTCGCTGGTTGACCGCGCTACTGGCGGAAAAGGCGGTGGTGGTGCGGTACTGACTCGTTACGGTCAGCGACTGATTCAGCTTTATGATTTGTTGGCACAAATTCAACAAAAAGCATTCGATGTTTTAAGCGATGACGATGCTCTGCCACTCGATAGCCTGCTGGCGGCGATCTCCCGTTTTTCCCTGCAAACCAGCGCCCGTAATCAGTGGTTTGGCACCATAACTGCCCGCGATCACCATCAAGTACAGGAACATGTCGATGTATTACTGGCTGATGGAAAAACGCGATTAAAAGTCGCTATCACCGCTCGTAGTAGTGAGCGCCTTGGTCTGGAAGAAGGTAAAGAAGTTCTGATTCTGCTTAAAGCACCGTGGGTCGGTATTACTCAGGAGACGAGTGTTGCCATGGCTGCTGACAACCAGTTGCCGGGTATTATTAGTTATATAGAACGAGGCGAGGAGCAGTGCGAAGTGTTGATGACGTTACCAGATGGACAAACACTTTGTGCCACCGTACCGACAGAAAAATCGGCAAACCTACAAGAAGGTAGTTCTGTGACTGCATATTTTAATGCCGACCGGGTGATTATCGCGACCTTGTGCTAAGCACATTGACAATCTTTGCTGGAACACGTATCCCTGTCAGTAATCGCTGCAAAAAATGGGATATAAAATGTCATCGTTGCAAATTTTGCAAGGCACGTTTCGTCTTGGCGACACAAAAACGCTGCAATTGCCTCAGCTAACGTTAAACGCGGGTGATAGTTGGGCGTTTGTCGGTTCTAATGGCAGCGGGAAATCGGCGCTGGCCCGCGCGCTGGCGGGGGAACTTCCGCTTTTGAAAGGTGAACGGCAAAGTCAGTTTTCCCATATTACTCGTCTCTCCTTCGAGCAATTGCAAAAGCTCGTCAGCGACGAATGGCTGCGGAATAACACCGATATGCTCGCCCCTGGCGAAGATGACACCGGGCGTACCACGGCTGAAATCATTCAGGATGAAGTAAAGGATGCACCGCGTTGCATACAACTGGCGCAGCAGTTCGGTATTACCGCCCTCCTCGACCGACGCTTTAAATACCTTTCCACTGGCGAGACGCGAAAAACCCTGCTCTGTCAGGCGCTGATGTCGGAGCCAGACTTGTTGATTCTTGATGAGCCGTTCGATGGCCTGGATGCTGCCTCACGTCAGCATCTGGCTGAGCGACTCGCCTCGTTACATCAGTCCGGTATTACTCTGGTACTGGTGCTCAATCGCTTCGATGAGATCCCGGAATTTGTCCAGTTTGCTGGCGTGCTGGCGGATTGCACGTTAGCGGAAACTGGCGCTAAAGAGGAACTGCTCCAACAAGCACTCGTCGCGCAACTGGCGCATAGCGAACAGCTTGAAGGTGTGCAACTGCCGGAGCCAGATGAACCTTCAGCACGTCACGCCTTACCCGCCAACGAACCGCGCATTGTGCTGAAAAATGGCGTGGTTTCTTATAACGATCGCCCCATTCTTAATAACCTTAGCTGGCAGGTGAATCCAGGCGAACACTGGCAAATTGTCGGGCCAAATGGCGCGGGAAAATCGACGCTATTAAGCCTGATTACTGGCGATCATCCGCAAGGTTACAGCAACGATTTAACGCTTTTTGGACGACGTCGCGGCAGCGGCGAAACCATCTGGGATATCAAAAAGCATATCGGTTACGTCAGCAGTAGTTTGCATCTGGATTACCGGGTCAGCACTACCGTGCGTAATGTGATCCTTTCTGGCTATTTTGATTCGATTGGCATTTATCAGGCCGTTTCAGATCGCCAGCAAAAACTGGTGCAGCAGTGGCTGGATATTCTCGGCATTGATAAACGCACGGCTGACGCGCCTTACCATAGTCTTTCCTGGGGACAGCAACGTCTGGCGCTGATCGTTCGCGCACTGGTGAAGCATCCGACTTTGCTTATTCTTGATGAACCTTTACAGGGACTTGATCCACTCAATCGCCAGCTTATCCGCCGTTTTGTTGATGTGCTGATTAGCGAAGGTGAAACGCAATTATTGTTTGTTTCACACCACGCCGAAGATGCGCCCGCCTGTATTTCCCATCGTCTTGAGTTCGTGGCGGACGGTGACCTCTATCGTTATGCGCTGACAAAAATAAACTGAGTCGGTAATGCTGACTGTACCGGAGGCGGCCTTAGCGCCCTCTCCGGCCTAAAGTTCGACACATCCAGGTATGAAACCGCGTCTTTTTTCAGATAAAAAGCGCAATCATTCATAAACCCTCTGTTTTATAATCACTTAATCGCGCATAAAAAACGGCTAAATTCTTGTGTAAACGATTCCACTAATTTATTCCATGTCACACTTTTCGCATCTTTGTTATGCTATGGTTATTTCATACCATAAGCCTAATGGAGCGAATTATGAGAGTTCTGGTTACCGGTGGTAGCGGTTACATTGGAAGTCATACCTGTGTGCAATTACTGCAAAACGGTCATGATGTCATCATTCTTGATAACCTCTGTAACAGTAAGCGCAGCGTACTGCCTGTTATCGAGCGTTTAGGCGGCAAACATCCAACGTTTGTTGAAGGCGATATCCGTAACGAAGCGTTGATGACCGAAATCCTGCACGATCACGCTATCGACACCGTGATCCACTTTGCCGGGCTGAAAGCCGTTGGCGAATCGGTACAAAAACCGCTGGAATATTACGACCACAATGTCAACGGCACCCTGCGCCTGATTAGCGCCATGCGCGCCGCTAACGTCAAAAACTTTATCTTCAGCTCCTCCGCCACCGTTTATGGCGATCAGCCCAAAATTCCATACGTTGAAAGCTTCCCGACCGGCACACCACAAAGTCCTTACGGCAAAAGCAAGCTGATGGTGGAACAGATCCTCACCGATCTGCAAAAAGCCCAGCCGGACTGGAGCATTGCCCTGCTGCGCTATTTCAACCCGGTTGGCGCGCATCCGTCGGGCGATATGGGCGAAGATCCGCAAGGTATTCCGAATAACCTGATGCCATACATCGCCCAGGTTGCTGTAGGCCGTCGCGACTCGCTGGCGATTTTTGGTAACGATTATCCGACCGAAGATGGTACTGGCGTGCGTGATTACATCCACGTAATGGATCTGGCGGACGGACACGTCGTGGCGATGGAAAAACTGGCGAACAAGCCAGGCGTACACATCTACAACCTCGGCGCTGGCGTAGGCAGCAGCGTGCTGGACGTGGTGAATGCCTTCAGTAAAGCCTGCGGCAAACCGGTTAACTATCATTTTGCACCGCGTCGCGAGGGCGATCTTCCGGCCTACTGGGCGGACGCCAGCAAAGCCGACCGTGAACTGAACTGGCGCGTAACGCGCACACTCGATGAAATGGCGCAGGACACCTGGCACTGGCAGTCACGCCATCCACAGGGATATCCCGATTAAGGAACGACCATGACGCAATTTAACCCCGTTGATCATCCACATCGCCGCTATAACCCGCTCACCGGGCAATGGATTCTGGTGTCACCGCACCGCGCTAAGCGCCCCTGGCAGGGGGCGCAGGAAACGCCAGCCAAACAGGTGTTACCTGCGCACGATCCAGATTGCTTCCTCTGCGCAGGTAATGTGCGGGTGACAGGCGATAAAAACCCCGATTACACCGGGACTTACGTTTTCACTAATGACTTTGCGGCCTTGATGTCTGACACGCCAGATGCGCCAGAAAGCAACGATCCTTTGATGCGTTGTCAGAGCGCGCGCGGTACCAGCCGGGTGATCTGCTTTTCACCGGATCACAGTAAAACGCTGCCAGAACTGAGCGTTGCGGCATTGACGGAAATCGTCAAAACCTGGCAGGAGCAAACCGCAGAACTGGGGAAAACATACCCGTGGGTGCAGGTCTTTGAAAACAAAGGCGCGGCGATGGGCTGCTCTAACCCGCATCCGCACGGACAGATTTGGGCAAATAGCTTCCTGCCTAACGAAGCTGAGCGCGAAGACCGCCTGCAAAAAGAATATTTCGCCGGGCAGAAATCACCAATGCTGGTGGATTATGTTCAGCGCGAGCTGGCAGACGGTAGCCGTACCGTTGTCGAAACCGAACACTGGTTAGCCGTTGTGCCTTACTGGGCTGCCTGGCCGTTCGAAACGCTACTGCTGCCCAAAGCCCACGTTTTGCGGATCACCGATTTGACCGACGCCCAGCGCAGCGATTTGGCTCTGGCGTTGAAAAAGCTGACCAGCCGTTATGACAACCTCTTCCAGTGCTCCTTCCCCTATTCTATGGGCTGGCACGGCGCGCCATTTACTGGCGAAGAGAATCAACACTGGCAGCTGCACGCACACTTTTATCCACCTCTGTTGCGCTCCGCCACCGTACGTAAATTTATGGTTGGTTATGAAATGCTGGCAGAAACCCAGCGTGACCTGACGGCTGAACAGGCAGCAGAGCGTTTGCGCGCAGTCAGCGATATCCATTTTCGCGAATCCGGAGTGTAAGTAATGAGTCTGAAAGAAAAAACACAATCTCTGTTTGCCAATGCATTTGGCTACCCTGCCACTCATACCATTCAGGCGCCTGGCCGCGTGAATCTTATTGGCGAACACACCGACTACAACGACGGTTTCGTTCTGCCCTGCGCAATTGATTATCAAACCGTCATTAGCTGTGCGCCACGTGATGACCGTAACGTTCGCGTGATGGCAGCCGATTATGAAAATCAGCTTGACGAGTTTTCCCTTGATGCGCCTATTGTCGCACATGAAAACTATCAATGGGCTAACTACGTCCGTGGCGTAGTGAAACATCTGCAACTGCGTAACAACAACTTTGGCGGTGTGGACATGGTGATCAGCGGCAATGTGCCGCAGGGTGCAGGGTTAAGTTCTTCCGCTTCACTGGAAGTCGCGGTCGGAACCGTATTGCAGCAACTTTATCATCTGCCGCTGGACGGCGCACAAATCGCACTTAACGGCCAGGAAGCAGAAAACCAGTTTGTTGGCTGTAACTGTGGGATCATGGATCAGCTGATTTCCGCGCTCGGCAAAAAAGATCATGCCTTGCTGATCGATTGCCGCTCACTGGGCACCAAAGCGGTTTCCATGCCGAAAGGTGTGGCTGTCGTCATCATCAACAGTAACTTCAAACGTACCCTGGTTGGCAGCGAATACAACACCCGTCGTGAACAGTGCGAAACCGGCGCGCGTTTCTTCCAGCAGCCAGCCCTGCGCGATGTCACTATTGAGGAGTTCAACGCTGTTGCACATGAACTGGACCCGATCGTGGCGAAACGCGTGCGTCATATCCTGACTGAAAACGCCCGTACCGTTGAAGCAGCCAGCGCACTGGAGCAAGGCGACCTGAAACGTATGGGCGAGTTGATGGCGGAGTCTCATGCTTCTATGCGCGATGATTTCGAAATCACCGTGCCGCAAATTGACACTCTGGTAGAAATCGTCAAAGCTGTGATTGGCGACAAAGGTGGCGTACGCATGACCGGCGGCGGATTTGGCGGCTGTATCGTCGCGCTGATCCCGGAAGAGCTGGTGCCTGCCGTACAGCAGGCTGTCGCTGAACAATATGAAACAAAAACAGGTATTAAAGAGACTTTTTACGTTTGTAAACCATCACAAGGAGCAGGACAGTGCTGAACGAAACTCCCGCACTGGCACCCGATGGTCAGCCGTACCGACTGTTAACTTTGCGTAACAACGCAGGGATGGTAGTCACGCTGATGGACTGGGGTGCGACTTTACTTTCCGCCCGTATTCCGCTTTCCGATGGCAGCGTCCGCGAGGCGCTGCTTGGCTGCGCCAGCCCGGAATGCTATCAGGATCAGGCCGCGTTTCTGGGGGCCTCTATTGGTCGTTATGCCAACCGCATCGCCAATAGCCGTTATACCTTTGACGGTGAAACCGTAACGCTTTCGCCAAGTCAGGGCGTCAACCAGCTGCACGGCGGCCCGGAAGGGTTCGACAAACGTCGCTGGCAGATTGTGAACCAGAACGATCGTCAGGTGCTGTTTGCCTTGAGTTCAGATGATGGCGATCAGGGCTTTCCGGGGAATCTCGGCGCGACAGTGCAGTATCGTCTGACCGACGATAACCGTATCTCTATTACTTATCGCGCCACGGTTGATAAACCTTGCCCGGTGAATATGACTAACCACGTCTATTTCAACCTCGACGGCGAGCAGTCTGACGTACGCAATCACAAGCTACAGATTCTGGCAGACGAATATCTGCCGGTTGATGAAGGCGGCATTCCGCACGACGGCCTGAAATCTGTCGCCGGAACGTCTTTTGATTTCCGCAGCGCCAAAATCATCGCCAGTGAATTTCTTGCCGACGATGATCAGCGCAAAGTGAAAGGTTACGATCACGCGTTCTTGTTACAGGCTAAAGGTGATGGCAAGAAAGTGGCGGCGCATGTCTGGTCAGCAGATGAAAAATTGCAACTGAAGGTCTACACCACCGCTCCGGCTCTGCAATTTTACTCCGGCAACTTCCTTGGTGGCACGCCGTCACGGGGAACTGAACCTTACGCCGACTGGCAGGGTCTGGCGCTGGAAAGCGAGTTCCTGCCGGACAGCCCAAACCACCCTGAATGGCCGCAACCGGACTGCTTCCTGCGTCCTGGCGAAGAGTATTCCAGCCTGACTGAATATCAGTTTATAGCTGAATAACTTTAAGCCCTCGCGATGAGGGCTTTCTCCTTATATTGCTCAAATCACCAGCAAACACCGACATATTTGCAACTCAATATTCACAACAACCTTACACTGCGACACTATTTTCGCTATGGTTATGCGTAAGCATTGCTGTTGCTTCGTCACGGCAATATAATGAGAATTATTATCATTAAAAGATGATTTGAGGAGTAAGTATATGGCTGTAACTAAGCTGGTTCTGGTTCGTCATGGCGAAAGTCAGTGGAACAAAGAAAACCGTTTCACCGGTTGGTACGACGTGGATCTGTCTGAGAAAGGCGTAAGCGAAGCAAAAGCAGCTGGTAAGCTGCTGAAAGAGGAAGGTTACAGCTTTGACTTTGCTTACACCTCTGTGCTGAAACGCGCTATCCATACCCTGTGGAATGTGCTGGACGAACTGGATCAGGCATGGCTGCCCGTTGAGAAATCCTGGAAACTGAACGAACGTCACTACGGTGCGTTGCAGGGTCTGAACAAAGCGGAAACCGCTGAAAAATATGGTGACGAGCAGGTGAAACAGTGGCGTCGTGGTTTTGCGGTAACTCCGCCGGAACTGACTAAAGATGATGAGCGTTATCCGGGCCACGATCCACGTTACGCAAAGCTGAGCGAGAAAGAGCTGCCGCTGACGGAAAGCCTGGCGCTGACCATTGACCGCGTGATCCCTTACTGGAATGAAACTATTCTGCCGCGAATGAAGAGCGGTGAGCGCGTGATCATCGCCGCACACGGTAACTCGTTACGTGCGCTGGTGAAATATCTCGATAATATGAGCGAAGAAGAGATTCTTGAGCTGAATATCCCGACTGGCGTGCCACTGGTTTATGAATTCGACGAGAATTTCAAACCGCTGAAACGCTATTATCTGGGTAATGCTGACGAGATCGCGGCGAAAGCAGCGGCCGTTGCTAACCAGGGTAAAGCGAAGTAAACGTCATTCGCTTAAAAATGAGAAAGCCGACTGCAATTGAGTCGGCTTTTTTATCGCTTACAATGGAGCACATTGCCTGATGCGACGCTGCGCGCCTTATCAGGGTTACAAACGTACAGTCATGGCGATTCGACTATAAATTACCCGCGACGCGCTTTTACTGCATTCGCCAGTTGACGTAACAGAGCATCGGTATCCTCCCAGCCAATGCAGGCATCGGTGATGCTCTTGCCATAGGCCAGCGGTTCCCCGCTCTCCAGGCTCTGATTGCCTTCCACCAGATGGCTTTCCACCATCACACCAATAATGGCTTTTTCGCCACTGGCAATCTGCTGGCAAACGTCAGCACAAACATCCATCTGCTTTTTAAACTGTTTGGACGAGTTGGCATGGCTGAAATCGATCATCACCTGCGCTGGCAGGCCTGCTTTGTTCAGCCCTTCTTTCACTTCTGCGACATGTTTCGCACTGTAATTAGGCTCTTTACCGCCGCGCAGAATGATATGGCAATCGCCATTACCGCTGGTGTTCACGATCGCCGAATGCCCCCATTTAGTCACTGACAGGAAGCAGTGCGGCGCACCGGCGGCATTTATGGCATCGATAGCCACTTTAATCGTACCGTCGGTGCCATTTTTAAAACCTACCGGACAAGAAAGACCAGACGCCAGCTCACGGTGCACCTGCGATTCCGTTGTACGTGCGCCAATTGCTCCCCAGCTCATCAGGTCCGCGAGATATTGCGGGGTGATCATATCCAGGAATTCACCCGCTGCTGGCAGACCGCTATCGTTAATATCGAGCAGCAATTTACGGGCAATACGCAAGCCGTCGTTGATCTGGAAGCTGTTATCCATATGCGGATCGTTAATCAGCCCTTTCCAGCCCACTGTGGTACGCGGCTTTTCAAAGTAGACGCGCATTACGATTTCCAGCTCATCTTTTAGCTCTTCACGCAGCGCCAGCAAGCGAGTGGCATACTCTTTAGCCGCGACGGGATCATGAATAGAACACGGACCAATCACCACCAACAGGCGATCATCATTACCTTTCAGGATCTTATGGATCGCTTTTCGGGCATGGGCAACCGTATTCGCGGCATTTTCAGTAGCAGGGAATTTTTCCAGCAATGCGACAGGAGGAAGTAACTCTTTGATTTCTTTGATGCGTAAATCGTCGTTCTGATAATTCATGTCTGTTCCAGTGTTGCCATACTTATCTTAGTGAATGCAATACTTCCAATCTATATCTTCCGTCAGAATGTGTAAACGGGGTTTTACACTATGAACGGATTAATCCTGGAATTAGCAAGAAAAACGCCAGATTGTCGCGAAAAACGAGATCTCTCCTACAATTTCTAACTGTAACTCCTTTGTTTGTTAATTATTTCAAGATTCTCTGCTGCGTTTTATAACCTGGCTGAAATCTTAAACCATTGCCTTATATTCACCTGCAAATGCACTGTTGGAAGAGGTTATCCGACATAACGACCATAACAGGAGCATCCTATGAAAATGACAAAACTGGCCACACTATTTCTGACTGCCACTCTAAGCCTTGCCAGCGGAGCCGCACTGGCTGCCGATAGCGGAGCGCAAAGCAATAACGGCCAGGCAAACGCCGCGGCAGATGCGGGCCAGGTTGCCCCGGACGCTCGTGAAAATGTCGCGCCAAATAACGTCGACAATAACGGGGTAAATACCGGTTCTGGTGGCACAATGCTGCATCCGGATGGTTCTTCAATGAACAATGACGGCATGACCAAAGATGAAGAGCACAAAAACACCATGTGCAAAGATGGTCGCTGCCCGGATATTAATAAAAAAGTCCAAACCGGTGATGGCATCAACAATGATGTTGATACCAAAACCGACGGTACCACCCAGTAACGTTACAAAGTAGCCAATATTGGGAGAGCGGAGTCTCTCCTTTTTTATTTTTCTCTTCTAAAAGCAGTATGATGTCATAAAGTTAAGTGAGAATAATTAAGGGATGACTCGTCATGGCACACTCACACAGTTCCTCACACCTGCCAGAAGATAATAATGCTCGTCGCTTGTTATATGCTTTCGGCGTGACTGCCGGGTTTATGCTGGTAGAAGTCATTGGTGGTTTTCTTTCCGGTTCTCTGGCATTGCTGGCCGATGCGGGTCATATGTTGACCGATACTGCCGCCCTGCTTTTCGCCCTACTCGCCGTGCAATTTTCACGTCGCCCTCCCACCATTCGCCACACTTTCGGTTGGCTAAGATTGACCACGCTCGCGGCGTTTGTGAATGCTATTGCTCTGGTGGTGATTACCATTTTGATTGTCTGGGAGGCGATAGAACGCTTCCGCACGCCGCGTCCGGTCGAGGGTGGCATGATGATGGCTATTGCCGTGGCTGGGCTGCTGGCAAATATACTTTCTTTCTGGTTACTTCATCACGGCAGCGAAGAGAAAAACCTCAACGTGCGCGCAGCGGCACTGCATGTGCTCGGAGACCTGCTGGGTTCGGTTGGGGCTATTATTGCCGCGTTGATTATTATCTGGACCGGCTGGACACCTGCTGACCCCATTCTCTCAATACTGGTATCGCTTCTGGTTCTGCGTAGCGCCTGGCGGCTATTGAAAGACAGCGTGAATGAATTACTTGAAGGTGCGCCAGTTTCGCTGGATATCGCTGAAATGAAACGTCGTATGTGCCGGGAAATTCCGGAAGTCCGTAATGTACACCATGTGCATGTTTGGATGGTGGGTGAAAAGCCAGTGATGACACTACATGTACAGGTGATCCCGCCACACGATCACGACGCGTTGTTGGATCAGATCCAACATTATCTGATGGATCACTATCAGATTGCACACGCCACCATCCAGATGGAATATCAACCTTGTCATGGGCCAGACTGCCACCTGAATGAAGTGGTGTCTGGCCACTCGCATCATCACCATTAATGGGACAGCGCGCGTGAACCTCTTTCATGCGCGCTGTTAATCCACATCCGACTGCCGTTAAGGGCAATAAACGTCAGGATAATGTACTCCAGCGACATGGCATAAACGCCCTGAAGTGCAAAAATAACGACGCTAATCACGTTAATAATCACCCACAATAGCCAGTTTTCCACATACTTACGCGTCATCAGTATCATTGCCACGATAGATAACACCATCATGCAGGAATCCCAGAACGGGAAGGCATCCGGTTGCAGTTCAGGCATTGCAACCTGTAATCCTAACGCTTGCATGATCATAACTGCCAGGCGGGTCAGAAATGCAAACACTGGGTTGATAAATACCGTCATCAGGCCAATCGAAATAACGCAAACTGCCAACCAGGTTAACGCCTTCGGTAGTGGCAGCCAGCGAATTTTTAACTCAGCCTCGTTCTGACTGGTTTGTCGCGACCACGCATACCAGCCGTAAATATTCGCGGCAAAGAAAAACACCTGTAGTAGCAGGCTGGCATACAGCTGAATCTGAAAGAAAATAATGCCAAACAGGGTAACGTTGATCAGGCCAAAGAAGTAGTTGCTGATCTTCTCCAGACTGGCGAGGCCAATACACAGCAACCCGGCGATCGTGCCTACCGCTTCGATCCATGAGAGATCATAACCGCCAGCACCTATTGGTATATGTACCAGGATATTCTGCACACTAAAAAAATCCATCTTTCCCCCAAAGCGTAACCTGACGCCTTATTATCAGTTATCCACGTAGTGTAGCCGCAAAATCCAGCATACGATTAAGCGGCACCAGCGCCCTCTCTCGCAGCCTTTCATCAACATGAACCTCGTGATTGCTTTCTTCCTGTTCTAATGCTTCTGCGATGGCCTGAAGGCCATTCATCGCCATCCACGGACAATGCGCGCAGCTGCGGCAGGTAGCACCCTCGCCTGCGGTTGGTGCTTCCAGTAACTCTTTATCTGGCACTGCCTGCTGCATTTTGTAGAAAATACCCCGATCGGTTGCTACGATAAGCCGCTGATGTGGCAATGTTTTCGCAGCAGCGATCAGTTGACTGGTGGAACCGACCGCATCTGCCATATCTACAATAGCTTGTGGTGATTCTGGATGCACCAGTATGGCAGCATCCGGGTATTGTTTTTGCAAGCGGGTTAACGCCTGAGTCTTAAATTCATCATGCACAATGCAGGCACCCTGCCAGCATAAAATGTCTGCGCCCGTCTGTTTTTGCACGTAACGCCCCAGATGTTTGTCGGGTGCCCAGATGATTTTTTCCCCCAAACTATCCAGATGATCAATAAGTTCGACGGCAATGCTTGAAGTTACCACCCAATCTGCGCGCGCTTTTACCGCCGCAGAAGTGTTGGCGTAGACGACGACAGTACGGTCGGGATGGGCATCGCAAAATGCGTTAAATTGATCAACAGGGCAACCGAGATCCAGTGAACATTCAGCCTGAAGTGTCGGCATCAGAATTGTTTTTTCCGGACTGAGAATCTTGGCGGTTTCTCCCATAAATCTCACCCCAGCGACTAACAACGTAGAAGCGGGATGCTTTGCACCGAAGCGCGCCATTTCCAGAGAATCAGAAATACAGCCACCGGTTTCTTCTGCCAGTTGTTGAATTTCGGGGTCGGTATAGTAGTGGGCAACCATCACCGCATTACGTTCTTTTAGCAGACGTTTTATCTTCTCGCGGTAATACGCTTTTTCATCAATGCTTAACGGCGTCGGTTTCGGGGGGAAAGGATAAATCGCCGTGTCTGGATCAAACATCACGCTCATCTCACCATCTCGTTTTACAGGCTTAACGTTAAAACCGACATAAGCGTGATATTCGCTGTTATCGGCATAATTTGTTTTATATGCTAAACAAGATAGTCGAATGGTAGGGAAAAGTCACTCGAATTACGTATGAGATGCCGAATGCCACACTTTGCGTCTTATTCCTCCGACGTAGAGTCGTTTACGCAGCAAGCGCGGAGTATGTCATCAGGGTCAAGAATTGAAATTGAGAGATGCCTGAATAGCAAAAAAGCGCCTTTAGGGCGCTTTTTTACATTGGTGGGTCGTGCAGGATTCGAACCTGCGACCAATTGAT
>NZ_JAEOHX010000091.1:0-500 GCF_019366485.1 Escherichia sp. GZ89 | reverse complement strand
ACCATACTCTTTAATATGATTAAGGAATTTTTTAATATCGCCACGATATGGCCATCGCCATTCGCGTTCATGTGTCCAGTCAATCTTACCTGGAACATAAGTAACATATCTATATTGTTCAATCAGAGGAAGAGCCGTTTCATCAAGAATACGTTCCCCATATCTGCCTTGCGAGCATCGAGCATTGTTATGCTGATCCAACCCATATATGACTGGCCTTGCCCCATAATTAAACATTTGCTCTTTAGGTAAAACGATTGCATATAAACCAATATTTTCATTTCGTTCTAATCGGCGAACACCAGTTTCTAAATAAGCTGCAATCGGCATATCTGTAAAGCATACCACCGGGGAGTCACCATATACGGTTCGTTGTCCATTTCGGTATGACCAGGACGAGAAAATTTTATGACTGCGTAAAGATAATCTAAGTAAATATTTAGCATCAATGGAACATGCATGGTGCTGATTATTAAAACCACAGTGTTCAGGTAAATAAA
>NZ_JAEOHX010000090.1:0-503 GCF_019366485.1 Escherichia sp. GZ89 | reverse complement strand
AAGCCCGCAGCCGCCTGTCGCCCGGTCTCTACTGGGGTCGAGTCTGACAAAAGGTTCAAATACGCGCTCTCGCGCATCCGCTTCAATGCCGGGGCCATCATCTTCGACTATCAGCGTTGCCTGACTGCCGTCAAGTAACAGACTGACCTGAACGGTGGTACGGCTGTAGCGCAACGCATTATTCAGCAGGTTATCCAGCACTCGCGACATTAACCGCATATCAAGCGCGCCATAATCGCCGATTACACATGTGAGAAGATTTACGGCGCGTTCCGGGTTCACGCTCTGCACATCCTGCAAATGCGCGAACAACCAGGCGGGGAGGTCGGGTTTGGTCAACATCAGTTCATTTTGTGGTCGGTCAAGGCGCGCATAGGTGAGCAGTTCTTCAATCAGCGCTTCCAGTTGACCAATATCGCGATTGAGCGCCTGTGATTCCGGCGGAGTCAGATTTTCACTCATTTCAAGCCGATAGCGTAAACGTACCAGCGGCGTGCGAAGCT
>NZ_JAEOHX010000008.1:0-250794 GCF_019366485.1 Escherichia sp. GZ89 | reverse complement strand
GCCAGGCATCAAATTAAGCAGAAGGCCATCCTGACGGATGGCCTTTTTGCATTGGTGCAGAAAATAATGCCGGGTGCGACGCTGGCTGCATCTTACCCGTCCTACGCTCCCACATAAGCCAGATTCAGCAGCGAATACGGCTTCCCCAACTTGCCCACTTCCATACATCCTCCTTACCAAAAATCTATCCTTTAGATCCTCAATAACCATTTTCCTGCTAACTAAATTCATGGTTAAGGTTGCATAATGATACGCAACAAATGTATAACATTTTCTTTACCAAAAGAAATAAACAAAAGCGACCGACAAAAGCATCGGATTACGGCAGGAGACATAATGGCATGGCTGAAAGTACTGTAACGGCAGACAGCAAACTGACAAGTAGTGATACTCGTCGCCGCATTTGGGCAATTGTGGGGGCCTCTTCAGGTAATCTGGTCGAGTGGTTCGATTTCTATGTCTACTCGTTCTGTTCACTCTACTTCGCTCACATCTTCTTCCCTTCCGGGAACACGACGACTCAACTACTACAAACAGCAGGTGTTTTTGCTGCTGGATTCCTGATGCGCCCAATAGGCGGTTGGCTATTTGGCCGCATAGCCGATAAACATGGTCGCAAAAAATCGATGCTGTTATCGGTGTGTATGATGTGTTTCGGCTCACTGGTTATCGCCTGTTTGCCAGGCTACGAAACAATCGGTACCTGGGCTCCGGCATTATTGCTTCTTGCTCGTTTGTTCCAGGGATTATCCGTTGGCGGAGAATATGGCACCAGCGCCACTTATATGAGTGAAGTTGCCGTTGAAGGGCGCAAGGGGTTCTACGCTTCGTTCCAGTATGTTACGCTAATTGGCGGCCAGTTGCTGGCCTTACTGGTTGTGGTGGTTTTACAACACACCATGGAAGACGCTGTACTCAGAGAGTGGGGATGGCGTATTCCTTTTGCGTTAGGGGCTGTGTTAGCTGTTGTGGCGTTGTGGTTACGCCGCCAATTGGATGAAACTTCACAACAAGAAACACGCGCTTTAAGAGAAGCTGGATCTCTGAAAGGATTATGGCGCAATCGCCGAGCATTCATCATGGTTCTCGGTTTTACCGCTGCGGGTTCCCTTTGTTTCTATACCTTCACCACTTACATGCAGAAGTATCTGGTGAATACTGCGGGAATGCACGCCAACGTAGCGAGTGGCATTATGACAGCCGCGTTGTTTGTTTATATGCTCATTCAGCCACTTTTTGGGGCCTTGTCAGATAAGATTGGTCGTCGAACCTCGATGCTTTGCTTCGGTTCTCTGGCTGCCATTTTTACCGTTCCGATACTCTCAGCATTACAGAATGTATCTTCTCCTTATGCAGCCTTTGGCCTCGTCATGTGTGCTTTAGTGATTGTGAGTTTCTATACCTCTATTAGTGGCATCCTTAAGGCTGAAATGTTCCCGGCCCAGGTTCGCGCATTAGGTGTTGGTTTGTCGTATGCCGTAGCCAATGCGTTATTTGGTGGCTCTGCAGAGTATGTAGCGTTATCGTTGAAATCGGTAGGAATGGAAACATCTTTCTTCTGGTATGTCACCTTTATGGCAGTGATTGCATTTCTGGTTTCACTAACATTGCACCGTAAAGGAAAAGGGATGCGTCTTTAGTGATGCGCTATTTGCCAGACGGTATAGCCGGTGCTTGCACCGGCAACATCCCAGGCAAAATCCTTCCAGCTCCAGCCACTCCCTTCAGCTCGGCTATCCCAAAGTTCTTTTGATGCCCCCAGCCCTACAGAGAACATTAATCCAAACATGGCACTGCGATCGCGACTGCTTCCCTGATGCTGTGCATATTCATTCCCGGCAGCGGAAAGCATCGCTGAGGCGATAAAGTGTTGGGCTTTATCCTGTCCGCTCCAGCTATCGTTAGCCATATGGCTGCAACCAGAAAGTAACAATAGCGAACAGACAAAAAGAATACGCAAAACGTGGCCTCCAAAAAACAAACCCCGTACAGGACGGGGTTGTGATTACAGGATGCGGCTAATTAATCGGTCGATGCGGATACGGCGCAAGCGGCGGATAAGTTTACGAACCTTCACCGGATAATCGGCAATGCTTTGCAGATCGCGGTAGTGCTTAACGATGGTGGTATGCTCGCGGATCAGTTCCAGTTCTTTCTCACGCTGTGGCGCAAGTTCCAGTTGCGGATCGTGAATCAAAATGGCGTTTTCCAGATCCAGACGCCAGGCGCGTGGGTTCAGGTTATTGCCGGTGATCAGCATCCACTTATCATCAACCCACATCCCTTTCAGGTGATAGGTGTTGTCGTCGTCTTTCCATAACCGAACCACTAACTGGTCAGTATTGACGTAATACTGCAAACGGCTCAGGAAACGACGCAGATTGATCTCATAGAGATAAGGCAGAGCACCGATTATCTTGAAAGGTTCATCTTCCGGAATGTAGAAGTCATTCGCAGTTTTATCGCCAACAATAATTTCGACCTTTTTCCCTTCGCGCAGTAACTGGATGATATTACGCACAAGGATTGCTGGCAGGTTGAAATATGGTGTGCAAATGGTTAGTTTCTGCTCGGCACAAGGCATAAGATGGAAAATGGTCTTGTTCAAAAGACTCGATTTCCCCAGGCCTACCAACGGCGTAACAGAAAGCTGATCATTATCGGCATCACCCTGGAAATGATAAGCGGCATCACGCAGCTCCTGGCGGAACAGACGAATGTCATTCTTGATTTCCGGGCTTTTTGGACGATTAACATCATCCAGACGATTAACGCCGCGACCATTCATTATATTCTGTGTAACCCATTCGAACATAATGTCTGACATCTTACGGTTACGGATCAGATGATAACGGTCGTAGCGGTATTTATCGTGCTGATGCAGATAAACATCGTTCAAGCTGGCACCGCTATAAAGAACGCTATCGTCGATGATAAAGCCTTTAAAGTGCAGAACGCCAAGGGCTTCACGGGTATTGATTGGAACGCCATAAACCGGAACATCTACGCCCGGGTTTTCCTGCGCCATGCGGCAGTACCAGTCAGCGTTAGTATTAGACGCCGCAGCACCAATGCGTCCACGTTGTGCACGATGCCAGTCGACCAGCACCCGCACATCCAGTTCCGGACGCTGCCGTTTAGCCTCATACAACGCGTTCAGAATGCCTTTGCCACCGTCATCCTGTTCGAGATACAGGGCGACAATGCAAATGCGCTGCTTCGCGCTGGCTATTTTTTCCAGCAGCGTCTCCCGGAAGTCGGCGGGAGCGTAAAAGAAATCGACATCATCAACTGATTGAGAAATCTTGGGTAGTTGGGCAAGGTGTTGTTGATGTTTATTACGCTTAAATTTTGACAACATCACAGTGCATTTCTTCTCTGTTCATTGAAGGGTCCTCTGTGCAATGCAGACGACATAAGCGGGCAATAATAACACCAGTCCCGATTAAGTGGTCAACATTTCCAGTACCTTACTCATGATTCCTCGCGCTGGGCAAGATTTAGCGTAAGCCCAACGATCCCCTCTTCGAGCTGGATATCAACGTTAAACCCGAGCTTGCGGGCCAGCGCCACCATGCCACGATTGTTTGGCATCGTAATACCATTCAGACGTTGCAGTCCGTGATCTCGCGTATAGGTAATCAACTTTTCCATTAAGCGTCGACCTAAGCCTAACCCTTTGAGATCCGAGCGAACCAGCACGGCAAATTCGGCATCGATGTTATCAGGGTCGGAGATCGCACGCGTGACGCCGAGGATCTCTTCCGTTTGATCAATACGTCGTACCGCTACAAATGCCATTTCCCGATCGTAGTCGATCTGCGTCATGTTGGCTAAATCTTCATGGGTAAATTCGTTGATCTCGCTAAAGTAGCGGTAATAAAGATCTTCTTTGGTGACTCGCGAAATGAACTGCTGAAGTTGTGGCTCATCTTCTGGCAAAATCGGGCGGAACAAGCAGCGTTCACCGTTTTTCAATTCCACCCACTCTTCCAGCTGATGTGGATAAGGGCGCACTGCCAGCCGGCTCTCGTTATCGCCTTCAAACGGCGCGATATCCAGCGTGACATCAAGCGCGGTAAATTCACTGCCAGAAGCCAGCAAAGGATGAATATCCAGCCTCTGAATCTCCGGACAATCGACAATCAAGTTAGAAACCTGCACCAGTAACTGGCTTAATCCCGCCACATCCAGCGGGCGTAGCGCACTACGCGCACGAATCTTTTTACTTTTGATCCCCTGAATGACCAGATAACGTGCCAGGTTCATGTTCAGCGGCGGTAGTGCGACGACGGCTTGATCTTCAGGACGCCACTCCACACCGCCTTCGCCCAGCATGATCAACGGTCCGAAAACCGGATCGTGCTCAACCACTACTCGCAACTCCTGAGCGCCAGCACGGTTAGCCATACTTTGTACCAGCAGGCCGTGGATACGCGCCTGCGGCCAGGCCATTTTTACGCGATCGAAAATAGCATTTGCGGCTTGCTGGACTTCATTGGCTGTACGCAAGTAGAGCATGACGCCCTGAACTTCTGATTTATGTGGAATATCCGGCGAGCGTAATTTTAGTGCCACCGGATAACCAATCTGTTCGGCAATATGCACAGCCTCGGTGCTGTCAGTGGCAATCCAGGTGGGAAGTGTGTTCATGCCGTACGCTTGCAGGATAGGCTGAACTTCATGGGTATCGAGCGACGTTGCCCCTTCGACAATGGCCTGTTGCAACAGAAGATGCGCTTCTGCGGTATTAGAGGTCAGATTGCTGGGCAACGCCGGCGTTTCGCGTAGTTGCTTCTGATTACGCCGGTACTCCACCATATGCATAAAAGCGGTGATGGTTCCTTCCGGGGTGCGGTAGGTCGGCAGCCCGGCTTCGCTGAATAAACGTCGTGCCTCTTGCGAGGAGTGCTCGCCGCACCAGTTCGTCAGCAGAGAAACATACTTGCTGCGGGGATGATGCTTTACCGCTTCAATTAATGCATGTGCGCTTTCTGTTGCGGGAGCAGCGGCGCTGGGCGAATGAATAACCATCAGCGCATCAAAATCCTGACTGTGGAGCAGAATATCCAGCGTTTTAATATAATGCTCACTGCTGGCGTCATCGCGCAGATCGAGCGGGTTAGAGATTGCTACATGTTCTGGCAGCGTATCGCGTAGCTTCTGGCAGGTTTCTTCGCTTAGCGTTGCCAGCTTGCCATTGCGTGACCATAAGGCATCCAGCGCCAGCGCGGCAGGCGCGGTACCGTTGCTGATAATCATCAGCCGATCGCCACGCAGCGGGCGCATATGGCTAAGGGTTTCCACCGCCGAAAACAGTTCGTGGGTATCCTGTACCCGCAACAAACCGGCACGCTGAATAGCCGCATCCCACGCCGGATCCATTCCTGCAGTGGTGTTCAGTAGTCGTTGAGCCGCCGGGCTACGTCCGCTTTTAATCACCAGAATCGGTTTATTACGCGAGGCACTACGGGCCGCCGAAACAAAACGTCTCGCATCACTTAATTGTTCGAGGTAGAGCAGGATTGCACTGGTTTTACTGTCGCGCGCCAGATAGTCGAGCAATTCATCAACATCGATATCCAGGCTATCGCCGAGAGCAATAAAGTAGGAAAAGCCCATTTCCCGCTGTTGTGCCCAGTCGAGGATGGTATTGGAGACGGCGGCAGACTGCGAAATAAACGCCAGCTTGCCGCGTTTAATCGGCACAGGCGAAAAGCTGGCATTCAGGCCTTGCCAGGGGGCCAGTAATCCCAGACTGTTTGGCCCCAGCAGACGCATGTTATGGCGCAGGGCGCAGGCGCGGAGATCTTCGTGTTGCGATGCCGGGGCGGAAAGAATAATGCAGGTTTTACAGCCTTTCTCGCCGAGCTCTTCCAGAAGAGCAAGATTGCGGCTGGCATTGGTACATAAAACCGCAAGATCGGGTGTAAAGGGCAGGCTGGCAATATCCGGCCAGGCCAACACACCCAACACCGCTTTCCAGGCAGGCGTCACCGGGAGTACCGGCCCGTTAAATCCCCCCGCCAGCAGGTTACGCATCATCAGGTAACCTGCGCGATTGGGTTTCATCGATGCGCCAATTACCGCAATCGATTTTGGTCGCAGTAATGCTTCCAGTCCTCGCTGACTCATATCGGTCTCCCGCAGAAGTGACCGAATGATTTTAAACGCTTTCTAACTGTTCTGCTGTGATGCTACCCAGATGTTGCGTTTTTCCTGCCAGATAGCGTGTTTTAAAGCGGGTGAAATGCTCGCCTAGACCTGCCGCCGCTTCGGTATCGCCGGCCATATCTAACAGTGCGATGGCAACTTCGGTAGTGCAGTATTGGCCTTCAACCTGGGCTTCACGCAGGCGATAGGCAGATAGCCGGGAAAGATCGACGGAAATGACGGGAAGATTATCCAGATACGGACTTTTACGAAACATCTTGCGAGCTTCCGGCCAGGTACCATCGAGCATGATAAACAGCGGTGGCTTACCGGCAGGTGGTGTAAAAATCACTTCCCGTTGTTCATTAGCATATGAGGCAGGGAAGACCACCACCGGTTGATAATCCGGGTTTTGTACCAGAGCCAGCAAATCCTGCGAGGGGTCGGTACGGGACCATTGAAACGCGACGGTATTTGGCAAGATATCGGCAATCAGACGCCCGGTGTTACTGGGCTTCATTGGCTCGGTGTCGAACATCAGCAAACAAAAGCGACTTTTTGCTTCCGCTGGAGTAATTGTCGAACAGAGACATAATTTCTCTGGCAAAAGACAGCGTTGGCAGCGACGAACGCGATTACCGCGGGCAAGAAAAGGACGTGTTGCGCGCGCAATACGCTCGGCGCGTAACTGGAGAACAGCGTTTTCGGTCATAAGAGAGCGTCGAAAAAACGCCATTGTCGCAGAGGAGAAAACGGGGCACAAGATGCGCCCCGACAAGATTAAAGTGATTCGTTCAGCCAGCTATCGAAAGGTGCTTTTGGTACTGCGCCATTAAGCATGTCGACAACCTGACCGTTTTTGAAAATCATGATTGTCGGAATGCTACGAATACCAAAGCGGCTGCTTAATTCACGTTCAGCTTCGGTATTCACTTTCACAAAGCGCACTTTACCGCTACGCTCTTGCGCAACATCTTCAAAAATTGGTGCGAAATTACGGCAGGGGCCGCACCACGGTGCCCAGAAGTCGATCACCACAGGCAGATCATCTTTCAGCAATTTATCGAGCGTTTCACCGGTCGCATTAATCACCTCTCCGTCAAACAAGTCGTGACCGCAGCGTCCGCATTTTGCCGCATCTTCGATCCGATCGTCGGGAATGCGATTGATGGCCTGACAATGGGGACAAACGGTATTCATAACTAACCTCGGGATGAGTAAGGAGACTTATCGGCAACGACGCCGGTATGTTTCTAATATGTTACATATTATCGGGGACATTGTTCCAGACAACAATCTGTTTTATTCAATAGGTATGATAGTCGCAGGCTTTGGTACGAAATCATGGCGAACCGCGCGCACTTCGGGTAATCTGCGCGCTTCGCGCAGCGCTGGTGGAGAAAAGCATGAACGATGAGATGAAAGGTAAAAGCGGCAAGGTCAAAGTGATGTATGTCCGCAGTGATGATGATTCTGATAAACGTACCCATAACCCGCGTACCGGGAAAGGGGGCGGGCGTCCAGGAAAATCTCGTGCCGACGGTGGCCGTCGCCCCGCCCGCGATGACAAACAAAGTCAGCCCCGTGACCGCAAGTGGGAAGAGTCTCCGTGGCGCACGGTTTCCCGCGCGCCGGGTGATGAGACGCCGGAAAAGGCCGATCACGGTGGCATCAGTGGTAAAAGTTTTATTGATCCGGAAGTTTTGCGTCGTCAGCGTGCGGAAGAAACCCGCGTCTACGGCGAAAACGCCTGTCAGGCACTGTTCCAGAGCCGCCCCGAAGCGATTGTTCGCGCCTGGTTTATTCAGAGCGTAACGCCACGTTTTAAAGAAGCATTGCGCTGGATGGCGGCAAACCGCAAAGCGTATCATGTGGTGGATGAAGCGGAACTGACAAAAGCGTCAGGCACGGAACATCACGGCGGTGTTTGCTTCCTGATCAAAAAGCGTAACGGTACAACCGTGCAGCAGTGGGTAAGTCAGGCAGGTGCGCAGGATTGTGTACTGGCACTGGAAAACGAATCTAACCCGCATAACCTGGGCGGCATGATGCGCAGTTGCGCACACTTCGGCGTGAAAGGCGTTGTGGTGCAGGATGCGGCGTTGCTGGAATCCGGTGCGGCTATCCGTACCGCAGAAGGCGGTGCAGAGCATGTCCAGCCGATTACTGGCGACAACATTGTTAACGTGCTGGATGACTTCCGCCAGGCAGGTTACACCGTAGTGACCACCTCCAGCGAGCAGGGTAAACCGCTGTTCAAAACCAGTCTGCCAGAGAAAATGGTGCTAGTGCTGGGTCAGGAATATGAAGGGTTACCGGATGCCGCACGCGATCCGAACGATTTGCGCGTGAAGATTGACGGAACTGGCAATGTTGCCGGGCTGAATATCTCTGTTGCAACCGGCGTTTTGCTTGGCGAATGGTGGCGTCAGAACAAAGCCTGATAAATCAGCCGGGTGGCAATTCTGCCATCCGGCGTTTTCCCTCAAATTTACTCACTCTCTGCCGGTAATACTGGCATCCAGTCAATCGGTTTCTCGCCACGTTGTTCCAGCCACTGATTTGCCAGCACAAAATGATTGCAGCCAAAGAATCCACGATGTGCAGAAAGCGGCGATGGATGCGGCGCTTTCAGTACGTGATGGCGTTGCTTATCTATAATCGCCCCTTTCTTTTGCGCATGTGATCCCCACAACAAAAACACCACGCCTTCGCGGTGCTGGTTAATCAGGCTGATGACTTTGTCGGTGAAGGTCTCCCAACCGAGGCTGGCGTGGGAATGCGCCTGACCTGCGCGAACCGTCAAGACGGTATTGAGCAGCAAAACGCCCTGACGCGCCCAGCTCTCAAGATAGCCATGACCAGGGCGGGTAAAGCCGGGAATGGTATTTTCCAACTCTTTATACATATTCAGTAATGACGGAGGAATGGCGATTCCGGGACGAACAGAAAATGCCAGACCATGCGCTTGTCCGGGGCCATGATAGGGGTCCTGACCGAGGATCACGACTTTGACATCGCCCAACTCGGTAAAGCGAAAGGCGTTAAAGACATCTTTTTGTGGTGGATAGATAGTGATGCCGGACTGCCGCTCGCTGGCGACGGTTTGAAGGGTATTAAGGAAATAGGGTTGCTGCTTCTCTTCAGCCAGCACGTCATGCCAGGTTAATTCGTTAGCCATCTCGCTCTCCTGCGAATCTTCAATCCGCCTAGCTTAACTGCTTCTTTCTACAGAACAAAACCAGGCTCGCTTTTTAGCCAAAAACACGTGAAAAAAAATGTAAATTGGTAAAATTTCACACCTGCATAAGTTGATGTAAAACAATAAAATCCATTTTCGACCATACTTGATGTGTGGTTTTTATTGATTTAAATCAAAGAATCAAGGGTGTTTGAGGAGTATATATACACTCAAGCAACAATGGTTTTACCAATTGGCCGCGACAGGCTGATCAAATCAAATAAATTTTGCCGGGGAGGCATCACATGATTACAGGTATCCAGATTACTAAAGCCGCTAACGACGATCTGCTGAACTCTTTCTGGCTGCTGGACAGCGAAAAAGGCGAAGCGCGTTGCATCGTTGCGAAAGCAGGTTTTGCAGAAGACGAAGTGGTTGCAGTAAGCAAACTGGGTGACATTGAATACCGTGAAGTTCCAGTAGAAGTTAAACCAGAAGTTCGCGTTGAAGGTGGTCAGCACCTGAACGTAAACGTTCTGCGTCGTGAAACTCTGGAAGATGCAGTTAAGCATCCGGAAAAATATCCGCAGCTGACCATCCGTGTATCCGGTTATGCAGTTCGCTTCAACTCTCTGACTCCTGAACAGCAGCGCGATGTTATCGCTCGTACCTTTACTGAAAGCCTGTAAGGCTTAAGTAGCAAGTTACTAAGCGGAAGAGGGCGACCTCTTCCGCTTTTTTTTGTTTATTAATAGAAAATACGAACCGCGCAATAGACCAGCAACAGTGCAAGCACGGTATTTGACTGGCGACCATACTGGCGAAACAATCGCTGGCGCTGGTGGCTTCACCGCAAATTGCAGATGTCGATTTTACTGAGCCGGGAAGATATAACGCCTGTAGCTTTATTATCAACGAACCGCAATGTGTCTTCCGGTAGATATTTGAGAGCACGCTGCGCCAGCGGCGGATCACGGTGGCAAAAGAGTTGGAGTGCGGAGAATTAATCGAATTGCCTTTTGGCGAACAGTCGCAGACCATTACGGCAATGTGTGCTCACCATGCCGGAAAAGCGGTTAGCCCGGCGATGCAAACTTTTATTCAGTGTGTTGAAGAGTGTTTTGTGCCGGGATAAAAATAATGCCGGGCTTAAACCCGGCATTGAGATTACTCTTCTGTCGTTTGCTGTGGCACGCCCGTTCCGCTTGGTTTACGGCGCTTACCAATATTTTTAGTATCGCGATGGCGTTTTTTCACCCGTGGCTTCTCTTTCTCTTTAGCCTTTTTCTTCTCGGCGCGTTTTGCCAGTACTTTCTTCGATGGCTTGCCGGTCTGCTTCTCGCTTGGCGCACGCGTTTTCGGGCGTAACTCATCAATTACGCGAGCTTTAATTGGCTCTTCAATATAACGGCCTACTTTGCCCAGCAGCAGATGGTCATGAGCTTCAACCAGTGAAATCGCGGTTCCCTTACGACCAGCGCGAGCAGTACGTCCGATACGGTGTAAATAAGTATCGCCACTGCGTGGCATATCGAAGTTAAAGACATGGCTGACATCCGGAATGTCGATACCGCGCGCGGCAACATCGGTGGCAACCAGTACGTTAACGCGACCTTCGGTCAGACGCTTGATCGCTTCGTTACGCTTGCCTTGTACCATCTCACCTTCGAGATAGCAGTTGTTGATGCCCGCTTCGCGCAGCCAGTTTGCCAGTTCATGCACACGCTCACGCTTACGCACAAATACAATTGAGCGGGTCGCTTCCGGTTGTTTTAACAGATGCACCAGTAATGCGGTTTTATGCTCAAGATCATCAGCGCGGTAATACCACTGATGAATCTTTTTGCGCTCACGGGTGGATGGATTCGCAGAAACTTCCACCGGATCTTCAAGCAGACGCTCGGCAAAATCCTGAATGGCATCGCCTTCAAGCGTTGCCGAGAAGAGCAGGGTCTGTTTACGCCAGCGCGTTTCGCCTGCAATATGTTCGATATCCTGAGCAAAACCCATATCCAGCATACGGTCTGCTTCGTCGAGGATCAGCGTTTCAACCGCGCGGCAATCGAAGTTCTCTTCTTTTATGTATTGCAGCAGACGTCCGGTTGTGGCAACCACGATATCCTGGTTTTCGCTGAATACTTCCGCGTGGTTCATATAGGCTACGCCGCCGGTGATGGTGGCGATATCCAGATGCGTATGTTTCGCCAGTTCGCGGGCATGATCGGCCACCTGCATCGCCAATTCGCGAGTCGGGGTGAGGATCAAAATACGCGGCGGACCGGATTTCTTACGGGGGAAATCGAGCAGGTGCTGCAACGCTGGCAGCAGATACGCCGCCGTTTTACCGGTGCCTGTCGGCGCAGAACCGAGTACATCACGGCCATCGAGCGCAGGCGGAATGGCGGCAGCCTGAATGGCGGTCGGGCGAGTGAAACCTTTATCCTGGAGGGCTTCCAGCAGGCTTTCGTCGAGTTCAAGTTCGGAAAAAGTCGTTACAGTCATGTTCTACCTCTGTGTGGGGCGCTGATTATAGACGTTACGGCTGCAATCTTCATCTGTTTGTATGGATATCGCTTCTCGGGTATTGTTCTCACCCGGTGCTATCGCCGTTTTTCCTGCAAGGTTTTATTTTCATGTCACAGTCTACATCCGTGCTTCGTCGTAATGGATTTACTTTTAAACAGTTTTTTGTTGCTCACGATCGCTGTGCGATGAAAGTGGGAACGGATGGCATTTTGCTGGGCGCATGGGCACCGGTGGCTGGGGTAAAACGTTGCCTTGATATCGGCGCGGGTAGCGGGTTGCTGGCATTAATGCTGGCGCAGCGAACCGATGACAGCGTGATGATTGATGCCGTTGAACTGGAAAGTGAAGCTGCGACTCAGGCGCAGGAAAATATCAACCAGTCCCCTTGGGCAGAGCGGATTAATATCTATCCGGCGGATATTCAGCAGTGGATCACACAGCAGACAGCACGCTTTGATTTAATCATCAGTAACCCGCCTTATTATCAGCAGGGCGTTGAGTGCGCTACGCCGCAGAGGGAACAGGCACGCTATACCACTACGCTTGATCATCAATCGTTGCTAACCTGCGCGGCGGAGTGCATTACTGAAGAGGGATTTTTTTGCGTGGTGTTGCCAGAGCAGATTGGTAATGGTTTTACTGAACTGGCATTAAGAATGGGCTGGCATTTACGTTTACGGACGGATGTGGCGGAAAACGAAACGCGACAGCCGCATCGGGTGCTGCTGGCATTCTCCCCACAGGCGGGAGAATGCTATAGCGATCGCTTAGTGATTCGTGGGCCAGACCAGAGCTATTCCGAAGCGTACACTGCGCTGACCCAGGCTTTTTATTTGTTTATGTAAAGGTTGTTGGGGGAAAGGATCGATGGGCCAGAGTGAGTGAGCAACTCCGGGTAATCCAGCGTGAAATGCAGCCCCCGGCTCTCCTTGCGCACCATCGCACAGCGAACAATCAACTCGGCAACCTGTACCAGATTACGCAGCTCCAGCAAATTATTTGATACGCGGAAATGGGCGTAATATTCGTCTATTTCCTGCTGAAGCATATTGATCCGCCGCAGGGCGCGTTCCAGACGTTTCGTTGTGCGCACAATGCCGACGTAATCCCACATAAACAGACGTAGCTCGTGCCAGTTATGTTGAATCACCACCAGTTCGTCAGGGTTCTCAACACGGCTTTCATCCCACGGCGGTAACGTACTGACGTCGTGGGCATAAGGCATACGCCTGGTAATATCCTCCGCCGCCGACCAGCCGTAAACCAGACACTCCAGTAATGAATTTGAGGCCATGCGGTTAGCGCCGTGTAAGCCGGTATAACTCACTTCGCCAATGGCGTACAAACCTTCGACGTCCGTACGCCCATGATCATCAACCATTACACCACCGCAGGTATAGTGTGCAGCAGGCACAATCGGCACAGGGTCTTTCGTGAGATCAATCCCCAGTCCCAATAACTTTTCATAAATCATCGGGAAATGCTGACGAATAAAATCGGCGGGCTTATGGCTGATATCGAGGAACATACAATCTGCGCCGAGGCGTTTCATTTCGTGATCAATAGCACGGGCGACAATATCGCGCGGAGCCAGTTCGCCGCGCTCGTCAAAATCAGGCATAAAACGCGTGCCATCCGGTCGCTTGAGATAAGCGCCTTCGCCGCGCAGTGCTTCCGTTAACAGAAAATTGCGTGCCTGCGGATGATACAGCGCGGTAGGATGGAACTGATTAAATTCGAGATTGGCGACCCGGCAGCCCGCGCGCCACGCCATAGCAATACCATCGCCAGAAGAAATATCCGGATTGGTAGTGTACTGGTAAACTTTTGACGCACCGCCGGTTGCCAGCACCACTGCTTTTGCGTGGCAGGTTTCCACTGTTTCTTTATTTCGGTTCCATACCCACGCGCCAACAACTCGTCGCGTGCCCGGCAGGCCAATTTTGTCAGAAACAATCAGATCAACCGCGTTGCTGCGCTCCAGCACGCGAATATTCGGATGGTTCTGCGCCTTGCTCACTAGTGTGGTTTCTACTTCTTTACCGGTGGCGTCCGCAGCATGAAGAATTCGTCGGTGACTATGTCCACCTTCACGGGTCAAATGGTAACTTTCTTCGCCATTCGATTGAACGTGGGTATCAAACAACACCCCCAGGTCGATTAACCATTGCACACAGGAACGCGCATTGCTGGCGACAAATTCAACTGCATGGCGATCACAAATACCAGCACCGGCTATCATTGTGTCTTCCACATGCGAATCAATGCTGTCAGTTTCATCAAACACGGCGGCAATTCCGCCCTGGGCATAAAATGTTGAACCTTCCGTTACTGGGCCTTTACTTAGAACGATGACATGATGCCGGTCAGCCAGACGTAGCGCCAGTGAAAGCCCGGCGGCGCCGCTACCGATAATCAACACGTCACATGAATGTTCAGGGAGAGTATTCATTTTCTTTGTTTAATTTACTAAACACGGTTTGGTCAGCATAGCATCATGTTGTGCGATTAAACACCTGCTATTTTAGTTTTTGTTACAGGGGCTAAACAGACCGAATCACGGCGACGAGAAAACGAGAAGTTACTGGCTGGCGAAGGATTAGGTGGTGAAATAAAAAGGCCGTTGGGTTACTCTTCAGGCAGTTAAATGGGCATTTCTACACAGATAATGCGATGTTCAGATTCTGTAGACTTATAATGATAGATAATGATCCGTCTACAGCATGACAAACAAAAACAGATGCGTTACGGAACTTTACAAAAACGAGACACTCTAACCCTTTGCTTGCTCAAATTGCAGCTAATGGAGTGGCGTTTCGATAGCGCGTGGAAATTTGGTTTGGGGAGACTTTACCTCGGATGAGCGAGCAGTTAACGGACCAGGTCCTGGTTGAACGGGTCCAGAAGGGAGATCAGAAAGCCTTTAACTTACTGGTAGTGCGCTATCAGCATAAAGTGGCGAGTCTGGTTTCCCGCTATGTGCCGTCGGGTGATGTTCCCGATGTGGTACAAGAAGCTTTTATTAAAGCCTATCGTGCGCTGGATTCGTTCCGGGGAGATAGCGCTTTTTATACATGGCTGTATCGGATTGCTGTAAATACAGCGAAAAATTACCTGGTTGCTCAGGGGCGTCGTCCACCTTCCAGTGATGTGGATGCCATTGAAGCTGAAAACTTCGAAAGTGGCGGCGCGTTGAAAGAAATTTCGAACCCTGAGAACTTAATGTTGTCAGAAGAACTGAGACAGATAGTTTTCCGAACTATTGAGTCCCTCCCGGAAGATTTACGCATGGCAATAACCTTGCGGGAGCTGGATGGCCTGAGCTATGAAGAGATAGCCGCTATCATGGATTGTCCGGTAGGTACGGTGCGTTCACGTATCTTCCGAGCGAGGGAAGCTATTGATAACAAAGTTCAACCGCTTATCAGGCGTTGACGATAGCGGGATACTGGATAAGGGTATTAGGCATGCAGAAAGAACAACTTTCCGCTTTAATGGATGGCGAAACGCTGGATAGTGAGCTGCTTAACGAACTGGCTCATAACCCAGAAATGCAGAAAACCTGGGAAAGCTATCACTTAATCCGTGACTCAATGCGGGGTGATACTTCCGAGGTGCTCCATTTCGATATCTCTTCACGCGTAATGGCCGCCATTGAAGAAGAGCCAGTACGTCAACCGGCGACACTGATCCCAGAGGCCCAGCCTGCGCCGCATCAATGGCAGAAAATGCCATTCTGGCAGAAAGTACGTCCATGGGCAGCACAGCTTACCCAAATGGGCGTAGCAGCTTGCGTATCGCTTGCAGTTATCGTTGGCGTCCAGCACTATAATGGGCAATCTGAAACGTCCCAGCAGCCCGAAACGCCAGTATTTAATACACTGCCGATGATGGGTAAAGCCAGCCCGGTAAGCCTGGGAGTACCTTCTGAAGCGACCGCCAACAATGGTCAACAGCAGCAGGTACAGGAGCAGCGTCGTCGCATTAATGCAATGTTGCAGGATTACGAACTGCAACGCCGACTCCACTCTGAACAGCTTCAGTTTGAGCAGGCCCAAACCCAGCAAGCCGCTGTACAGGTGCCAGGAATTCAAACTTTAGGAACGCAATCGCAGTAATGAAGCAACTTTGGTTTGCCATGTCATTAGTGACAGGTAGCCTGTTATTCTCTGCTAACGCCTCGGCCACTCCCGCGTCCGGGGCGTTATTACAGCAGATGAACCTGGCCAGTCAGTCACTGAATTACGAGCTGTCATTCATCAGCATCAATAAACAGGGTGTTGAGTCTCTGCGTTATCGACATGCACGCCTCGATAACCGTCCTCTTGCACAATTGTTGCAAATGGATGGCCCGCGCCGGGAAGTGGTACAGCGCGGCAATGAAATCAGCTACTTTGAACCGGGCCTTGAACCGTTCACGCTTAATGGCGATTACATTGTTGATTCTCTGCCATCGCTCATCTATACCGATTTCAAACGCCTTTCTCCTTACTACGACTTTATCTCCGTGGGACGCACGCGTATTGCTGATCGTCTTTGCGAAGTCATTCGCGTGGTGGCCCGTGATGGCACACGCTACAGCTACATCGTGTGGATGGACACCGAATCGAAATTACCGATGAGGGTTGATCTCCTTGATCGCGATGGTGAAACGCTGGAACAATTTCGCGTGATTGCTTTTAATGTCAATCAGGATATCAGCAGCAGTATGCAGACGCTGGCGAAAGCAAATCTGCCGCCGCTGCTTTCTGTTCCTGTAGGTGAAAAAGCTAAATTCAGCTGGACGCCAACCTGGTTGCCACAGGGGTTTAGTGAGGTTTCCAGCAGCCGACGTCCGTTACCGACGATGGACAACATGCCTATCGAATCACGTCTCTATTCCGACGGATTATTCAGCTTCTCGGTAAACGTTAACCGCGCTACGCCATCGAGCACCGATCAGATGTTGCGCACCGGACGCAGAACCGTCAGTACAAGCGTACGTGATAACGCCGAAATCACCATTGTCGGCGAACTGCCGCCGCAAACGGCGAAACGCATTGCCGAGAATATTAAGTTTGGGGCAGCGCAATGATCAAAGAGTGGGCTACTGTCGTCTCCTGGCAAAACGGGCAGGCGCTGGTCAGTTGTGATGTTAAAGCCTCATGCAGCAGCTGTGCTTCCCGTGTCGGTTGCGGTAGCCGCGTGCTGAATAAACTTGGCCCACAAACCACGCATACCATTGTCGTACCCTGTGATGAACCGTTAGTGCCGGGGCAAAAAGTGGAATTAGGAATCACCGAAGGCAGCCTGCTTAGCTCCGCATTACTGGTTTATATGTCGCCGTTGGTGGGATTATTCCTCATCGCTTCGTTATTTCAGCTACTCTTTGCTTCAGATCTTGCAGCATTATGCGGTGCGATTCTCGGCGGCGTTGGTGGATTCCTGATTGCACGCGGCTACTCGCGAAAGTTTGCTGCCCGGGCGGAATGGCAACCGATCATCTTAAGCGTGGCATTGCCGCCAGGCCTTGTGCGATTTGAAACATCTTCGGAAGACGCGAGCCAGTGATTTCACTGGCTTTGTTGCATTTTGCATAACAAATGCGAGGACGTTTCCAGATACCACAATCCATACGGTATGAACATTTCCTCGCCTCAATGTTGTAGTGTAGAATGCGGCGTTTCTATTAATACAGACGTTAAGCTCAGAACAGCGACTTCTAAAAGCCTGGTTAACCGGGCATTAAGGCACAATAATCATACTTTATGAAGAATATACGTAACTTTTCGATCATTGCTCACATTGACCACGGTAAATCGACGCTGTCTGACCGTATTATCCAGATCTGCGGTGGCCTGTCTGACCGTGAAATGGAGGCGCAGGTTCTCGATTCCATGGATCTTGAGCGTGAGCGTGGCATTACCATCAAAGCGCAAAGCGTGACGCTGGATTACAAAGCGTCTGACGGCGAAACCTATCAGCTTAACTTTATCGACACCCCGGGCCACGTAGACTTCTCCTATGAAGTTTCCCGTTCGCTGGCTGCCTGTGAAGGTGCATTGCTGGTGGTCGACGCCGGGCAGGGCGTAGAAGCGCAAACCCTGGCAAACTGCTACACCGCGATGGAAATGGATCTCGAAGTAGTGCCGGTACTGAACAAGATTGACCTGCCGGCAGCTGATCCTGAACGCGTAGCAGAAGAGATTGAAGATATCGTTGGTATCGACGCAACCGACGCAGTGCGCTGCTCAGCGAAAACCGGCGTTGGTGTGCAGGACGTTCTCGAACGTCTGGTGCGCGACATTCCGCCGCCGGAAGGCGATCCGGAAGGCCCGTTACAGGCGCTAATTATCGACTCCTGGTTCGACAACTACCTGGGCGTTGTTTCACTTATCCGTATTAAAAACGGCACCCTGCGTAAGGGCGACAAAGTGAAAGTCATGAGTACCGGGCAGACCTATAACGCCGACCGTCTGGGTATTTTCACGCCGAAGCAGGTTGACCGCACTGAACTGAAATGCGGTGAAGTTGGCTGGTTGGTATGTGCGATCAAAGATATCCACGGTGCACCGGTAGGTGATACCTTAACATTGGCGCGTAATCCGGCAGAAAAGGCGCTGCCTGGCTTTAAGAAAGTCAAACCGCAGGTTTACGCAGGCTTGTTCCCGGTAAGCTCTGACGACTATGAAGCCTTCCGTGACGCGCTGGGCAAACTCAGCCTGAATGATGCCTCACTGTTCTATGAGCCGGAAAGCTCCAGCGCGTTGGGCTTTGGTTTCCGCTGCGGCTTCCTCGGTTTGCTGCACATGGAGATCATTCAGGAACGTCTGGAACGTGAATACGATCTGGATCTGATCACCACTGCGCCGACCGTAGTGTATGAAGTTGAAACCACGTCAAGAGAAGTTATTTACGTCGACAGCCCATCGAAGCTGCCAGCGGTAAATAACATCTACGAACTGCGCGAGCCGATTGCAGAGTGTCACATGCTATTGCCGCAGGCATATCTCGGTAACGTTATTACGCTGTGCGTAGAAAAACGTGGCGTACAAACCAACATGGTTTACCACGGTAACCAGGTGGCGTTGACCTACGAGATCCCGATGGCTGAAGTGGTGCTCGACTTCTTCGATCGCCTGAAATCTACCTCGCGTGGTTATGCGTCTCTGGATTACAACTTCAAACGCTTCCAGGCGTCCGACATGGTACGTGTAGACGTATTAATCAACGGTGAACGTGTTGATGCGCTGGCGCTGATCACCCACCGTGATAATTCGCAAAACCGTGGTCGCGAGCTGGTGGAAAAGATGAAAGATCTGATCCCACGCCAGCAGTTTGATATCGCCATTCAGGCAGCGATTGGTACGCACATCATTGCGCGCTCCACCGTGAAACAGCTGCGTAAAAACGTACTGGCTAAATGTTATGGCGGCGATATCAGCCGTAAGAAAAAGCTGCTGCAGAAGCAGAAAGAAGGTAAGAAACGCATGAAGCAGATCGGTAACGTCGAGCTGCCGCAGGAAGCGTTCCTCGCCATTCTGCACGTCGGCAAAGACAACAAATAACCCTTAGGAGTTGGCATGGCGAATATGTTTGCCCTGATTCTGGTGATTGCCACACTGGTGACGGGCATTTTATGGTGCGTGGATAAATTCTTTTTCGCACCTAAACGGCGGGAACGTCAGGCAGCGGCGCAGGCGGCTGCCGGTGACTTACTGGATAAAGCAACGCTGAAGAAAGTTGCGCCGAAGCCTGGCTGGCTGGAAACCGGTGCTTCTGTTTTTCCGGTGCTGGCTATTGTATTGATTGTGCGTTCGTTTATTTATGAACCGTTCCAGATCCCGTCAGGTTCGATGATGCCGACTCTGTTAATCGGTGACTTTATTCTGGTAGAAAAATTTGCTTATGGCATTAAAGATCCTATCTACCAGAAAACGCTGATCGAAACCGGTCATCCGAAACGTGGCGATATTGTGGTCTTTAAATACCCGGAAGATCCAAAGCTTGATTACATCAAGCGTGCGGTGGGTTTACCGGGCGATAAAGTCACTTACGATCCGGTTTCAAAAGAGCTGACGATTCAGCCGGGATGCAGCTCCGGTCAGGCGTGTGAAAACGCGCTGCCGGTCACCTACTCAAACGTGGAACCGAGCGATTTCGTTCAGACCTTCTCACGTCGTAATGGTGGGGAAGCAACCAGCGGATTCTTTGAAGTGCCGAAAAACGAAACCAAAGAAAATGGAATTCGTCTTTCCGAGCGTAAAGAGACTCTGGGTGATGTGACGCACCGTATTTTGACAGTGCCGATTGCCCAGGATCAGGTAGGGATGTATTACCAGCAGCCAGGGCAACAACTGGCAACCTGGATTGTTCCACCGGGCCAATACTTCATGATGGGTGACAACCGTGACAACAGCGCGGACAGCCGTTACTGGGGCTTTGTGCCAGAAGCGAATCTGGTAGGTCGGGCAACGGCTATCTGGATGAGTTTCGATAAGCAAGAAGGCGAATGGCCTACTGGTGTGCGCTTAAGTCGTATTGGCGGCATCCATTAATAGCTTATCTTCGTTCACGTTGTCGCCGTTATGGCGACAACGTGAATTATTTATGAGATAAATCTCCCGTGGCTAACGACATCCCCCGTCGTTGTGTATAGAATATTCCCCCGAAGTTTAAGGTTGGCACCTCCAGGTTGCCACGGCACACGAAACAGCGTTGGTCCCCATATACCGGTAAACTGAAACTGCAGCGAAGCAGTTAGTAGAGCCATGTATATCAGGTCTGTTTCGTGTGCTGAATTGTTGACGCATTTATTTATTGGTATCGCATGAACCCCATCGTAATTAATCGGCTTCAAAGGAAGCTGGGCTACACTTTTAATCATCAGGAACTGTTGCAGCAGGCATTAACCCATCGTAGTGCCAGCAGCAAACATAACGAGCGTTTAGAATTTTTAGGCGACTCTATTCTGAGCTACGTTATCGCCAATGCGCTTTATCACCGTTTTCCTCGCGTGGATGAAGGCGATATGAGCCGGATGCGCGCCACGCTGGTTCGTGGCAATACGCTGGCTGAACTGGCGCGCGAATTTGAGTTAGGCGAGTGCTTACGTTTAGGGCCAGGTGAACTTAAAAGCGGTGGATTTCGTCGTGAATCTATTCTCGCCGACACCGTCGAAGCATTAATTGGTGGCGTATTCCTCGACAGTGACATTCAAACCGTCGAGAAATTAATCCTTAACTGGTATCAAACCCGTCTGGACGAAATTAGCCCAGGCGATAAACAAAAAGATCCGAAAACGCGCTTGCAAGAATATTTGCAGGGTCGTCATTTGCCGCTACCGACTTATCTGGTAGTCCAGGTACGTGGTGAGGCGCACGATCAGGAATTTACTATCCACTGCCAGGTCAGCGGCCTGAGTGAACCGGTGGTTGGCACAGGTTCAAGCCGTCGTAAGGCTGAGCAGGCTGCCGCCGAACAGGCGTTGAAAAAACTGGAGCTGGAATGAGCAACGATAAAAGTTACTGCGGATTTATTGCTATCGTCGGACGTCCGAACGTTGGCAAATCCACATTGTTGAATAAATTGTTGGGGCAGAAAATCTCCATCACCTCCCGCAAGGCGCAGACAACTCGTCACCGCATTGTAGGGATCCATACTGAAGGCGCGTATCAGGCGATCTACGTCGATACCCCAGGCCTGCATATGGAAGAAAAACGCGCCATTAACCGCCTGATGAACAAAGCGGCAAGCAGCTCCATTGGCGACGTTGAGCTGGTGATTTTTGTCGTTGAAGGCACCCGCTGGACGCCGGACGATGAAATGGTGCTCAACAAACTGCGCGATGGCAAAGCGCCGGTAATCCTCGCGGTGAATAAAGTGGACAACGTGCAGGAAAAAGCCGATCTGCTGCCACACTTACAGTTCCTGGCAAGCCAGATGAACTTCCTCGATATCGTGCCGATCTCTGCCGAAACCGGGCTGAATGTCGACACTATCGCGGCAATTGTGCGTAAGCATCTGCCTGAAGCGACCCATCACTTCCCGGAAGATTACATCACCGATCGCTCGCAGCGTTTTATGGCGTCTGAAATCATCCGCGAAAAACTGATGCGTTTTCTCGGCGCTGAACTGCCGTACTCCGTGACCGTGGAGATCGAACGTTTCGTCTCTAACGAACGCGGAGGTTATGACATCAACGGTTTGATTCTCGTTGAGCGTGAAGGGCAGAAGAAGATGGTCATTGGCAACAAAGGGGCCAAGATCAAAACCATCGGGATTGAAGCGCGTAAAGACATGCAGGAAATGTTCGAAGCGCCTGTTCACCTTGAGCTGTGGGTAAAAGTGAAATCCGGTTGGGCCGACGACGAACGCGCACTGCGCAGTCTCGGTTATGTTGACGATCTTTAAGAGTAACTCCGATGGAAGGCTGGCAGCGCGCATTTGTCCTGCATAGTCGCCCGTGGAGCGAAACCAGCCTGATGCTGGACGTCTTCACGGAGGAATCGGGTCGCGTGCGTCTGGTTGCCAAAGGCGCACGCTCTAAACGCTCTACCCTGAAAGGTGCATTACAGCCTTTCACCCCTCTCTTGCTACGTTTTGGCGGGCGTGGCGAAGTCAAAACGCTGCGCAGTGCTGAAGCTGTCTCGCTGGCGCTGCCATTAAGCGGTATCACCCTTTACAGTGGTTTGTACATTAACGAACTTCTCTCCCGCGTGCTGGAATACGAGACGCGCTTCTCTGAACTCTTTTTCGATTACTTGCACTGCATTCAGTCTCTTGCAGGTGCCACTGGTACGCCAGAACCCGCGCTGCGCCGCTTTGAACTGGCACTGCTCGGTCATCTGGGTTATGGCGTCAATTTTACCCATTGTGCGGGTAGCGGCGAGCCGGTAGATGACACCATGACGTATCGTTATCGCGAAGAAAAAGGGTTTATCGCAAGCGTCGTTATCGACAATAAAACGTTCACTGGAAGGCAGTTAAAAGCGTTAAACGCGCGGGAATTTCCTGACGCAGACACACTACGCGCCGCGAAACGCTTTACCCGCATGGCGCTTAAGCCGTATCTTGGCGGTAAACCATTAAAGAGCAGGGAACTGTTCCGGCAGTTTATGCCAAAGCGAACGGTGAAAACACATTATGAATGATGAGGATTGTCATGGCTGAATTACTGTTAGGCGTCAACATTGACCATATTGCAACGCTGCGTAACGCACGTGGTACTGCTTACCCGGATCCGGTGCAGGCGGCGTTTATTGCTGAGCAGGCGGGGGCGGATGGCATTACCGTGCATCTACGTGAAGATCGTCGCCACATTACCGACCGCGACGTGCGCATCCTGCGTCAGACGCTGGATACCCGCATGAATCTGGAGATGGCGGTGACCGAAGAGATGCTGGCGATCGCCGTTGAAACAAAGCCGCATTTTTGCTGCCTGGTACCTGAAAAGCGCCAGGAAGTCACAACCGAAGGTGGCCTGGACGTCGCAGGGCAGCGTGACAAAATGCGCGATGCCTGTAAACGTCTGGCGGATGCCGGGATTCAGGTTTCTCTGTTTATCGACGCCGATGAAGAGCAGATCAAAGCCGCGGCAGAGGTTGGCGCACCGTTCATCGAGATCCACACCGGTTGCTATGCCGATGCCAAAACTGACGCTGAACAGGCGCAGGAGCTGGCGCGCATTACGAAAGCCGCGACCTTTGCCGCAAGTCTCGGTCTGAAAGTTAACGCTGGTCACGGTCTGACCTATCACAACGTGAAAGCCATTGCCGCCATTCCTGAGATGCACGAACTGAATATCGGTCATGCCATTATTGGTCGTGCAGTGATGACCGGACTGAAAGATGCGGTGGCAGAAATGAAGCGTTTGATGCTGGAAGCGCGTGGCTAATGGCAATATTAGGTTTAGGCACGGATATCGTGGAGATCGCTCGCATAGAAGCGGTGATCGCCCGATCCGGTGAGCGCCTGGCACGTCGCGTATTAAGCGATAACGAATGGGAAATCTGGAAAACGCACCACCAGCCGGTGCGTTTTCTGGCAAAGCGCTTTGCCGTGAAAGAAGCGGCGGCAAAAGCGTTTGGCACCGGGATCCGCAATGGTCTGGCGTTTAATCAGTTTGAAGTATTCAACGATGAGCTCGGCAAACCACGGTTGCGGCTATGGGGTGAGGCGTTAAAACTGGCGGAAAAACTCGGCGTTGTAAATATGCATGTAACGCTGGCAGATGAGCGCCACTATGCTTGTGCCACGGTAATTATCGAAAGTTAAAATAATACCGTTCTCTTTAAAAAGTAAAACCCCCGAACTGGTAAGGAACGGGGGTTTTACTTTACAACTTTAATTTTGTGCAGCACACGATTCCAACGGAAATGATTATGGATCAATTTCGTTATCCTGTACAAGCAACTTGCAATCTCTGACATAAAAAACGCGAGCCTTTACGAAGAAATCGACATTGATGAAAAGATTAACGTGACCGCTTTTTGATAAGTACATTAAAATCGGTTTCGTTATTGGCAATTTTGCTGTGTTCTACGCCATGCCACTGAATTCCCCCATTGAAACGAGTGGTGTCGTCAAAGCTCTGGTGTGGAGTGCGGCACTCGATTCCAATAACTCGCACGTTCAGTTTTGGGGAGATGTAAGGGCTAATCTGAACGGCTGCATTCCTTGTTTAAGGAAAAACGAATGACTGATTGCCGATACCTGATTAAACGGGTCATTAAAGTCGTCATTGCTGTTTTACAGCTGATCCTTCTGTTCTTGTAACACCATGAAACGTACTTAAGGCGCGTCAGGTTAACCAGCCAGGCGCGCCTTTAATAATTATAAATAAATGTCTGGGCAGATATTATATAAATTCATTTGGTGAATAATTATGCTAATGTCATCAATTAAATAAATATAATGGCGTTAAGGCTTTCCTGTAAAATAATTAATACTCTACTTCCAGAGCAGAATATTAAATTTTATCCGCGTGGTGCATCAGCACAAATTTATCCCACAACTGTTCTTCTGTCTCGACATGCGCCGGATCTTTCACAATAGTATTAGGGATCGGGCACACCTTCTGGCAGGTGGGCGTCTCGTAGTGGCCTACGCATTCGGTACACTTATCGCTGTTAATCTCGTAGATATGTTCACCCATCGAAATCGCCTCATTCGGGCATTCGGGTTCACACATATCACAATTGATGCATTTTTTAGTGATTAACAGCGCCATAAGGAAACTCTCAAAACAACACAAACCGGGCGGGCATTATACGCGCATTCTTTACTCAAACCAGTTTTTTCACCAGCGCTTCACTATGACGAATACGTTCTGGTGCCAGTTCCAGATCCTGCTGAATCAGCGCAATGAACAGTAAATCCGTTAACATTCCCTGAGCGTGACAAGCAGAGATTGAAGCACTGTTTGTCGCTTGTTCTTCGGCAATGGTATACAGGCAGTGAGAAGCACGCTGTTGCAGGGCATTGGGAGTAAAGCCGGTAATCGCCAGCACTTTTCCGCCCACTCGCAGCATCTCATCTGCCGCCAGGTTTAACTCGCGTCGTACACCGGTGTAGGAAATGGCTAATAACAGATCGTCAGGGGACGACGCCTGGACTGTGGCGAGTAGCGCATGCATATCGCGCACTGCGGCGGCATTGAAGCCAATCTTCATCAGCTTCCAGGCAAAGTTTTGCGCCACCAGACCCGAAGCGCCAATACCGGTCAGAATTATCCGCCGCGCAGAGTGCAACATTGCCACGCCTTCATGTAGTTTCTCTTCACTATTAACGTTTAGCGTTGCGTACATGGCGGCAGTATTTTCTTTAATCAGTTTTTCGCCGACCAGCCGTAACGGATCATCACCACGGATTTGGTTATGAATGGGTACAGAAGGGGATTCCGGCTGGCTTGCCAGCGCTTCACTCAACGCCAACTTCAATGCCGGAAAACCTTTATAGCCGAGTTTTTGCGCGAACTTCACGACGCTGGACTGACTGACTCCGGCTTCGTTGGCCAGTTGCTGAGAGCTTAAATGGCGCGCCGTATCAGGTTGTAGCAGCAGATAATCCGCCAGTTTTTTATCACTCTGGGCAAGCCCCTGGTAACGCTGACGGATACGAAGTAAGCCGTTCATATCTTTCCTCGCGATGAAATTATGGCGACAACAGGCAATATGAAACACACGCGAGTGAATTTTATATTCCATTGCTGCTAATTGCCATGAATTAAAAATTCCAGATAGCCATGATGCAGTCGATTGTTGCCGGAAAAGTGATGATCTATCTGTTAGGCTATGTAGTAGCGAAGATTAATCAGGATGTTTCAGTCCAGAGGAGTATGGTTTGGCAACTCACGAGCGTCGTGTGGTGTTTTTTGACTTAGATGGAACATTGCATCAGCAGGATATGTTCGGCAGTTTTATGCGTTATTTACTGCGTCGCCAACCGCTGAATGCATTACTTGTCCTGCCGTTGTTGCCGGTCATTGCCATCGCGTTATTGATAAAAGGTCGTGCAGCACGATGGCCGATGAGTCTGCTTCTTTGGGGATGCACTTTTGGTCACAGTGAAGCGCGTTTACAGGCGTTGCAGGCCGATTTTGTGCACTGGTTTCGCGACAATGTTACAGCTTTTCCGCTTGTCCAGGAGCGTTTGACTACCTACCTGTTAAGTTCCGATGCGGATATTTGGTTGATCACAGGCTCTCCGCAGCCGCTGGTTGAAGCGGTTTATTATGATACGCCCTGGTTGCCGCGGGTTAATCTTATTGCCAGTCAGATCCAGCGGGGTTATGGCGGTTGGATATTGACGATGCGTTGTCTGGGACATGAAAAGGTCGCGCAACTGGAGCGCAAAATTGGCACGCCGCTGCGGCTGTACAGTGGCTATAGCGACAGTAATCAGGACAATCCACTGCTTTATTTCTGCCAGCATCGTTGGCGGGTAACCCCGCGCGGTGAACTCCAGCAACTGGAATAGAGTAAAGCATAGCGTCCGTGTATAATGCGCCGCGCTTTTATAACCGGAGTTTTCTTTTTGTCTGAAGTCGAATTTAGCCACGAATACTGGATGCGTCATGCAATGACGCTGGCGAAGCGTGCCTGGGATGAGCGGGAAGTGCCGGTCGGCGCGGTATTAGTGCATAACAATCGGGTAATCGGCGAAGGCTGGAACCGTCCGATTGGTCGACATGATCCCACCGCACATGCAGAAATCATGGCTCTGCGGCAGGGCGGTCTGGTGATGCAAAATTATCGTCTGATCGACGCCACGTTGTATGTCACGCTTGAACCCTGTGTAATGTGTGCCGGAGCAATGATCCACAGTCGCATTGGTCGCGTGGTCTTTGGTGCGCGTGATGCGAAAACGGGCGCTGCGGGATCTTTAATGGATGTGCTGCGCCATCCGGGTATGAATCATCGAGTGGAAATAACGGAAGGAATACTGGCAGACGAGTGCGCGGCGTTGCTCAGTGACTTCTTTCGCATGCGCCGCCAGGAAATTAAAGCGCAGAAAAAAGCGCAATCCTCGACGGATTAATTTTGTTTCTCTTCACTCCCTTTCCTGGAAAACAGCAGAGAAGGAGAGTGGGTCAAATAGTTTGATGACGACTGGGAAAGAAACGAGAGAAAAGGAAATTTCTCTTTGCCCAGCTCCGTTGGCGATACTGCCGGATAATCCTGCGCCAGTTGTATCGCCGCTTCTGTAGCCTGCTTCTCTTTCTCTTGCAGATACCCCACCAGGCTAATCTGATACTTACGAATATTTTCGACATAAGCGTAGGCTTCATGCCCACGTGCGTAGCCGTAAGTCAGCTTGCTGTAATAGGGTTTCTGGCTAAGTAAAGGCAGGCGCTGTTTCACGTCAGCCCAACTGTCAGGATTACCTTTAGTTTTTGCCGTCAGGGCGCGGGCATCCAGCATATGCGCATAGCCCATATTGTACGCGGCGAGGGCAAACCAGATCCGTTCGTTCTCCGGCACACTTTCCGGCACTTTACTCATCATATCCTGCAAATAACGCACACCGCCGCTGATGCTCTGTTCGGCATCGGTACGATCCGTAATGCCGAGGCTTTGTGCGGTATTTTTGGTTAACATCATCATGCCACGCACACCCGTCGGGGAAGTGGCCTGTGCATCCCAGTGCGATTCCTGATAAGCAATAGCGGCCAGCAAACGCCAGTCAATTTCTTCGGCGTACTTCTCAAACAGCGGTTTCAACTGCGGCAGTACGGTATCGACGGCGCGTAAAAACGTGCGCGTATCGACGTAATCAAAATCATCGCCATGCCCCAGGTATTTCTCTTCAATGCGTGCCAGCGTACCGTCTTCATTCATTTCGTTGAAGAAGTCGAGCAGAGCGGCAGAAAGGGTATTATCGCCATCTAATCGGCTAAACCAGGTCACCGGCTGTTCGTCGGTGATATCAAGCGCTACAGCGAGTTCCGGGTGAACGCGCTGAAACAGGCTGATGGCGACAGAATCAGCAATGGTGTAATCGAGTTTTCCTTCGATGACATCTTCCATTAATTCTGCTGAGCCTTTTTTGTCGTCTACCTTCCAGCTTAATTCCGGGAATTTTGTTTCTTTCAGGGTCTGGAGATCGTTAACCACCACATGGCCTGGTGCGATGGTAAGTTGCTCCGCTGTCAGATTGCCCAGCGTACGCGGGCGATACTGACCCACTTTATAAACCAGTTGTTGTGACACGGAATAGTAGGTAGGGCCAGGCTGATAATTTTTTACCCGCTCACTGTTATAAACCAGTCCTGCAGCCAGCAGATCGGCGTTGCCGTTATCGAGGTCGTCAAACAGCTGGCTGATATTCTGCCGCACGGTCACTTTCAGTTTTACGCCGAGGTACTCGGCAAACTGTTTCGCCAGTTCGTAATCCAGGCCAAAAGGTTTCCCGTTGATTTCGTTATAAGTCAGTGGGGTATGAATAGTGCTCACACGCAACTCTCCCCGCGCTTGAATGGCGGCGATACGGTTGTCGGCTTTACCAAACCAGGGAATGGATGGCCAGAGAGCGACCGCGAGCAGCAGTGCCAGAATGCCGATGAACAGATAATTAATCTTTAATTTTTTCAATTAGTTAATTCTCTGTGTCGTGCGCATCCCAGCTTGAAAAAACGTAATAATAGTGAAAGGTTTACTCATAAATGAGCGGCATTTTGCGTAAACCAGCGCCAGTTGGCAACTTATTACAGCCATTGGCGGCACGCGTTGCTAATTCACGATGGTGATTTTATTTCCACGCAAACGGTTTCGTCAGCGCATCAGATTCTTTATAATGACGCCCGTTTCCCCCCCCTTGGGTACACCGAAAGCTTAGAAGACGAGAGACTTATGATGGAAATTCTGCGTGGTTCGCCTGCATTGTCGGCATTCCGAATCAACAAACTGCTGGCACGTTTTCAGGCTGCCAGGCTCCCGGTTCACAATATTTACGCCGAGTATGTCCATTTTGCTGACCTCAATGCGCCGTTAAACGATGATGAGCACGCACAACTTGAACGCCTGCTGAAATATGGCCCGGCACTCGCCAGCCACGCCCCGCAAGGCAAACTCCTGCTGGTGACTCCGCGTCCTGGTACCATCTCTCCCTGGTCTTCGAAAGCGACCGATATCGCCCATAACTGCGGGCTGCAACAGGTAAACCGCCTTGAGCGCGGCGTTGCTTACTATATAGAAGCCGGTACGCTGACCCATCAACAATGGCAGCAGGTGACCGCTGAACTGCACGACCGCATGATGGAAACGGTCTTTTCTGCTTTAGATGATGCAGAGCAGCTGTTTGCACACCATCAACCGACTCCGGTCACCAGCGTTGATTTGCTGGGGCAGGGCCGTCAGGCGCTAATCGACGCTAACCTGCGTCTTGGCCTGGCACTGGCGGAAGATGAAATTGACTATCTGCAGGATGCGTTCACAAAGCTGGGTCGTAACCCGAACGACATCGAGCTGTATATGTTCGCCCAGGCGAACTCTGAGCACTGCCGCCACAAAATTTTTAACGCCGACTGGATTATCGACGGAGAACAACAGCCGAAATCGCTGTTCAAGATGATCAAAAATACCTTCGAAACCACGCCGGATCACGTTCTTTCTGCTTATAAAGATAACGCCGCCGTGATGGAAGGTTCCGAAGTGGGCCGCTACTTTGCTGACCACGAAACGGGCCGCTACGACTTCCATCAGGAACCGGCGCACATCCTGATGAAAGTCGAAACCCACAACCACCCAACGGCGATTTCTCCGTGGCCGGGTGCGGCAACCGGTTCCGGTGGCGAAATTCGCGATGAAGGTGCCACCGGCCGCGGCGCGAAGCCGAAAGCTGGCCTGGTCGGTTTCTCCGTATCCAACCTGCGTATTCCTGGCTTTGAACAACCGTGGGAAGAAGATTTCGGTAAGCCTGAGCGCATTGTCACCGCGCTGGACATCATGACAGAAGGTCCGCTGGGCGGCGCGGCATTTAACAACGAATTTGGTCGTCCGGCACTGAACGGCTACTTCCGTACCTATGAAGAAAAAGTGAACAGCCACAACGGCGAAGAGCTGCGCGGGTATCACAAACCGATCATGCTGGCGGGTGGGATCGGCAATATTCGCGCCGATCACGTACAAAAAGGCGAGATCAACGTCGGTGCGAAACTGATCGTTCTCGGTGGCCCCGCAATGAACATCGGTCTTGGCGGCGGCGCGGCGTCTTCCATGGCGTCTGGTCAGTCTGATGCCGACCTCGACTTTGCTTCCGTACAGCGCGATAACCCGGAGATGGAGCGTCGCTGTCAGGAAGTGATCGATCGCTGCTGGCAGCTTGGCGACGCGAACCCGATTCTGTTTATCCACGACGTCGGCGCGGGTGGTCTTTCTAATGCTATGCCGGAGCTGGTGAGCGACGGCGGACGCGGCGGTAAATTTGAACTGCGCGATATCCTGAGCGACGAACCGGGCATGAGCCCGCTGGAAATCTGGTGTAATGAATCCCAGGAACGCTACGTGCTGGCCGTTGCTGCCGATCAGTTACCGCTGTTTGACGAACTGTGTAAGCGTGAGCGCGCACCGTACGCGGTGATTGGTGAGGCCACCGAAGAATTACATCTTTCTCTGCACGATCGTCATTTTGATAATCAACCCATCGATCTGCCGCTCGACGTACTACTTGGCAAAACGCCGAAGATGACCCGCGATGTGCAAACGCTGAAAGCGAAAGGCGACGCGCTGGCCCGTGAAGGGATCACCATCGCTGACGCGGTGAAACGTGTGTTACATCTGCCGACTGTGGCGGAGAAAACCTTTCTGGTGACCATCGGCGATCGCAGCGTAACCGGCATGGTGGCGCGCGATCAGATGGTGGGTCCGTGGCAGGTGCCGGTCGCTAACTGCGCAGTCACTACCGCCAGCCTCGACAGCTACTACGGTGAAGCGATGGCGATTGGCGAACGTGCGCCGGTTGCGCTGCTGGATTTCGCTGCCTCTGCTCGTCTGGCGGTTGGTGAAGCGTTAACTAACATTGCCGCAACGCAGATTGGCGATATCAAACGCATCAAACTTTCCGCTAACTGGATGGCGGCAGCAGGTCATCCAGGTGAAGATGCGGGCCTGTATGAAGCTGTTAAAGCGGTGGGCGAAGAGCTTTGTCCGGCGCTGGGCCTGACGATTCCGGTGGGTAAAGACTCCATGTCGATGAAAACCCGCTGGCAGGAAGGTAGCGAAGAGCGCGAAATGACCTCGCCGCTTTCGCTGGTGATTTCTGCATTTGCCCGCGTGGAAGATGTGCGTCACACCATCACGCCGCAGCTTTCTACCGAAGATAACGCACTGCTGCTGATTGATCTGGGCAAAGGCAATAACGCGCTGGGTGCAACGGCGCTGGCGCAGGTTTATCGTCAGCTTGGCGACAAACCGGCAGATGTACGCGATGTCGCGCAACTGAAAGGCTTCTATGACGCGATTCAGGCGCTGGTTGCACAGCGTAAGCTGCTCGCGTATCACGACCGCTCTGATGGCGGGCTGGTGGTAACGCTGGCGGAAATGGCCTTTGCTGGTCATTGCGGCATTGACGCGGATATCGCCACTCTGGGTGACGATCGCCTGGCGGCGTTGTTTAACGAAGAACTGGGTGCGGTGATTCAGGTTCGAGCCGCTGACCGTGAAGCAGTTGAAGCTGTACTGGCACAGCATGGGCTTGCTGATTGCGTCCATTATGTTGGCCAGGCGGTTTCCGGTGACCGTTTTGTAATTACCGCCAACGGGCAGACTGTATTCAGCGAAAGCCGCACCACGTTGCGTGTCTGGTGGGCAGAAACTACCTGGCAGATGCAGCGCCTGCGTGACAACCCGGAGTGTGCCGATCAGGAACATCAGGCGAAATCTAACGACGCCGATCCGGGCCTGAATGTGAAACTGTCGTTTGATATCAACGAAGATGTGGCAGCACCGTATATTGCCACTGGTGCGCGTCCGAAAGTTGCCGTGCTGCGTGAGCAGGGGGTGAACTCGCATGTTGAAATGGCGGCAGCTTTCCACCGTGCAGGCTTCGATGCAATCGATGTGCATATGAGCGACCTGCTGGCTGGACGCACGGGCCTGGAGGATTTCCACGCTCTGGTAGCGTGCGGCGGATTCTCCTACGGTGACGTGCTGGGGGCTGGTGAAGGCTGGGCGAAGTCTATCCTGTTCAATGACCGTGTACGCGATGAGTTTGCAACCTTCTTCCACCGTCCGCAAACGCTGGCGCTGGGGGTATGTAACGGTTGCCAGATGATGTCTAACCTACGCGAACTGATCCCAGGTAGCGAGTTGTGGCCACGTTTCGTGCGTAACACCTCCGATCGCTTTGAAGCGCGTTTCAGCCTGGTAGAAGTGACCCAAAGCCCGTCTCTGCTGTTGCAAGGGATGGTGGGTTCGCAGATGCCGATTGCTGTCTCTCACGGCGAAGGGCGCGTGGAAGTGCGCGATGCGGCGCATCTGGCGGCACTGGAAAGCAAAGGGCTGGTGGCACTGCGCTATGTCGATAACTTCGGTAAAGTCACCGAAACCTACCCGGCTAACCCGAACGGTTCTCCGAATGGTATTACGGCGGTCACGACTGAAAGTGGTCGAGTCACCATTATGATGCCGCACCCGGAACGTGTTTTCCGTACTGTCAGTAACTCCTGGCATCCGGAAAACTGGGGGGAAGATGGCCCATGGATGCGTATTTTCCGCAATGCGCGTAAGCAGTTGGGGTAAGTCGTCAAACTATTGGTTTTGCTGCCCGGATGTGGCATTAAACGCCGACCACTATCATAAGCTCCCAGCTCCGGGAGCTTTTTTTGTGTCTGTAAATCACGACAATGGGTGGTTTACCGTGTCGCTTTTTGGCGACATTTAATTGATTGATTTTATTTGGATCTAATAAATTTATCTTAAGCTGTCGCTTTTTAGCGACACAATGGCTGATTTACAGCCAAATAGCGAAGAAGTCATAAATCCATCAAAACAACGTATAATCAGTACGTTACCAAACTATTTTATTTATTGGCACAGTTACTGCATAATAGTCATCAGTGGCTCATTCACCGACTTATGTCAGCCCCTTCGGGACGTGCTACATAAAATTCGAATGACGCACAACAAGGTGCCTGCCGTCCAACTTCTGATATCAGCTTAGCTATATCAACCCTCGGGCGAAACGTCGAGTTAGGCACCGCCTTATTCCATAACAAAGCCGGGTCATTCCCGGCTTTGTTGTATCTGAACTTCCCCTCGGTTAGCATCAGGCTATTCGCGTCTGACGAGAGTAACACCTTGAAACGCTGGCCCGTTTTTCCCCGCTCATTACGACAACTGGTAATGCTGGCATTTTTGCTGATTCTGCTACCCCTGTTGGTGCTGGCATGGCAAGCCTGGCAAAGCCTGAATGCGCTTAGCGATCAGGCGGCGCTGGTTAACCGCACTACGCTTATTGATGCCCGGCGCAGTGAAGCGATGACCAACGCGGCGCTGGAGATGGAGCGTAGCTACCGTCAGTATTGCGTGCTGGATGACCCAACCCTGGCGAAGGTTTATCAAAGCCAGCGCAAGCGTTATAGCGAAATGCTCGATGCCCACGCAGGCGTACTGCCGGACGATAAACTCTACCAGGCATTGCGTCAGGACTTGAACAATCTGGCTCAACTTCAGTGTAACAACAGCGGTCCCGATGCTGCCGCCGCCGCGCGTCTGGAAGCCTTTGCCAGCGCCAATACCGAAATGGTACAGGCCACGCGCACAGTGGTGTTCTCTCGTGGACAGCAGCTTCAGCGTGAAATCGCCGAACGTGGGCAATATTTTGGTTGGCAATCGCTGGTGTTATTTCTGGTAAGTCTGGTGATGGTACTGCTCTTCACGCGGATGATTATCGGCCCGGTAAAAAATATTGAACGGATGATCAACCGTCTGGGGGAAGGGCGTTCTCTGGGCAATAGCGTTTCGTTCAGTGGACCGAGTGAGTTACGCTCGGTTGGGCAACGTATTCTTTGGTTAAGTGAGCGCCTGTCATGGCTGGAATCCCAGCGCCATCAATTCTTAAGACATTTATCTCATGAATTAAAAACCCCGCTGGCGAGTATGCGCGAGGGCACTGAATTACTGGCTGACCAGGTTGTCGGGCCGCTTACGCCCGAGCAAAAAGAGGTGGTGAGCATCCTTGATAGCAGCAGCCGCAATTTGCAAAAACTGATCGAACAACTGCTTGATTACAACCGTAAACAGGCGGACGGTGCAGTGGAACTGGAGAGTGTAGAGTTGGCACCGCTGGTGGAAATGGTGGTTTCTGCTCATAGCCTGCCCGCACGGGCTAAAATGATGCATACCGACGTCGATCTCAAAGCAACTGCTTGCCTGGCGGAGCCAATGCTGCTGATGAGCGTACTGGATAATCTTTACTCCAATGCGGTGCACTACGGGGCTGAATCCGGTAACATTTGCCTTCGCAGCAGTTTACATGGCGCGCGGGTTTATATTGATGTCATCAATACAGGCACACCCATTCCGCAAGAGGAACGCGCCATGATCTTCGAACCCTTTTTTCAGGGAAGCCACCAGCGAAAAGGAGCGGTGAAGGGCAGCGGTCTGGGATTAAGCATTGCCAGGGATTGTATTCGCCGTATGCAGGGGGAACTGTATCTGGTCGACGAGAGCGGGCAAGAGGTTTGCTTCCGCATTGAATTACCGTCGTCGAAAAACACGAAATAATGTTAAGAGCCTATCCCATCAGGCTATTTTATTTGCCAGTTTGGCCCCGTGCAGTGCTCGAAATCCTTACGTACTACGTGTACGCTCCGGTTTCTCCGCGCTGTCCATGTCCAAACTGCCTGCAACAATTACGCCCACTGGGATAGGTTTTAAGTCTGGTGAATATGCGACACATTTTTCAACGATTATTGCCCCGACGGCTATGGCTGGCAGGGCTGCCATGTCTGGCATTGCTGGGTTGCGTGCAGAGTCACAATAAGCCAGCCATTGATACGCCAGCAGAAGAAAAAATTCCGGTTTATCAACTGGCTGACTATCTTTCTACTGAATGTAGCGACATCTGGGCGCTGCAAGGTAAAACAACCGAAACCAATCCGCTTTACTGGCTGCGGGCGATGGATTGTGCTGATCGTTTAATGCCTGCGCAGTCGCGTCAGCAAGCCCGCCAATATGACGACGGCAGCTGGCAAAATACCTTTAAACAAGGGATTTTGCTCGCCGACGCCAAAATTACGCCGTATGAGCGCCGCCAGCTGGTCGCGCGCATTGATGCGTTAAGTACCGAGATCCCGGCACAGGTTCGCCCACTGTATCAACTCTGGCGCGACGGTCAGGCGCTGCAACTGCAACTGGCGGAAGAGCGCCAACGCTACAGCAAACTCCAGCAGTCCAGCGACAGCGAACTGGATACTTTGCGCCAGCAACATCACGTTCTACAGCAGCAACTGGAGCTCACCACCCGCAAGCTGGAAAATCTGACCGATATTGAACGTCAGCTCTCGACCCGCAAACCGGCTGGCAATTTCTCGCCGGATACGCCGCACGAGAGTGAAAATCCCGCGCCATCTACCCATGAGGTCACTCCTGATGAGCCATAAACCTGCGCATTTATTACTGGTCGATGACGATCCAGGATTGCTGAAACTGCTTGGCCTGCGTCTGACCAGCGAAGGCTACAGCGTGGTCACGGCAGAAAGTGGAGCTGAAGGATTGCGGGTACTGAATCGCGAAAAAGTAGATTTAGTCATCAGCGACCTGCGGATGGATGAAATGGATGGTATGCAGTTGTTTGCCGAAATCCAGAAAGTGCAGCCGGGAATGCCGGTAATTATTCTTACCGCCCATGGTTCCATTCCCGATGCCGTTGCCGCGACACAGCAGGGCGTGTTCAGTTTCCTCACCAAGCCTGTCGATAAAGACGCGCTGTATCAGGCAATTGATGATGCGCTGGAACAATCCGCGCCAACCACCGACGAACGCTGGCGCGAGGCGATTGTCACTCGTAGTCCGTTAATGTTGCGCTTGTTGGAACAGGCGAGGCTGGTGGCGCAGTCAGATGTTAGCGTTTTGATTAACGGTCAGAGCGGTACCGGGAAAGAGATTTTTGCCCAGGCGATCCACAACGCCAGCCCGCGCAACAGCAAGCCGTTTATTGCTATTAACTGTGGCGCATTGCCCGAGCAATTACTGGAGTCCGAGCTGTTTGGTCATGCGCGTGGTGCGTTTACTGGCGCTGTCAGTAATCGCGAAGGTTTATTCCAGGCGGCGGAAGGCGGTACGCTGTTTCTCGATGAGATTGGCGACATGCCCGCACCGTTGCAGGTCAAACTGCTACGCGTGTTGCAGGAGCGCAAAGTGCGCCCGCTGGGCAGCAACCGCGATATTGATATCGACGTGCGGATTATTTCCGCCACTCACCGTGACCTGCCAAAGGCGATGGCGCGCGGGGAATTCCGTGAAGATCTCTACTATCGCCTCAACGTTGTCAGTCTGAAAATTCCGGCATTGGCGGAGCGCACAGAAGACATTCCGCTACTGGCAAATCACCTGTTGCGCCAGGCGGCAGAGCGACATAAACCATTTGTCCGCGCGTTCTCCACCGATGCAATGAAACGCCTGATGACCGCGAGCTGGCCGGGCAACGTGCGCCAGTTGGTCAACGTGATTGAACAGTGCGTGGCGCTGACATCATCTCCGGTGATTAGTGATGCGTTAGTCGAGCAGGCGCTGGAGGGCGAAAATACGGCTCTGCCAACATTTGTCGAAGCGCGTAATCAGTTTGAACTCAACTACTTGCGTAAGCTGCTGCAAATCACCAAAGGTAATGTCACCCACGCGGCGAGAATGGCGGGGCGCAACCGGACAGAATTTTATAAACTGCTTTCCCGACACGAACTGGATGCAAACGATTTCAAGGAATGAATTGGCGTTATGTGTTACGTTTAGCAGATCAAAAGACAGGCGACCTTTTCAAGGAATAGCATGAAAAAGATTGATGCGATTATTAAACCCTTCAAGCTGGACGATGTCCGCGAAGCACTGGCTGAAGTCGGCATTACCGGCATGACGGTCACCGAGGTGAAAGGTTTTGGCCGCCAGAAAGGCCATACCGAGCTGTATCGCGGCGCGGAGTATATGGTGGATTTTCTGCCGAAGGTAAAAATTGAGATTGTCGTGCCGGACGACATTGTCGATATCTGCGTAGATACGATTATTCGCACGGCGCAAACCGGCAAAATCGGTGACGGTAAAATCTTCGTCTTTGACGTGGCGCGGGTTATTCGTATCCGTACTGGTGAAGAGGACGACGCGGCAATTTAAACCGCAATTTTGTGGCGTCATTTCGGTTGTCTCTTGAGCAAATCGTTGTTCAAGAGACATCATTTACTGCCTCTCTCAACCCAACGCAAAAATCTGAGTCGCCTGATAAGACAGCGGCAAATCGTCCTTTCCATAAAAATATCTCACCTTTAACCGTTTCAGCGTCAGGGGCCTTTCTTGAGGCAAACGCCTGATGGTGGTATCGTTTAGCGCTTTTATAAAAAATTCGACACTTAAGGGGATTTTCGCAATGCGTATCATTCTGCTTGGCGCTCCGGGCGCGGGTAAAGGGACTCAGGCTCAGTTCATCATGGAGAAATATGGTATTCCGCAAATCTCCACGGGTGATATGCTGCGTGCTGCGGTCAAATCTGGCTCCGAGCTGGGTAAACAAGCAAAAGACATTATGGATGCGGGGAAACTGGTCACTGACGAACTGGTTATCGCACTGGTTAAAGAGCGTATTGCTCAGGAAGACTGCCGTAACGGTTTCCTGCTTGATGGCTTCCCGCGAACCATTCCGCAGGCAGACGCGATGAAAGAAGCGGGCATCAACGTTGATTACGTTCTGGAATTCGACGTACCGGACGAACTGATTGTTGACCGTATCGTAGGCCGCCGCGTTCACGCGCCGTCTGGTCGTGTATATCACGTTAAATTCAATCCGCCGAAAGTAGAAGGCAAAGACGACGTTACCGGTGAAGAACTGACTACCCGTAAAGACGATCAGGAAGAAACCGTGCGTAAACGTCTGGTTGAATACCATCAGATGACTGCGCCGCTGATCGGCTACTACTCCAAAGAAGCGGAAGCGGGTAACACCAAATACGCGAAAGTTGACGGCACCAAGCCGGTTGCTGAAGTTCGCGCTGATCTGGAAAAGATCCTCGGCTAATTAAGCCGCAGCAGATCTGCTTTCGGGCAGGTCTGCTCATTCTCCTCAGGCAATACCTCTTGCAGCAATTAGTTCTTCTTCTTCACTTTTCCGCTACAATTATCAACAAGTTGAATCGATAAGAGGCGGTAATGCGTCAAACTAAAACCGGTATTCTGCTGGCAAACCTGGGTACACCCGATGCCCCCACTCCTGAAGCGGTAAAACGCTACCTGAAACAATTTTTAAGCGACAGACGCGTGGTTGATACCTCACGGCTGTTGTGGTGGCCGTTGCTGCGCGGCGTAATTTTGCCGCTGCGCTCGCCGCGTGTGGCGAAGTTGTATGCCTCTGTCTGGATGGAAGGTGGCTCGCCGCTGATGGTTTACAGCCGTCAGCAACAGCAGGCGCTGGCACAACGCTTACCGGATATGCCCGTGGCGCTGGGAATGAGTTATGGCTCGCCATCACTGGAAAGCGCCGTAGATGAACTACTGGCAGAACATGTAGATCATATCGTGGTGCTGCCGCTTTATCCGCAATACTCCTGTTCAACGGTCGGTGCGGTATGGGATGAGCTGGCACGCATTCTGGCGCGCAAACGTAGCATTCCGGGGATATCGTTTATTCGTGATTACGCCGATAACCACGATTACATTAATGCACTGGCGAACAGCGTACGTGCCTCTTTCGCTAAACATGGCGAACCGGATCTACTGCTGCTCTCTTATCATGGTATTCCCCAGCGTTATGCCGATGAAGGCGATGATTACCCGCAACGTTGTCGCACAACGACTCGCGAACTGGCTTCCGCGCTGGGGATGGCACCGGAAAAAGTGATGATGACCTATCAGTCACGCTTTGGTCGGGAACCCTGGTTGATGCCTTATACCGACGAAACACTGAAAATGCTCGGAGAAAAAGGTGTCGGTCATATCCAGGTGATGTGTCCGGGCTTTGCGGCGGATTGTCTGGAGACGCTGGAAGAGATTGCCGAGCAAAACCGTGAAGTCTTCCTCGGTGCGGGCGGGAAAAAATACGAATATATTCCGGCGCTTAATGCCGCACCGGAACATATCGAAATGATGGCTAGTCTTGTTGCAGCGTATCGCTAAAGAACTGAGCGCCGTCGCGAAGAGCATCGTCGGCGGTTTTCATCATCCGTGAATAATGCAAAAAGGCGTGCAGCGTGCCTGGGTAGAGTTTGAACTTACAAGGCTGCTGATGTGCCGCTAACGTCTGGTAAAGCAGACGGCTGTCATCCAGCAGAGGGTCGAACTCTGCCCCAGCGATAAAGCAGGGCGGTACTTCGCGGGTGAGATCATTATTAAACAGGCAGTAATACGGCGACTCGCGGTCTGTGTCGTGGCTTAAATACGCCTCTTCATACATCTGTAAATCCTCTTGCGTTAAGCCATCCCAAACACCGCCCAACAGACGACGAGTCACGGAATCCCGTAATCCGTAAAGCCCATACCACAGCAAAACGCCCGCAACTTCACCGCAATCTATCTGTTTATCACGCAACCACAACGCACTGGCGAGCGCCAGCATTGCGCCTGCAGAATCACCGGCAAAACCAATGCGTGACATATTGATTTGATAATCCTCTGCCTGCTGGTGGAAGTGGCAACAGGCAGCCACAATTTCCTCTATTGCCTGCGGAAAACGTGCTTCCGGCGAAAGAGTGTAAGCAATACCAATCACTGTACATTGGGTGTAACTTGCCAGCAGTCGCATAATCCGATCGTGGGTATCAAGATTGCCGAGAATAAAACCACCACCATGCAGATAAAATAGTGTCGCCGGGCTGTGACTTTTGGGTGAGTAGAGGCGAGTCTCGACCTGACCATAAGGTGTGGGAACCATGTAAGCGCTGGTTGCCATTTCTGGAGCGCCAGCATTCCAGAATCGGCGCTCAAGCGTGTAATACTGACGTTGCTCTGCAATCGTTCCCGTTGCGGGCCAGGGCGGCAAATCCGCCTGAAAAGTATTCACAACTGCCTTCATTTCAGCAGAAATGAGCTCCAGAACGGGTAATTTGTTTTCCGGTTTCATAAAAAACTCCTTCCAAATTACGTCATTGTAATAAACCGCCACCAGCAAAATGCGATCCCGCCGTCCGATATTGAAAGCCGAGTGTGTATCGCGCGTTCAGGTGTGAATGTGCTAACATTCGCCGCTCAGTTAACCACCCGTAAAAACAACCATGAAATTTCCCGGCAAACGTAAATCCAAACATTATTTTCCCGTAAACGCACGCGATCCGCTGCTTCAGCAATTCCAGCCAGAAAACGAAACCAGCGCTGCCTGGGTAGTGGGTATCGATCAAACGCTGGTCGATATTGAAGCGAAAGTGGATGATGAGTTCATTGAGCGTTATGGATTAAGCGCCGGGCATTCACTGGTGATTGAGGATGATGTTGCCGAAGCACTTTATCAGGAGCTGAAACAGAAAAACCTGATTACTCATCAGTTTGCGGGTGGCACCATTGGTAACACCATGCACAACTACTCGGTGCTCGCGGACGACCGTTCGGTGCTGCTGGGCGTCATGTGCAGCAATATTGAAATTGGCAGCTATGCCTATCGTTACCTGTGTAACACCTCCAGCCGTACCGATCTTAACTATCTGCAAGGCGTGGACGGCCCGATTGGTCGCTGCTTTACCCTGATTGGTGAGTCCGGGGAACGTACCTTTGCTATCAGCCCTGGACATATGAACCAGCTGCGGGCAGAAAGCATCCCGGAAGATGTGATTGCCGGAGCCTCGGCGCTGGTTCTCACCTCTTATCTGGTGCGCTGCAAGCCGGGTGAACCGATGCCGGAAGCAACCATGAAAGCCATTGAGTACGCGAAGAAATATAACGTACCGGTGGTACTGACACTGGGTACCAAGTTTGTCATTGCCGAGAATCCGCAGTGGTGGCAGCAATTCCTCAAAGATCACGTCTCTATCCTTGCGATGAACGAAGATGAAGCCGAAGCGTTGACCGGAGAGAGTGATCCGTTGTTGGCATCTGACAAGGCGCTGGACTGGGTTGATCTGGTGCTATGCACTGCCGGGCCAATCGGCTTGTATATGGCGGGCTTTACTGAAGACGAAGCGAAACGCAAAACCCAGCATCCGCTGCTGCCGGGCGCTATCGCGGAATTTAACCAGTATGAGTTTAGCCGCGCCATGCGCCACAAGGATTGTCAGAATCCGTTGCGTGTCTATTCGCACATTGCGCCGTACATGGGCGGGCCGGAAAAAATCATGAACACTAACGGAGCGGGGGATGGCGCACTGGCAGCGTTGTTGCATGACATTACTGCTAACAGTTATCACCGTAGCAACGTACCAAACTCCAGCAAACATAAATTCACCTGGTTAACTTATTCATCGTTAGCGCAGGTGTGTAAATATGCTAACCGTGTGAGCTATCAGGTACTGAACCAGCATTCACCTCGTTTAACGCGCGGCTTACCGGAGCGTGAAGACAGCCTGGAAGAATCGTACTGGGATCGTTAAGTTATCGACCAGACCGGACGACGATGGCCGGATAAGATGCGTTAGCATCGCATCCGGCAATGGAATCAATGTATTACCCCGTCACCACTTCACCCGCCGGTGGCGTTTCCAGCAGTTCCAGCATAGTTCGGGCAATTTCACGCTCACCCATCACTACCTGATTCGCGCCACGTTCGGTGATATACGCCACTTCATCGTCATAATGGGCGCGGGCAATAATCTCAATATCCGGGTTTTTCGCGCGGGCAGACGCCACAATCTCGCCCGCTTCATAACCGTTGGGAATCGTCAGGATCAGCCATTTTGCACATTCCAGATGCGCCATTTGCATAATTTCTTCGTTCGCCGCATTGCCCAATACTGCGCGGACCCCGCGCTCGCGCAGTTCATCGACGCGAGTACGTGACGTCTCAATCACCACTAAAGGAATATCAGAGGCGAGCAATTTCTCCCCCAGCAGGCTGCCTACACGACCATAGCCAACGAGTAGCGCATGGTTGCAAATATCCACTGGGATCTGCTTCTCTTCTTCGATTGCCTCTTCCAGCGTCTGCTCTTCCAGCGTTTCGGTCTTCGCCAGATATTTCTCCAGCAGTGCGAACAGCACCGGGTTGAGCATAATCGACAGGATTGCCCCTGCCAACACCAGGTTCTGCCCGGCCTGCGGCAACAGATCCAGCGCCATCCCCAGCCCCGCCAGGATAAAAGCGAACTCACCAATTTGCGCCAGGCTGGCGGCGATAGTTAATGCCGTACGTTGAGAGTGACCAAACAGTCGCACCAGGAAAAACGCGGCTAATGACTTACCAAACAGAATAATCGCCAGCGTCGCTAGCACCGCCAGTGGTTGCTGAATCAGAATTAACGGATCAAACAGCATTCCGACGGAGACAAAAAACAGCACCGCAAACGCGTCGCGTAATGGCAGCGTATCGTGGGCAGCACGGTGACTCAGTTCAGACTCGTTCAGTACCATCCCGGCAAAGAACGCACCGAGTGCAAAGGAGACATCAAACAGTTCCACCGCGCCAAAAGCAATCCCTAACGCCAGCGCCAGCACCGACAGGGTAAACAGCTCGCGGGAACCGGTTGCCGCGCTGCGTGCCATAATCCACGGCACCAGACGGCGACCTACCAGCATCATAATGGCGATAAATGCGATCACCTTGCCGATGGTGATCCCCATATCAACGGCCAGCGTCGCAAAGCCCACATCACCCTGTTCCATCATTCCTGCTACTGCGGGCAGCAATACCAGCGTCAGAACCATGACCAGGTCTTCCACAATCAACCAACCAATGGCGATTTGTCCACGCTGGCTGTCTATTAATTGCCGTTCTTCAAGTGCGCGCAGTAACACCACGGTACTGGCGGTGGAAAGACATAAACCGAACACGATACCGGTCATTAACGACCATCCCAGCACGGCAGAGAGCGCCATACCCAGCAGCGTCGCCACGGCTATCTGGGCGATCGCGCCGGGAATGGCGATGGCCTTTACCGCCATCAAATCCTTCAGCGAAAAGTGCAAACCGACGCCGAACATCAGCAGAATAACGCCCAGCTCCGCCAGTTCCGGCGCGAGCTTGGTATCAGCAACAAAACCTGGAGTAAAAGGGCCAGCCAGCACGCCCGCTAACAAATATCCCACCAGAGGAGAAATACGCAGTTTATTAGCAATCATGCCGAGGATAAAAGCGAGCACAAGGCCGCCAACAATGGTGGTGATAAGCGGGGTGGCGTGATGCATTCCGTCTCCTTTAGTTGTGGTGGTGATCCTTTTTTGGCGTAAAACCAAAAGTACAAGTAATAGTTTATGACAAATCTAATGATTATGTTTATGAATAATTGTTGAATTTTGCAGAAAAATGGAATTAGCCATCAAAAAAGCACGGATGGGGAATGTGTGGAGATAAAAGAAGAGGAAAGGCTTATGACTATTGGAAAGGTGGCGGCCAAAGTTTAACTTTGGCCGCAAGAAAATCACGCTTTATGCTGATTATCAGGTAAGAATATGGTGAGGATGCCCAAAAGAGGCAGGAAAGCACAGATTTTATAGACTAACTCGATACTGGTATGGTCCGCAATGAGCCCCAACACTGCGGCCCCCAGGCCTCCCATGCCGAAAGCAAAACCGAAAAACAGCCCGGAAACCATACCAATACGCCCTGGAAGTAGCTCCTGAGCATAAACGAGGATGGCAGAAAATGCAGACGCAAGGATAAAACCAATGATGACCGTTAAAATACCCGTCCAGTAAAGGGTTACGTAGGGTAAAAGCAGGGTAAAAGGTGCAACACCGAGGATAGAGCCCCAAATTACATATTTTCTTCCTATTCTGTCACCTACTGGCCCGCCAATCATAGTGCCCGCAGCCACGGCAAACAGGAATGCAAACAGATGAATCTGCGCATTTTGTACGGATAAACCAAACTTTTGCATCAAATAAAAGGTGTAATAGCTGCTGATGCTCGCCATATAGAAGTATTTTGAAAAAATCAGGATCAGCAAGATACTTACTGCCAGCACAACCTTATTGCGTGGCAAAGGACTTATCATCGTCGCTTTTGGTTTGCCTTTATTGGCTAAATGCTGCGTAGCATACCAGCGGCTGATTTGCGCCAGCACCACGATAGCTAAAAGAGCAGCCAGTACAAACCACGCAACGTTACCTTTGCCATAAGGCGCGATAATTACCGCCGCCAGCAAGGGCCCAAGTGAACTGCCAAAATTACCGCCGACCTGGAAGATAGATTGCGCCAGACCATGACGGCCACCAGACGCCATTCGGGCCACGCGTGAGGATTCCGGGTGAAAGACCGACGAACCAGTGCCGACCAACGCCGCCGCCAGCAGAACTGCGCCAAAACTGCCCGCCAGCGCCAGCAGCACAAGACCGCTTAAGGTAAAGCACATGCCAATCGGCAACGACCATGGCATCGGGTATTTATCCGTCCAGTAGCCGACCACTGGTTGCAGCAGCGAAGAGGCTAGCTGGAAGGTGAGCGTAATCATACCGATCTGCATAAATGTCAGGGAGAATTCAGCTTGTAGCAGAGGGTAAATCGCCAGAATTAGCGACTGGATCATATCGTTTAGCAGGTGAGAAAGGCTGATTGCGCCTAAAATTCGAAACGATGTCCGTCCTTTGCTCGCAGGTGCTACTGGTTGAGCTTGTTCACTGATTGCCATAGAAAAGTCACTTTTGTCAGAGTTGCGATGTGAAGAAAATCTTAATTGTGATTATTACCTGACTAACATACCTGCGCAGTTCGTTTGACGGAAGCCTCAATTCTGAAAACAGATTTGTCTATTATGTGTGGTCACGGTAATTTCAAACGTTAATAACTGGTCAGGGAGAGAATTATGAAGTTTTTGCAACGGGGTGTGGCACTGGCACTGTTAGCCGCCTTTACGCTGGTGAGTGAAACCGCTCAGGCGTATGAGCAGGATAAAACCTACAAAATCACCATCCTGCATACCAATGATCATCATGGTCATTTCTGGCGTAATGAATATGGCGAATATGGTCTGGCGGCGCAAAAAACGCTGGTGGACGGTATTCGCAAAGAGGTTGCGGCTGAAGGTGGTAGCGTGCTGCTACTTTCCGGTGGCGACATTAATACTGGCGTGCCCGAGTCCGACTTACAGGATGCCGAACCTGATTTTCGCGGTATGAATCTGGTGGGCTATGATGCAATGGCGATCGGTAATCATGAATTTGATAACCCGCTCACCGTATTACGCCAGCAGGAAAAGTGGGCTAAGTTCCCGTTGCTTTCCGCCAATATCTACCAAAAAAGCACTGGTGAGCGCCTGTTTAAACCATGGGCGCTGTTTAAGCGTCAGGATCTGAAAATTGCCGTTATTGGGCTGACAACCGATGACACAGCCAAAATTGGTAATCCGGAATATTTCACTGATATCGAATTTCGTAAGCCCGCTGATGAAGCGAAGCTGGTGATTCAGGAGCTGCAACAGACAGAAAAGCCAGACATTATTATCGCGGCGACCCATATGGGGCATTACGACAATGGTGAGCACGGCTCTAATGCACCGGGCGATGTGGAGATGGCACGCGCGCTGCCTGCCGGATCGCTGGCGATGATCGTCGGAGGTCACTCGCAAGATCCAGTCTGTATGGCGGCAGAAAATAAAAAACAGGTCGATTACGTTCCTGGTACGCCATGCAAACCGGATCAACAAAATGGCATCTGGATTGTACAGGCGCATGAGTGGGGCAAGTACGTTGGTCGGGCCGACTTTGAGTTTCGCAACGGCGAAATGAAAATGGTCAACTACCAGTTGATTCCGGTAAACCTGAAGAAGAAAGTGACCTGGGAAGACGGGAAAAGCGAGCGTGTGCTTTACACCCCTGAAATCGCCGAAAACCAGCAAATGATCTCGCTGTTATCGCCGTTCCAGAACAAAGGCAAAGCGCAGCTGGAAGTGAAAATAGGCGAGACCAATGGTCGTCTGGAAGGCGACCGCAGCAAAGTGCGTTTTGTACAGACCAATATGGGGCGATTAATTCTGGCAGCCCAAATGGATCGCACTGGTGCCGACTTTGCGGTGATGAGCGGAGGCGGAATTCGTGATTCTATCGAAGCAGGTGATATCAGCTATAAAAATGTGCTGAAAGTGCAGCCATTCGGCAATGTGGTGGTGTATGCCGACATGACCGGTAAAGAGGTGATTGATTACCTGACCGCCGTCGCACAAATGAAGCCTGATTCTGGTGCCTATCCGCAATTTGCCAACGTTAGCTTTGTGGCGAAAGACGGCAAACTGAACGACCTGAAAATCAAAGGCGAACCGGTCGATCCGGCGAAAACTTACCGTATGGCGACATTAAACTTCAATGCCACTGGCGGTGATGGCTATCCGCGTCTGGATAACAAACCGGGCTATGTGAATACCGGCTTTATTGATGCTGAAGTGCTGAAAGCGTATATCCAGAAAAACTCGCCGCTGGATGTGAGTGTCTATGAACCGAAAGGTGAGGTGAGCTGGCAGTAATGAACCCTGTCGCGGCGTCATGATATGACGCCGCCATTTATGAATATTGAAATCTTGCATCGTAATCGCGATGTGTCAAACCAAATGCCATCAGCATATAATTCTGCGGTTCACCAGACTGTTCTTCATCTGCTTCAAACCAAAGTGTCACGCCTGAGCGATTGACGTGGATTAATAGTGTATGGGGCGATTGACGGCGGATTTGCAGATCAGCGCCTTCGTTAACAAGCATGTTAAATACACGCGTAACGTTCAACTCAGCGACGTTATTCAATATTCCTTTATCAAATCGGATCGCTTTGCCCAAATGGATTTGGCTCAAATAATCGCACCAAATCATATATAGCTTGTTGCTTTCGAAATGAAACTCAACATTGCCAAATAGCCAGATATAAAAACCATTTCCCATATCATTTTTAGAGTCCGGCTCAACAAAGTTTTGTTCCAGCCATGCCATTGTTTGCCCCGGTTCGACAAAATCGAATTTTCCGTTAAAGACAAAATTGTGGAAGCTAACATCAACAAGATGGTCAAATTTCATCTTTCGCTCCTTTGTGAATTTTTTACACGCTTCAAAAGCCAGCGTAATTTACATCGGTGCAGGCGACTCTCCAGTGTTGAGCGAAAATTTGCGATGTCGACATTGGACCGATCTACCGCAGCAACCCCCGTGTATTGTGGGATCGGTGAAGGGATTTTTTCTAACTTTCCCAGCGCCAGCAGTTGTTGAATGATCCTGCTGCCGTCGTGGTAATCATCGTAAATAGCCACTGGCAGAGGCTGCCAGTCGGGGGTCGATTTGATAAATCCGGAAAAAAAATACGGGTCCAGATCGCCGAAATCAAAGCCGTAGGCGAGGGGAACTTCAATATTTTGCTCTGTTTTTTTATTCTCAAATGCACAATGAAAACCGTGAAAACAATACTGCCACTTTCCCATTTTGCCTTTTCGCTTACGGTTGCATTTGAAGGGGGCAAAGGTAACTAGCGGGTTATTTTCCGCCATCTCAACATTCAGTTGTTCAGCCAATGCAAATATAAGCTCTGTCGCCAGCTTACGATATTCTTTCGCGCAGTGTTCGAAAAAATCCTGATGGCGGTTAATCTCTTCAAGCGATATTAATCTGGCGATCCTGATAACCGGGTCGGCAGAATGCATGCCAACAACAAATTCATCGAGCTGTGCTTTCAGCACCAGCCCGAATTCCTCACGATACCTCTCTGCTTCGCTGGCAAAATGCAGATGTAATACCTTCTCTCTCGATGTTTGCCGAAGTAAGGCGATATCCGGTATCTCATCTGCACAAGCGATACTTAATGTCTCTGTAATCCTTTCCACATCTCATCTTCCGTGTGCATCACTTAATCGCGACGAGCGATATCAGCAAATTTGGCATCGAGGATCTTCGCCAGGTCGCTTGCCGCCAGTTCGATGTCCAGCCCGCGCTTGCCGCCAGAAACAAAAATAGTGGCAAACTCTTGCGCGGGGGCGTCGATAATCGTTGACAGACGCTTTTTCTGCCCCAGTGGGCTAATCCCCCCAACCAGATACCCCGTCGAACGCTGCGCAACCATCGGATCGGCCATCTCAACTTTCTTGGCACCCAACGCCTTTGCTACTTTTTTAAGATCCAGTTGACCGGCGACCGGCGTAACGGCCACTGCCAGATGTTTCATATCACCGTTCACTGCGACCAGCAGCGTTTTGTAGACCTGATCCGGATTCAAACCTAATTTTTTGACGACTTCATCGCCAAAATTGGTTTCAGCCGGATCGTGCTCGTAGGTGTGGATTTGAAACGAAATCTTGTTTTTTTCGAGTAATTTAACTGCGGGTGTCATGGTAATTTTCCTGCCTTAAACAAAAAAACGAAGCAAGCATACGCCTGATGGCGGTCCAAAAAAAAGAGTCATCTTGCCTAAGAGTATTGGCAGGATGGTGAGATTGAGCGACAATCGAGTTACACCGTCGCTTAAAGTGACGGCATAATAATAAAAAAATGAAATTCCTCTTTGACGGGCCAATAGCGATATTGGCCATTTTTTTAGCGCAACATCTGCGGCAAATTCCCTTCTCCATACAGGTGTAGTGCACCGACCGCGACCACATAGCGCCCCGGCGGCATAGCATGCAGTTTATCCCGCCAGGCGAGATTTCGCTGATGCATCAGCACATCGTACAGCGATTGGCTGAACGTATTCGGCAGCGTTATTTCATTATTTTGCGGTGGTGCATTCAGCCACCAACTCATCATTTGTTGCAGCAAACGAGCGTTGGTGTGCCAGTGGGTCAGCGTATCGTCCAGCAGCGCCAGTCCTTTGTCAGGGAGCTGGAGCAACATGGCAATCTGGTTGTCTGCCCCTTCCAGTTCAATTACGGGTTTATATTGTTGTTTCGCCACCTGCAATAGCTGGTAATCGATACCATATTCTGCCCGCAGCCCCAGTTTTTGCGCCTGCGTTGCCTGAAGAACCATCGCGATTTGCCACAGTGGTTGGGTGGAAAAGAGCGATGGAGAAATACCCATCTCCTGGCTTATGTTTTGCAGATTTTGTAATTGCTCCTCGCTAATGCGCTCTTCCAGCGCCTCGCAGGCAGGCAAATTGGCAAAAGGCGTATCGCTGGTGGAAACATCCGCCTCGACGATCAGCGCATCGGCGTTTTTGAGCTTTTTGAGCAAACGGGTGGGCAGGGGAGCCATATCGTGGCTACCCATATGAATACTGCCGATCAGATGAAAATGGCGATTGCCGGGAAGAGAGATATCGATAGCAGGCCAGGTGTAATGATTACCGCGCAGCGCGGCCCAAAGCGTTTTTACCCGGTACAACAGATCCATACGACCTCCCTTTGTGAAATATCATGCTAGCGCGCGGGGAGGGATGGCGCAAATGGAGTTGATTATTGCACTTGCGCACAGTGCTTGTGTGCATTAAAATGATTAAATAATGGACAAAGAGATGACAATGGAATGGCTCAAAAGAATAATATAAGGAGTTTTCGTGATGCCTGGCTGGCTGATTTTTTTGTCCACTCAACGCCACATAGAAAGATTCCTGCTGAAATCCATACCACATTATCAAGAAAATTGGACATCATTAATGCTGCCACTTCTCATCGGGATTTACGCTCCCCTCCGGGGAACCGATACGAAGAGTTATCCGGGAAATTACAGGAATACTCCTCCATTAGAGTGAATAAACAGTACCGACTGATATTTAAATGGGTTAATGGCAAGGCCGAAGAATTGTATTTAGATCCACACAACTACTAAAACATAGCTGTCGTATTGACGAGAAAGGTAAAACCATGAAACAGGCAACAAGAAAACCGACGACACCCGGAGATATTCTTCTCTATGAATATCTGGAGCCGCTCGATTTGAAAATCAATGAGTTAGCAGAGTTGCTGCATGTTCATCGTAATAGCGTCAGTGCACTGATCAATAACAATCGTAAACTCACAACTGAAATGGCGTTTCGTCTGGCTAAAGTTTTTGATACCACAGTCGATTTTTGGCTAAACCTCCAGGCGGCGGTTGATCTTTGGGAAGTTGAAAACAACATGCGTACACAAGAAGAATTGGGACGGATTGAAACAGTGGCTGACTATTTGGCTCGCCGTGAAGAGCGTGCAAAGAAGGTTGCGTAAGGCCAAAACATCGCTTCATCTCGTAGGCCGGATAAGGCGTTTACGCCGCATCCGGCAGTCATGCGTCGATGCCAAATGCGCCGCCCTAAAGCAGCGCATCCGCAATGACTTACTTATTCCTTCGGTTTAAATCGTAGCAACCGGTTGGCGTTACTCACTACGGTAATCGACGAGAGTGCCATTGCTGCACCGGCAACCACAGGATTAAGCAGGGTTCCAGTGAACGGCCACAAAATACCGGCGGCAACCGGAATACCAATGCTGTTATAGATAAACGCGCCGAGCAGGTTCTGCTTCATGTTGCGCAGCGTTGCGCGGGAAATAGCGAGCGCATCCGCAACACCCATCAGGCTATGGCGCATCAGGGTAATCGCCGCGGTTTCAATGGCAACATCGCTGCCGCCCCCCATCGCAATACCGACATCCGCCTGGGCCAGTGCTGGCGCGTCGTTAATGCCGTCACCCACCATTGCCACCTGACGTCCTTCACTTTGCAGACGTTTGATCGCTTCGGCTTTACCGTCTGGCAGCACCCCGGCTATCACCTCATCAATCCCTGCTTCTTTGGCGATCGCATTGGCGGTGGTCGGGTTATCCCCGGTTAGCATCACCAGACGATATCCCGCTTTATGCAGACGTTGCAGCGCCGTCACGCTATCACTACGCAACGGATCTCGTACTGCCAACAGGGCCACCGCTTTCCCGTCAATCGCCAGCAGCACAGGCGTTGCCCCTTGCGATGCCTGAGCTGAAATATCTGCTTCAATCGCTTTAGTATCGACTTGCTGGTCATTTAACAACGCCTGATTACCCAGCAATAACGCATGACCTTCTGCTTCACCGCTCACGCCCAGCCCACGCAATGTACGGAAGCTGTTGACCTGCGGCAGTTGCATATCGCCTGCTTTATCGAGGATCGCTCGTGCCAGCGGATGGCTGGAACCTTGTTCCAGTGCCGCCGCCAGACGCAGCGCCTGCGCTTCGTCAACATCAGCAAATGTTTTCACTGCGACAACCTGCGGCTTCCCTTCCGTCAGTGTCCCAGTTTTATCGAACACTACGGTATCGAGCGTACTGGCGCGTTGCAACGCGTCGGCGTCCCGCACCAGCACACCAAATTCAGCCGCACGCCCGACGCCGGAAATAATCGACATTGGCGTTGCCAGCCCCAGCGCACACGGGCAGGCGATAATCAGTACCGTAGTGGCAATCACCAGGGTATAAACAATTTGCGGTGCCGGACCAAAGAAGTACCAGATTGCCGCACTGACCAGCGCAATCACCACCACTACCGGCACAAATACGGCAGAGATTTTATCTGCCAATTGGCCGATTTCCGGTTTACTGCTCTGGGCCTGGCGCACCATACGAATGATCCGTGACAGCGTAGTATGGCTGCCAACCGCACTGGCACGAAACAGCACGCTACCGTCCTGCACCACGGTACCTGCATGAACGCTATCGCCTTCGCCTTTTTGCTGTGGGATAGGTTCGCCCGTCAGCATTGCTTCATCCAGCCACGCTTCGCCCTGGGTAATTTCACCATCTACCGGTACGCGATCGCCGGTCGTCAGGCGTAGTAACATACCAGGCTGAACATCTGCCAGCGGCACGCTTTTTTCACCTTCGTCAGTGACCAGGCGCGCCGTCGGCGGGGTTAAATCGAGTAACTTTTCCAGCGCCTTTGAAGAACGCTGACGTGCGCGCGCTTCCAGCATATGACCGAGATTAATCAGACCGATAATCATCGCACTGGCTTCGTAATAAAGATGTCGCGCTTCCATCGGGAACCACTGCGGCCACAGGTTGACGCTCATTGAATAGAGCCACGCCACACCAGTACCCAGCGCCACCAGCGTATCCATCGTCGCCGCGCCGTTCAGCAGGCTTTTCCATGCACTGCGGTAAAAATGCCCGCCGGCGAAAACCATTACCGCCAGCGTTATCAGGCCGATAACTAACCACAGACTACGGTTGTCGGCGGTGACCATCATGTTATCGCCGATCATCCCCCAGACCATCACCGGGATACCTACCGCCAGTGCGACAATTGCCTGCCAGCGGAAGCGCTTCATCGTAGCGACGGCGGTTTCTTGCTGGCGCTCGCGGCGTTTCGCGTCATCTTCAATCGCTTCCGCGCCGTAGCCCGCTTTCTCCACCGCCTGCACTAAATCTTGTGGGGAGGCACTGCCCATCACCAGCGCAGTACGCTCCGCCAGGTTTACCCGTGCCTGAGTGACGCCCGGTACGCTTTGCAGGGCATTTTGTACGCGGGTGACACAGCTGGCGCAGCTCATGCCGCTCAACAGCAACTGCTGGCTGTCATCGTCATCGGCGGTCGCTGCCGGAAGCGCCTCAGAAACCGCTGTCAGTGCTTCCGACGGGATTGATGACTCCGCCAGCGGTTTAGCCTTTGGGTGGCTTACAGATGCGTCATAACCCGCTTGTTTGATGGTTTCGATCAGCTGTTCTGCACTGGCAGTCCCGGTAACGTGCGCTTCAGTGATAGACACATCCGCCTGCTCAACATCCGGGCGCTGTTCGAGACTTTCTTTCACGCGTTTAACGCAGTGACCGCAGGACAGGCCGTCCAGGGTCAGGTCGATAGTTTGTGACATAACGTACTCCTTTAAGACAGTTTTGACTGACTGTGATAAAGGGTAAACCTTCCAGCAAGGGGAAGGTCAAGAAATTAATTTGGTAGTGGAAAAATAACGTTTCGGTATATCAATATCAGAGCAAAATATATTGCCATTAGATAATTATCTCATTGTTTTATATTATTTTATTTCATTTTTAATTTTGGTGCTAAGTTAAATCTTAATGCCTGTCACTGGCAGTACAGATAGTCGGATACTCAGGCAATTATTGGTGGCATCGGTCGCTTAACAGCCAGGTGGTAACTTGTTTAAGGACTGAAGACGATGAGCACGGAAAGAAATAACACAGGTAAAACTCTCGGTTTGTGGAATGTCGTTTCCATTGGTATTGGGGCGATGGTGGGGGCGGGGATCTTTGCGTTGTTGGGACAAGCAGCGTTGTTGATGGAAGCCTCAACATGGGTTGCGTTTGCCTTCGGCGGTATCGTGGCAATGTTTTCCGGCTACGCCTATGCCCGGCTTGGGGCGAGCTATCCCAGTAACGGCGGTATTATTGATTTTTTTCGCAGAGGATTAGGCAACGGTGTCTTTTCGCTGGCGCTCTCGTTGCTTTATCTGATGACACTGGCTGTCAGTATCGCCATGGTTGCCAGAGCATTCGGGGCTTACGCTGCGCAACTCCTGCATGAAGGAAGCCAGGATGAGCATCTGATTCTGCTTTATGCACTGGCGATTATCGCGCTGATGACGCTTTTCAACTCTTTAAGCAACCATGCGGTTGGTCGGCTGGAAGTGATCCTCGTTGGTATCAAAATGATGATCCTGCTGCTGTTGATCATTGCGGGCGTCTGGTCGCTGCAACCTGCGCATATTTCCGTTTCCGCGCCTCCCAGTTCCGGTGCGTTCTTCTCCTGTATCGGGATTACCTTCCTCGCCTATGCAGGTTTTGGCATGATGGCGAACGCGGCAGATAAAGTGAAAGATCCGGCGGTCATTATGCCGCGAGCATTTTTACTGGCGATAGGCGTTACCACCTTGCTCTATATTTCCCTGGCACTGGTGCTGCTTAGCGACGTTTCAGCTCTGGAACTGGAAAAATATGCTGATACTGCCGTAGCGCAAGCAGCTTCACCGCTTCTCGGACACGTGGGTTATGTGATTGTGGTCATTGGCGCCTTGTTAGCAACGGCATCCGCCATTAACGCCAACCTGTTTGCCGTGTTCAATATCATGGATAACATGGGTAGCGAGCGCGAACTGCCAAAAATTTTCAATAAATCGCTGTGGCGGCAGAGTACCTGGGGCAACATCATCGTGGTGGTGTTGATCATGCTGATGACGGCAGCGCTTAACCTGGGTTCACTGGCCAGTGTCGCCAGTGCCACCTTTTTGATCTGCTACCTCGCCGTTTTCGTTGTGGCAATCCGTCTGCGTCATGATATCCACGCCTCGTTGCCAATTCTTCTCGTTGGTATGCTGGTCATGCTGCTGGTGATTATTGGCTTTATCTACAGTTTGTGGTCTCAGGGGAGTAGCGCGCTGATGTGGATTATTGGCGCACTGTTACTGAGTATGATCGTGGCTATGGTAATGAAACGTAATAAAACAGACTGAACCCTTCCTTCGCGCAGTGTAAAATGCACTGCGCTCTACTATTTCCCTGCTTTAATTAAAAATCTCTTTCTTTATAACGTTAATAAATAAGTCACAATTAAATGATATATACCGCTTAAATCTGTGATTTTCATCACCTCCTGCCCTGGATTATTCTTAATGCGAATGATGGCAATCTAAAAGGCGTAGTGTAATCTTAAAAAACAACGTATAAATTTTCACAGCATTTCTTTTCAGGATAACGTGGTGAACAAAAGAAATGTGCAAGTTATTGGCCTTCTTTATTAAAAAGAGGTTGGTTATAAAAACCAACTAAAATAAGGACCTGGAAGGAAGTGACTTAACTATGGCGCTATTACATATTAAAAACCGTAAAAATAAAGGTCTTATTTTTTTAATGGGTTGTATTGTCATGGGGAAAAACACACTTGCTGCGCCATTACCGCAATGGGCGAATGCTCCTGCGGTTACGCCTGTTGCCAGTTTATCCTTACAGGAAAGCATATTGCGCGCCTTTGCGCGCAACCCCGACGTCACCCAACAGGCGGCGCAGATAGGTATTGGCGAAGCGCAAATCGATGAAGCCAAAAGTGCCTGGTATCCACACGTTGGATTAACCGGCAACGCGGGGCCGTCCCGGCAAACGGACTCCAGCGGCAGGCTGGATAACAACGTCTCTTATGGCATAACCCTGACGCAGCTGGTGTATGACTTCGGTAAAACAGATAACGATATCAAACTACAAACCGCCGCACGCGACAGCTACCGTTTTAAACTGATGGCAACCTTAACTGACGTAGCCGAAAAGACGGCGACGACCTATATGGAAGTGAGCCGATATCAGGCGTTGTGTGACGCTGCGCAGCGTAATATCAACTCGCTGGAAAACGTCTACAACATGGCGGCACTGCGCGCCAACGCCGGGCTTAACTCATCATCCGATGAATTACAGGCACAGACGCGTATAGCGGCAATGCGCTCGACGCTGGAGCAATACCAGGCGCAAATGGCAAGCGCCAAAGCGCAACTGGCGGTGCTCACTGGTGTACAGCCGGAGAGGATAGCCGCGCCACCTGCTGAATTAGCCGAGCAGCCAGTGTCGCTAAAAAATATTGATTACCAGTCCATACCGCTGGTGCTGGCTGCTGAAAACTTACGCCAGTCTGCCCAGTACGGCGTGGAGAAAACCAAATCGCAATACTGGCCGACGCTCAGTATTCAGGGCGGCAAAACGCGCTACCAGACCAGCGACCGCTCGTACTGGGATGACCAGTTACAACTGAACGTCAACGCGCCGTTGTATCAGGGCGGCGCGGTTTCAGCCCAGGTGCAACAGGCCGAAGGGCAACAAAAAATCTCTGCCTCGCAGGTTGAGCAGGCGAAATTAGATGTTATGCAACGGGCGTCGGTGGCGTATGCCAACTGGACTGGGGCACGGGGACGTGAAGAGGCCGGTTTAGCGCAATCCGAAAGTGCGCACAGAACGCGGGATGTTTATCAAAATGAATATAAATTGGGTAACCGAAGCCTGAATGATCTATTAACCGTCGAGCAAGATGTTTTTCAGGCGCAATCGGCTGAAATAAATGCCAATTATGATGGCTGGGTCGCCGCAGTGAATTATGCCGCTGCGGTAAATAACCTTATTCCATTAGCGGGAATTAAACAGGGCTTATACAACGACTTACCCGACTTGAAATAATCCTGCCATTATTAATATCAGGTATGCATCGTTGTTAAGTGATTACCTTTGTCTTATTTAGATAAATGGACTCGCTAAGGATTTGCGCCATTTATCAGGGATCTCATTATGAGCCTGATTATTGATGTTATTTCGCGTAAAACGTCCGTCAAACAAACGCTGATTAATCCAGGCGACGTTACGGTTGTCATTTATGAGCCCTCCGTGGTGCAGGTTCATGCTCAGGCATCTGCCGTTGCGCGTTATGTGCGCGATGGAAACGATCTGCTGATTTATATGCAGGACGGCACGGTGATCCGCTGTAATGGTTATTTCCTGCAAGCGGCAAATACCAGCGAGCAATCCGAACTGGTGTTTGCCGATGGGCAACAGCTGACTCATGTCACCTTTGCCGATACCGCGGCGGGTGGATTAGCGCCCGTGGAGCTGACCGCTCAGACTACCGCAATTGAAAGCATTGCGCCGTATCTTGATACCGTCGCTCAGACCAGTGCCTTCCCGTGGGGATGGTTAGCGGGTGCCGCGGTAGGTGGTGGCGCGCTTGGCGCTTTACTGGCAAGCGGTGGTGATGATGACTCAAAAACTGAAGTGGTTAACAACCCTCCGCCAGCCGAACCCGGCAATGCCACTCCATCGTTTTTAGTAACCGATAATCAGGGCGATCAACGCGGTATTCTTTCCGCCAACGATATCACCGATGACACTACGCCAACCTTTAGCGGCAGCGGACAGGCGGGGGCGACCATCCAGATTAAAGACAGCAATGGTGACACCATCGCCAGTACCCAGGTCGGTAGCGATGGACGCTGGAGCGTCGATTTGCCTACGCAAAGTGCGGGCGAACACACCTGGTCGGTGGTGCAAATTGTTGGGAGCACCATTACCAACGCCGGGTCGATAACGTTAACCATCGACAATAGTCAGGCCGCCGTACAGCTCGCCACCACCGCAGGCGATAACATTATTAACGCCAGCGAACAGGCCGCAGGGTTTACCCTTTCTGGCACCAGTAGCCATCTGGCACAGGGAACGGAACTCACCGTCACGCTAAACGGCAAAACCTACACCACCAGCGTAGGCGCTAACGGCGCGTGGAGCGTGCAGGTGCCGACCGCCGACGCCCAGACATTAGGCGAAGGCAATCAGGCGGTGCTGGTCAGTGGGAAAGATGCCACGGGCAATACGGTCACCGGAGCGCAGCTGCTAACGGTCGATACCCAGCCGCCAACACTTGCTATCAACACCATCGCTCAGGACAACATTGTCAGCGCCTCAGAACATAACGCCTCGCTGGTAGTGAGCGGCACTTCGAACGCAGAAGCCGGGCAAACCGTAACACTGACCGTTAACGGGAAAAGCCACACAGCAACTGTCGGTAGTGACGGAACCTGGCAAGTGACGCTGCCTGCCGCAGAAGTGCAGGCGTTGGCAGATGGTGACTACACCATAAATGCCAGCGTCAGCGACCGGGCAGGAAACACCACCAGCAACAGCGTAAATTTCACAGTAGACACCGGTGCGCCAGTGGTCAGCGTTAACACCGTTGCGGGTGACGATATTCTTAATACCGCCGAACAGATTGTGGCGCAGATTATTTCCGGGCGGGTCAGTGGGGCTTCCCCTGGCGACACGGTCACCGTCAAGTTAGGCGCCACAGTTCTGTCCGGCGTGGTGCAGGCAGACGGTAGCTGGAATGTGGCGCTTGATCCGGCGGTAACTCGCACTTTAGCGCGTGGCCCTAACGATATTATCGTCACGGTGACCGATGCCGCCGGAAATACCGGTACAGCGACTCATAACATCACCCTGGCGGGCGTCGCGCCGCAAGTCGCGATAGATGCGATCAGCGGAGATAACGTACTGAATGCGTTGGAGTCTCAGCAGCCGCTAACGTTAAGCGGCACCAGCAATTTGCCCGATGGCGGTACAGTTAGCGTGACGTTGAATAATGTCACGTATAGCGCTCAGGTCAGCGGCGGCGTCTGGTCGCTGAACGTCCCGGTAAGCGATGTTGTCAATCTGGCGAACACCACTTACACCGTCACTGCCAGCGCCACCGATGTGACCGGCAACACCGGCACCGCGCAGAGCAATTTGCTGGTCGATACGGTGCTGCCGCAGGTGATCATCAACACCTTTGCGGGCGACAACATTGTCAACAACGCCGAAGCGGGAGCAGATCAAACCCTGAGTGGCCTCGTCGTGGGCGCCGCGCAGGGCGATACGGTCACTATTGAACTGGGCGGCAATACTTACACGGCGACGGTGGGCAGCAATCTCACCTGGAGCGTGAACGTTCCGGCGGCAGATTTACAGGCGTTGGGCGACGGTGCGTTAACCATTAATGCTTCGGTTACTACCGTACATGGCAATACGGGTAGCAGTGCGCTTGATATCACCATCAGCGCCGGGCTGCCGGGGCTGCGCATTGACACCATCGCGGGCGATGATGTGATCAATGCCGTTGAGCAGCAGCAAAACCTGATTATCACCGGTAGCAGTACCAATCTGCCCGCCGGAAGAGTGGTCACTGTTTTGTTCGGCGGCAACACCTACCAGGGGGTGACCGACAGCAACGGCAACTGGCAGGTAGGCGTGCCTGCGGCAGATCTACAGGCACTGACGCCGGGTACGATAGTGGTTAATGCCAGCGCAACAGACCCCGCCGGGAACCCGGTTTCCATCGATCGCAACGTGGAGGTTAATCCGGGCGCGGTGCTTATCACCATCAATACCGTCTCCGGCGATGACATTATCAATGCCGCAGAAAAAGGCGCGCCATTGACGCTGACCGGCACCACGCAGCTGGTGGAAACCGGGCAAACCGTGGTAGTGAAATTCGCCGGGCAGACCTTTACCACTACCGTTCAGGCAGGTGGCGGCTGGAGCCTGACCATCCCCGCCAGCGCGGTGAGCAGCCTGGCAGACGGTGCGGCGGAAATCACTGCGACCGTCACTAATATCAGCGGTAACACAGGCGACACTTCCCGCACCATTACCGTCGACAGCCAGGCTCCGGCCTTAAGCATCGACTCGCTGACGGCTGATAACGTCATCAACGCCGCCGAAAGTGGTCAGGATCTGCAAATCACGGGCACCACCGACGCTCAGCCGGGGCAGACGGTGACCGTCACGCTGAATGGGCAGACCTATCAGGGCGTCGTGCAGTCAGATGGCACCTGGAGCGTGACCGTTCCCGCCGCCAACGTTGACGCACTGGCTGACGGCAACGCCACGGTGACCGCCAGCGTGAGCGATGTCGCCGGTAACCCGACCAGCGTCTCACGGGTGGCGCTGGTCGATGCCACGCCGCCGGTGGTGACCATTAATCCGGTGGCAACCGATAACGTAATTAACACGCCGGAACATACCCAGGCGCAAATCATCAGCGGCACGGTCACCGGGGCGCAGGCGGGCGATATTGTCACCGTTACGCTGAATAATGTGGATTACACCACGGTGGTGGATGCTTCCGGCAACTGGAGTCTGGGCGTTCCGGCCTCCGTTGTCAGCGGACTGGTGGACGGCAGTTATCCGATCAACGTTTCAGTGACTGATCGCGCCGGAAATACGGGTAGCCAGTCACTGACCGTCACGGTTGATACCGCCGCGCCGGTGATTGGCATTAACACTATCGCGGGCGATGATGTGATTAACGCCAGCGAAAAAGGGGCCGATGTTCAAATTACCGGCACCAGCGATCAGCCTGCCAATACTGCCATCACAGTGACGCTGAACGGGTAAAATTACACCACTACAACCGACGCCTCCGGCAACTGGAGCGTCACCGTTCCGGCATCGGCGGTAACCGCACTGGGCCAGGCCAACTATACGGTAACGGCGGCGGTGACCAGCGATATCGGCAACAGCGCCACCGCCAGCCATAACGTGCTGGTCGACAGCGCGCTGCCCGGCGTGACCATTAACCCGGTGGCAACCGACGATATTATTAACGCCGCCGAAGCGGGCGTTGCGCAAACCATCAGCGGGCAGGTGACTGGAGCCGCCGTTGGCGACACGGTAACCGTTACGCTGGGCGGTAATACTTACAGCACCACCGTGCAGGCCGGTTTAAGCTGGAGCGTGAGCGTTCCGGCGGCAGATATTCAGGCGCTGGGTAATGGCGATTTAACGGTGAGCGCCTCGGTCACCAATCAAAACGGCAACACCGGCAGCGGCACACGGGATATCACCATCGACGCCAATCTGCCCGGTCTGCGGGTCGATACGGTGGCGGGCGATGATGTGGTCAATATCATCGAACACGGGCAGGCGCTGGTGGTCACCGGCAGCAGCTCGGGGCTGGCAGAAGGCACGCCGCTTACCGTTACGATTAACAATGTGGAATACACCACTGCGGTGCAGGCCGATGGTGGCTGGAGCGTGGGCGTCACGGCGGCGCAGGTTAGCGCCTGGCCTGCGGGAACAGTGACAGTTACCGTGTCCGGGGAAAGTAGCGCCGGAAATCCGATAAGCATTACGCATCCGGTAACGGTCGATCTCACGCCGGCGGCGATCACCATCAACACCATCGCTACGGACGACGTGATTAACGCCGCAGAAAAAGGCGCTGATTTAACCCTTTCCGGCACCACCACGAATGTAGAACCCGGTCAAACCGTCACCGTCACCTTTGGCGGGAAAAATTACACCGCCAGCGTGGCGAGCGATGGTAGCTGGACTGCCACCGTTCCTGCCGCCGATCTGGCAGCATTAGCTGAGGGCAGCGCCTCCGCGCAGGCCAGCGTCAGCAATATTAACGGCAATAGCGCCTCGGCGGTGCATAACTACAGCGTCGACAGCAGCGCGCCAACCATCATTATCAATACCGTTGCCAGCGACAATATCGTTAACGCCAGCGAAGCTGATACGGGCGTGACGGTGAGCGGCAGCACCACCGCTGAAGCGGGGCAGATTGTTACGGTAACGCTTAACAGCCCAACTGTGCAGACCTATCAGGCAACGGTACAGGCCGACGGCAGCTGGAGTATTACTATTCCGGCGGCAGATCTTGCCGCTCTGACCGATGGCAGCCACACTCTGACGGCGACGGTCAATGACAAAGCGGGCAACCCGGCGAGCACCACGCATAATCTGGCGGTGGATCTCACCGTTCCGGTACTGACCATTAACACCATTGCGGGCGATGATATTATTAACGCCGCCGAACACGGGCAGGCGCTGGTGATTTCCGGTTCCAGCACCGGCGGAGAAGCGGGCGATGTCGTCACCGTCACGCTAAACAGTAAAACCTACACCACGACGCTGGATGCTTCCGGCAACTGGAGCGTCGGCGTTCCGGCTGCGGATGTCTCTGCGCTGGGCAGCGGCACGCAAACCGTGACGGCGACCGTTACCGATGTGGCTGGCAACAGCGACAACGAGACGCACACGGTCACCGTTAACCTTACCGCGCCGACCATTGGCATCAACCCCATTGCCAGCGATGACGTGATTAACGCCACGGAAAAAGGCGCGGATCTGCAAATTTCCGGCACCAGTAATCAGCCAACAGGCACCACAATTACGGTGACGCTTAACGGGCAAAATTACTCCGCCACGACGGACGCCGCAGGCAACTGGAGCACCACGGTGCCAGCCTCTGCCGTCGGTGCGCTGGGCGAAGCCAGTTACACGGTGACGGCGAACGTCACCGACAGCGCGGGCAATAGCAATTCCGCCAGCCATAACGTGCAGGTGAATACCGCGCTGCCTGGCGTCACCATTAATCCGGTGGCGACCGACGATATTATTAACGCGGCGGAATCGGGCGTGGCGCAGACCATCAGCGGCCAGGTGACGGGCGCGGCGGCGGGCGATACGGTTACCGTGACGCTTGGCGGGAAAACCTACACCGCTACCGTGCAGGGCAATTTAAGCTGGAGCGTGGACGTTCCGGCGGCGGATATTCAGGCCATCGGTAATGGCGATCTGACGGTTAACGCCTCAGTAACCAACGGCGTGGGTAATACTGGCAGCGGTTCGCGAGATATTACTATCGACGCCAATCTGCCAGGTCTGCGCGTTGATACCGTGGCGGGCGATGATGTGGTTAACAGCATCGAGCACGCTCAGGCACTGGTAATAACCGGTAGCAGCAGCGGGTTGGCGGCGGGCGCGGCGCTGACGGTGGTGATCAATAACGTCACCTATGGCGCGACAGTATTAGCCGATGGCACATGGAGCGTTGGTGTTCCGGCGGCAGATGTGGGTAACTGGCCTGCGGGTACAGTGAATATCATTGTAAGCGGCACTAACACTGCAGAAACGACTACGACTATCACCCATCCAGTCACCGTCGATCTGGCGGCGGTGGCGATCTCCATTAACACCGTTTCCGGCGACGATGTGATTAACGCCGCTGAAAAAGGGGCCGATTTAACCCTTTCCGGCAGCACTTCCGGCGTGGAAGCGGGGCAAACCGTCACCGTCACCTTTGGCGGCAAAACCTATACCGCTACCGTAGCGGGCGATGGCAGCTGGACAACCACCGTACCCGCCGCCGATCTCAGCGCGTTACGTGACGGCGACGCCACGGTACAGGCCAGTGTCAGCAATATTAACGGCAACACGGCTTCGGCAACCCACACCTATAGCGTCGATGCCACGGCACCGACGCTTGCCATTAACACTATTGCCACCGACGATATTCTTAACGCCGCTGAGGCGGGAAATCCGTTAACCATCAGCGGCACCAGCACCGCCGAAGCGGGGCAAACGGTAACCGTCACGCTTAATGGTGTGGCTTACATCGGCACCGTTCAGGCGGGCGGTAGCTGGAGCGTCAGCGTGCCGACAACAGATCTCAGCAATCTGACCGCCAGCCCGTACACGGTCAGCGCCTCGGTAAGCGACAAAGCGGGTAACCCGGCGACCGCCACTCACGGCCTGGCGGTGGATCTCACCGTGCCAGTTTTAACCATTAACACCGTCTCCGGCGATGACATCATTAACGCCGCCGAACACGGACAGGCGCTGGTGATCTCCGGTTCCAGCACTGGCGGGGAAGCGGGCGATGTCATCACCATCACGTTAAACAGTAAAACCTACACTACCACGCTGGACGCCTCCGGCAACTGGAGCGTCGGCGTTCCGGCAGCAGACGTCACTGCGCTGGGCAGCGGCCCGCAAACCATCACTGCGGCAATTACCGATGTAGCAGGCAACAGCGATGATGCCAGCCGTACGGTCACCGTAAATCTCACCGCGCCAACCATTGGCATCAACACTATCGCCAGCGATGACGTGATTAACGCCACAGAAAAAGGCGCGGATCTGCAAATCACCGGCACCAGTAATCAGCCCGCAGGCACCACCATTACAGTGACGCTGAACGGACAAAATTACACCGCTACCACCGATAGCAGTGGCAACTGGAGCGCCACAGTGCCAGCCTCGGCAGCTAGCGCGTTGGGTGAAGCCAACTACACGGTAACGGCGAGCGTTACCGACACGGCAGGCAACAGTAATTCCGCCAGCCATAATGTGCTGGTCAACAGCGCCTTACCTGGCGTTACCATTAACGCAGTGGCAACCGATGACATTATTAATGCCGCCGAAGCGGGCAGTGCGCAAACCATCAGCGGGCAGGTGACGGGCGCGGCGGCGGGCGATACGGTCACCGTCACGCTGGGCGGCAACACCTACACCGCTACGGTGCAGGCTAATTTAAGCTGGAGTGTCAGCGTTCCGGCGGCGGATATTCAGGCGCTTGGTAACGGCGACCTGACAGTTAACGCCTCGGTCACCAACGTCGTGGGCAACAGCGGCAGCGGCTCGCGCGATATCACTATCGATGCCAGTCTGCCTGGTTTGCGGGTCGATACCGTAGCGGGCGATGATGTTATTAACAGCATTGAGCACAATCAGGCGCTGGTGATAACAGGTAGCAGCACCGGGCTGACGGCAGGAACGGCATTAACGGTCGTGATTAACAACGTCACTTACGCTGCCACGGTGTTAGCTGATGGTACATGGAACCTCGGCGTTCCGGCGGCAGACGTCAGCAACTGGCCTGCGGGTACGGTGGATATCACGGTAAGCGGCACCAACAGCGCCGGAACAACCTCCACCATTACCCATCCGGTTACCGTCGATCTGGCAGCGGTCGCCATAACCATTAACACTCTCTCCGGCGATGATGTGATCAATGCCGTCGAAAAAGGCGAAACGCTGGTGGTGAGCGGCAGTACCAGCGGTGTAGAAGCCGGGCAGACGGTGACCGTCACCTTTGGCGGCAAAAATTACACCACCACTGTGGAAGCCAACGGTAGCTGGACGGTGAATGTGCCGCCTGCCGATCTCGCTGCGTTGCCGGACGGCGCGGGCAACGTGCAGGCGAGTGTCAGCAACATTAACGGCAACAGCGCCCAGGCCGATCGCGCGTACAGCGTCGATGCCACCGCGCCGCTTGTGACCATCAACACCATCGCCAGCGACGATATTCTCAACGTGAGTGAAGCGGGCGCGGGGATAACCATCAGCGGCACCACCACGGCGCAGGCCGGGCAGACGCTGACTGTCACGCTCAATAACAACACGTACCAGACTACCGTCCAGGCCGATGGCACCTGGAGTGTGGACGTTCCGGCGACAGATTTAAGCGGATTAACCGCCAGCAGTTATACCGTGACCGCCACGGTGAGCGACAAAGCGGGCAACCCGGCAAGCGCGGATCATGCACTGGCGGTGGACGTTACCGCGCCGGATCTCACCATTAACACCGTCGCGGGCGATGACATTATCAACGCCATCGAACACGGGCAGGCGCTGGTGGTGAGCGGAACCAGTACGGGCGCGGCGGCAGGCGATGTGGTGACCGTCACGCTGAACGGTAAAAACTACACCACCACGCTGGACGCTTCCGGTAACTGGAGCGTCGGCATTCCGGCAGCGGATGTCACGGCGCTGGCAACCGGTAGCCAGACCATCACCGCCAGCCTGAGCGATCTCGCGGGCAACAGCGACAGCACGACTCACGATGTGACCGTTGATCTCAGTGGCCCGACGCTGACCATTAACACTGTCTCCGGTGATGACATTATTAATAATGCGGAGAAAACCCAGGATCTGATCATCAGCGGCGTCTCCAGCGGCATGGCGGCAGGCACTACGGTCACCGTGATGTTGAATGGCCTGGCGTACAGCGCCCCTACCGATAGTTCCGGCAACTGGAGCGTTACCGTGCCGGCTTCGGCGGTCGGCGCGCTGGGCGAGGCGGTGTACCAGATTAGCGCCAGCGCCACCGACAGCGCGGGTAACAGCGGTAGTACTACCCATACGGTGAATGTCGAATCGCTCCTGCCAGGGGTAATCATTAATACTGTGGCGGGTGATGACATTATCAAAGCCGCTGAAATCGCCGTTAACCAGACCCTCAGCGGTCAGGTGACGGGGACGGCAGCAGCAGGAGATTCGGTCACTGTCACGCTCGGCGGTAATCAATACATTGCCACCGTGCAGCCAGATTTAAGCTGGAGCGTCAGCGTGCCTGCGGCAGATTTGCAGGCGCTGGGTAACGGTGAACTGACCATCAGCGCCTCGGTGACCAATTCCGCAAATAATACCGGCACCGCGACGCACGATATTGTGATAGATGCCAACTTGCCAGGTCTGCGGGTTGATACCGTGGCAGGCGATGATGTGATTAACAGCATTGAGCACACTCAGGCACTGGTGGTCACCGGCAGTAGTACCGGACTGGCGGCGGGCGCGGCGTTGACGGTGGTTATCAATAGCGTCACCTACGGCGCAACGGTACTCGCCGATGGCACCTGGAGCGTCAGCGTTCCGTCGGCAGATGTCACAAACTGGCCTGCGGGGACGGTCAATATTGCCGTCTCTGGCACCAATACCGCAGGAACCACAACCAGCATTACTCATCCGGTCACGGTCAATCTCGCTGCCGTGGCGATTACCATCAATACACTCTCCACTGACGATGTAATTAACGCCGCCGAAAAAGGCACTGATTTGCAGCTTTCCGGCACCACCTCCGGCGTGGAAGCGGGGCAGACCATTACCGTTATTTTCGGTGGCAAAAGCTACACCACCACGGTTGCCACGGATAATACCTGGGGGCTGACGATCCCAGCCGCCGATCTCGCAACCTTGCCGGATGGCGCAGCAAACGTCCAGGCCAGCGTCAGCAACGTCGCGGGTAACAACGCCCAGGCAACGCATGTTTATAGCGTCGATGCCACCGCGCCCTCCGTTACTATCAACACCATCGCCAGCGACGATATTCTTAATGCCGCCGAAGCGGGATCGGCGCTGACTATCAGCGGCACCAGCACCGCGGAAGCCGGGCAGACGGTGACCGTGACGCTAAACGGCATCAATTACAGCGGCAACGTGCAGGCAGACGGGAGCTGGAGCGTCAGCGTACCAACTGGCGATTTAGCCGACCTTACCGCCAGCCCCTATACGGTGAGCGCGGCGGTCAGCGACAAAGCGGGCAACCCAACCTCGGCGACGCATAACCTGACGGTGGATCTTGCCGCTCCGGTCGTCACCATTAACACGGTAGCGGGCGATGACATCATTAACGCCACGGAACATGCTCAGGCGCAGATTATCAGCGGCTCGGCAACGGGCGCGACGACGGGTAACACGGTTTCCGTGACGATTGGCACGACCACCTACACCACCGTGCTGGACGCCAACGGCAACTGGAGCATCGGTGTGCCTGCCAGCGTGATTTCCGCGCTGGCCCAGGGCGATGTGACCATTACCGCCACGGTTACCGACTCCGCAGGCAACAGCGGCACGGCCTCGCACACTGTCAGCGTGGCGCTCGGCGCGCCGGTGCTCGACATTAACACCATCGCCGTCGATGACATCATCAACGCCACGGAGAAAGGCGCGGATCTGTCGATTTCCGGCACCAGCAACCAGCCTGCGGGCACGCAGGTAACTGTTACGCTCAACGGGCAAAATTACACCACCACTGCCGATGCTTCCGGGAACTGGAGCGTGACTGTTCCGGTGTCTGCGGTTGGTACGCTCGGTGAAGCGACTTATACGGTGACTGCCGCCGCAACCGATGTTGATGGCAATAGCGGTTCCGCCAGCCATAACGTGCAGGTTAATACCGCGCTACCGGGCGTCACCATTAACGTTGTGGCAACGGACGATATTATTAACGCCGCCGAAGCGGGGGCAACTCAAACTATCAGCGGGCAGGTCACGAGGGCCGCGGCGGGCGATACGGTGACCGTGACGCTCGGTGGGGCGACTTACACCGCTACGGTACAGGCAGACTTAAGCTGGAGTGTCGATGTTCCGGCTTCGGCGTTACAGGCGTTGGGCAACGGAGAGCTGACCATTTCGGCTTCGGTAACGAACAGCGTAGGCAATACCGGTAACGGCACGCGCGAAATCACTATAGACGCGAATCTCCCCGGTCTGCGGGTCGATACCGTGGCGGGCGATGATGTGGTCAACATTATCGAGCACGGTCAGGCGCTGGTGATTACCGGCAGCAGCTCTGGGCTGGCGGTGGGCAGCAATGTCACGCTGACCATTAACGGGCAAACCTATGTTGCGGCAGTGCTGGCGGATGGCACCTGGAGCGTCGGCGTTCCGGCGGTGGATGTCAGCGCCTGGCCTGTGGGGGCGCTGACGATTACGGCGAGCGGCAGCACTACCGCCGGAAACCCGGTCAGCGTTACGCATCCGGTGACTGTCGATCTCTCGGCGGTGGCTGTCAGCATCAACGCCATTACCGCCGATGATGTGATTAACGCCGCCGAAAAAGGCGCGGCATTAACGCTCTCCGGCAGCACCTCTGGCGTGGAGGCCGGGCAAACGGTCACCGTGACCTTTGGCGGTAAAACCTATACTGCAAGTGTCGCGGCGAATGGTTCCTGGAGCACCACGGTTCCGGCGGCGGATATGGCAGCCCTGCGTGATGGTGATGCCAGCGCGCAGGCCAGCGTCAGCAACGTTAACGGCAACAGTGCCACCACTACCCACGCTTACAGCGTCGATGCCACCGCACCAACGGTGACCATTAACACCATTGCGGGCGACGATATTCTTAACGCCGCCGAAGCGGGTGCGGCGCTGACCATCACCGGCAGCAGCACGGCGGAAGCCGGGCAGACGGTGACCGTCACGCTCAATGGCGCAAACTATACTGGCACGGTACAAACGGACGGCAGCTGGAGTATCAGCGTACCGCCAGCCGACTTAAGCGCTCTGACCGCCAGCAACTACACCGTCAGCGCGGCGGTGAGCGACAAGGCCGGAAACCCGACCTCGGTTAACCACAACCTGACGGTGGATACTTCCGTTCCGGTCGTCACCATCAACACTGTCGCGGGTGATGATGTGATCAACGCGACGGAACACGCCCAGGCGCAGATCATTAGCGGTTCCGCCACTGGCGCGGCAACCGGTAGCACCGTCACGGTGACTATCGGCTCAAATACCTTCACCACGGTGCTGGATGCCAGCGGCAACTGGAGCGTCGGCGTACCGTCGAGCGTAGTTTCGGCGCTGGCAAACGGCACGGTCACCATCAACGCCAGCGTGACCGATGCCGGGGGTAACAGCGGCAGCGCCACGCATCAGGTGACGGTCAATACTGGCCTGCCGTCAATTACCTTTAACGCCATCAGCGGCGATAACGTCCTGAATGCCGATGAAAAAGGCCAGCCGTTGACCATTAGCGGTAGCAGTACGGGGCTGGCGACAGGCGCACAGGTTACCGTCACGCTCAACGGTCACAATTACAGCGCTACCACCGACGCAGCAGGCAACTGGACCTTAACCGTGCCGGTGAGCGATCTGGCGGCCTTAGGTCAGGCTAACTATACCGTCAGCGCCAGTGCCACCAGTGCGGCAGGCAACACCGCCAGCAGCCAGGCGAATTTACTGGTCGACAGTGGCCTGCCGGGCGTCACCATCAATACTGTGGCGGGTGACGATATTATCAACGCCGCCGAAGCCGGGGCCGATCAAACCATCAGCGGGGTGGTCACTCGTGCCGCCGCTGGCGATACGGTTACCGTCACGCTGGGCGGCAACACTTACACCACCACGGTACAGGGCAACTTAAGCTGGAGTATCAGCGTTCCGGCAGCCGATCTCCAGGCGCTGGGCAATGGCGATCTGACCATTACCGCCTCAGTCACCAACGCGAATGGCAACACTGGCAGCGGTACGCGGGATATCACCATTGACGCCAACCTGCCAGGTCTGCGCGTGGATACCGTCGCGGGCGATGATATCGTCAACAGCATCGAGCATGGTCAGGCACTGGTGATCACTGGTGGCAGTAGTGGCCTGAATGCAGGTGCTGTGCTGACGGTTACCATCAACAGTGTGGCTTATTCTGCCACGGTACAGGCAGACGGGAGCTGGAGTGTCGGCATTCCGGCGGCAAACGTCAGCGCCTGGCCTGCGGGGCCGTTAACCGTTGACGTGACAGGCCAGAGCAGCACCGGAAATCCGGTCAGCGTCAGCCATCCGTTCACCGTCGATTTAACGGCGGTGGCAATCAGCATCAACACCGTTGCCAGCGATGACGTAATTAACGCCGCCGAAAAAGGCACCGACCTGACCCTTTCTGGCAGCACCAGCGGAATTGAAAGTGGGCAAACCGTTACCGTCACTTTTGGCGGCAAAACCTACACCGCCAGCGTCGCCGCCAACGGTAGCTGGAGCGTGAACGTTCCAGCGTCAGATCTGGCAACCTTGCCAGACGGCGCGGCGACCGTGCAGGCCAGTGTCAGCAGTGCGAGCGGCAACAGCGCGTCGGCAACTCATGCGTACAGCATTGACGCCAGCGCGCCGACGCTCACCATTAATACCATCGCCAGCGATGACATCCTTAACGCCACGGAGGCGGGAAACCCGCTCACCATCAGCGGCACCAGCACCGCCGAAACCGGGCAGACGGTCACCGTCACCCTTAACGGCGCAACTTACACCGGTAATGTACAGGCGGACGGTAGCTGGAGCGTCAGCGTTCCCACTTCAGCCCTGGGCGCTCTGACTGCAAGCAATTACACCGTCAGCGCCACGGTCAACGACAAAGCGGGCAATCCCGGCAGCGCCAGCCATAATCTGGCGGTAGACACCACCGCGCCGGTTCTCACCATTAACACCGTGGCAGGCGATGACATCATTAACGACGCCGAACACGCACAGGCGCTGGTGATTTCCGGCACCAGCACGGGCGGGGAAGCGGGCGATGTGGTGAGCGTTGTGCTCAACGGCAAAACCTACACTACCACCCTGGATGCCTCCGGCAACTGGAGCGTTGGCGTACCGGCGGCGGATGTTACGGCACTCAGTAGCGGCGCACAGACCATCACCGCCAACGTCAGCGATCGGGCGGGCAACAGCGACGACGCCAGCCGAACCGTCACCGTTAACCTCACCGCGCCAGCGATTAGCATCAACACCATCGCGGGCGATGACGTGATCAACGCGACGGAAAAAGGATCGAATCTGGCGCTTTCCGGCACCAGCGATCAGCCTGCGGGCACGGCGATCACCGTCACGCTGAATGGACAAAACTACAGCGCCACTACCGACGCCTCCGGCAACTGGAGCGTTACCGTGCCTGCCTCGGCGGTCAGTGCGCTGGGCGAAGCGACATATAGCGTCACGGCGAGCGTCACCAACGCCCAGGGCAACAGCAGTACTGCCAGCCATAATGTGCAGGTCAATACCGCGCTGCCGGGCGTCACCATTAATCCGGTGGCGACGGACGATATTATCAACGCTTCAGAGGCGGGCAGCGCGCAAACTATCAGCGGCCAGGTAACCGGGGCGGCGGCGGGCAGCACCGTCACCGTTGAACTGGGCGGTAAAACTTACACCGCCACCGTGCAGGCTGATTTAAGCTGGAATGTGAGCGTGCCTGCCGCTGACTGGCTGGCGCTGGGTAACGGTGAATTAACCGTTAATGTCTTGGTAACCAACGCCGTTGGCAACACCGGCAGCGGCACGCGCGATATCACTATAGATGCCAGTCTGCCTGGTCTGCGGGTGGATACCGTCGCAGGCGATGATGTGGTCAATATCATCGAACACGCTCAGGCGCAGGTGATCACCGGGAGCAGCTCCGGCTTTACGGCAGGCACGGCGCTGACCGTGGTGATAAATAACCAAACTTATGCCGCCACGGTGTTGGCGAACGGCACCTGGAGCGTCGGCGTTCCGGCGGCGGATGTCAGTAACTGGCCTGCGGGAACGCTGAATATTAGCGTTAGCGGCGCGAACAGTGCCGGAACGCAAACCAGCATTACCCATCCGGTGACCGTTGATCTCACTACCGTCGCTATCAGCATGAACAGCATCACCAGCGATGATGTGATTAACGCCACTGAAAAAGGTGCGGCACTAACGCTCTCCGGTAGCACATCCGGCGTCGAAGCGGGGCAAACCGTTACCCTTACTTTTGGCGGCAAAACTTACACCACCACGGTGGCGGCTAACGGTAGCTGGAGCACCACCGTTCCGACTGCGGATTTGGCGGCTCTGCGTGACGGCGATGCCAGCGCCCAGGTGCGGGTGACTAACGTCAACGGCAACAGCGCCACGACAACGCATGAATACAGCGTTGATAGCGCCGCGCCAACGGTGACCATCAACACCATTGCCAGCGATAACATCATCAACGCCAGCGAAGCGGCGGCGGGCGTGACGGTTTCCGGCACCAGCACCGCGGAAACCGGGCAGACGCTGACCGTCACGCTTAATGGCACTAACTACCAGACCACGGTGCAGGCAGACGGCAGCTGGAGCTTAACGCTGCCTGCCAGTGACCTAACCGCACTTGCCAATAACGGCTACACCCTGACCGCCACGGTCAGCGATCTGGCGGGTAACCCTGGCAGCGCCAGCAAAGGCGTCACCGTCGATACCACCGCGCCCGTCATCAGCTTCAACACCGTGGCGGGCGACGATGTGATTAACAACGTCGAACACGCTCAGGCGCAGATTATCAGCGGCACCGCCACGGGCGCGGTGGCGGGCGACCGCCTGGTGGTGACTATCGCCGGGCAGCAGTATGTCACCAGCACCGATGCCAGCGGCAACTGGAGCGTTGGCGTGCCAGCCAGTGTGATTTCCGGCCTTGCGGACGGTACGGTGACCATCAGCGCCACCATCACCGACAGCGCAGGCAACAGCAGCACGCAGACGCACAACGTGCAGGTCAATACGGCGGTGGTGTCGCTCTCAGTCAGCACCATCAGTGGCGATAATATTATTAACGCCGCCGAAGCAGGCAGTGCGCTGACCCTGAGCGGTACCGGAACGAACTTTGCCGCAGGCACGGTGGTGACCGTGTTGCTTAATGGCAAGGGCTACAGCGCCACCATTCAGAACAACGGGAGCTGGAGCGTGAATGTGTCGGCGGCAGACGTCGCGGCACTGGCGGATGGCACCAGCTACACGGTTAGCGCCTCCGCCCAGGACAGCGCAGGAAACAGCGCCACGGCCTCGCGCAGCGTGGCCGTGGATCTCACCGCACCGGTTATCAACATTAATACCGTTTCGACGGATGACCGACTCAACGCCGCCGAACAGCAGCAGCCGTTAACCCTTAACGGCTCGACCAGCGCGGAAGTGGGGCAGACGGTCACTGTCACCTTTGGCGGCAAAACCTATACCGCCACGGTTGCCGCCAATGGCACCTGGGCGCTGAACGTGCCTGCGGCGGATCTGGCAGCACTCGGGCAAGGCGCGCAGACCATTACCGCCAGCGTGAACGATCGCGCCGGTAACCCCGGTCAAACCACGCACGCCCTGACTGTTGACACCGTTGCGCCGACGGTCACCATCGCTACGGTGGCGGGTGACGATATTATCAACAACGCCGAACAGCTTGCCGGGCAGACCATCAGCGGCACCACCACCGCCCCGGTCGGGCAGACGCTGACCCTGACCTTAAACGGCAAAACCTACACCACTACGGTGCAGACCGGTGGTAGCTGGAGCTACACCCTCGGCAGCGCCGATGTCACCGCGCTGGCGGACGGCAATGCCTGGGTGATTAACGCTTCGGTGAGCAATGCCATTGGCAACATCGGTAGCAGCAATCACACCATTACCGTCGATCTCAGCGCCCCGGCGATGGGCATTAATATTGATTCCCTGCAAGCCGACACTGGCCTTAGCGCCAGCGACTTTATCACCAGCGTCAGCCCGGTGGTGGTCAACGGCTCACTCACCGCCGCGCTTGCCAGTAACGAGACGGCGCAAATCAGTATCGACGGCGGTGTAACCTGGAGCACGCTTACCGTTACTGGCACGACCTGGCGCTATAACGACAGCCGCACGCTGACCGATGGTAACTATCTCTATCAGGTGCGGGTGATTGATGCGGCGGGCAACGTCGGGGCGACTGATAGCCAGAATGTGGTGATCGACACTACTGCGCCAGATCCAGCGGTGAAAACCATCGCCATTAGCGCGATCACCACCGATACAGGTCTGATTACTAATGATTTTGTCACCAGCGACACGACGCTTGCGGTGAGTGGTACGCTCGGCGCGCCGCTCTCTGCTGGTGAGTTCGCGCAAATCAGTATCGATGGCGGCACCACCTGGCAGAATCTGGCGGTAAATGGATTAACCTGGACTTATCTTGACGGGCGCACGCTGACCGACGGTAACTACAACTATCAGGTACGGGTGATCGACACCGCCGGAAATATCGGCGCGACCGCCAGCCAGATAGTCACCGTGGATACCACCGCGCCGCTGGCGAGCAAAACCATCGTCATTGCGGGCATCAGCGATGACACCGGGTTAAGCAGCAGCGATTTTGTGACCCGTGACACTACGCTGACCGTGCGCGGGACGCTCGGCGCGGCGCTGGCGGCAGATGAACGGGCGCAAATCAGCCTTGATGGCGGTGTCACCTGGACTACGTTAACCGTTATCGGCACCAACTGGAGCTATGCCGATAGTCGCACGCTCACCGACGGCACCTGGAACTACACGGTGCGGTTGGTAGATCTGGCGGGGAATGTCGGGCAGACCGCGACGCAAAATGTGGTGGTCGACACCATCAGCCCGGAAGCGGCGAAAAGCATCACTATTACCGGTATCAGCGATGACACCGGAGCCAGCAGCAGCGATTTTATTACCAGCGACACCACGCTTACCGTGCGCGGCGTGCTGGGCGCGGCGCTCGGCGCTAATGAGTTCGCGCAAATCAGTACCGACAACGGCGCAACCTGGGTGAACGTGACCGTTGCCGCAGACGGTCTGAACTGGACATATGTGGACGGGCGTACGCTGACCAACGGCACCACCACCTGGCAGGTGCGGGTGGTTGATTTAGCGGGCAACGTTGGCGCAACCGGCAGCCAGTCGGCGCAGATTGACACCGTTAACCCGGCGCAGGTGCTCACCATCGCCAGCATCAGCACCGATACGGGGAGTTCGGCCACCGACTTTATCACCAGCGATACCACGCTCACGCTGACCGGTTCGCTGGGGGCGGGGCTTGCCAGCGGCGAAGTGGCGCAGATTAGCCTCGATGGCGGCGCGACCTGGACCACGCTCACCACCAACGGTACGCAGTGGACTTACACTGACAGCCGCACGCTGACCGACGGCAGCTACGTTTATCAGGTACGGGTGCTGGATCTGGCGGGAAATACAGGCCCGGTGGTATCGAAAACGGTGGTGGTCGATACGATTAACCCCACCGCCACGCCGACCATTGTGTCGTATACCGATGATGTCGGGCAGCGGCAGGGGACGTTTAGCAATTCGCAGGCCACCGACGACACCACGCCGTTGCTCAATGGCGTGCTCTCTGCGCCGCTTGCCAGCGGTGAAGTCGTTTACCTCTACCGTAACGGTCTGCTGTTAGGTGCGGTAACGATGGTCGGCGCGCTGAACTGGACTTACAGCGACAGTGGTCTGGTCAGCGGTGCCTATACCTACAGCGCACGAGTGGTGGATCTGGCAGGGAATATAACCTCCTCCAGCGATTTTGTTCTGACGGTCGATACTTCTATTCCGACGACGCTTGCGCAAATCACCAATCAAACTACGCGCGATACCACGCCGATTATCAGCGGGGTGATCACCGCCGCGCTCGCCAGCGGGCAGTATGTTGAAGTGGTGATCAACGGTAAAACTTACACCTCGCAACCGGGTGGTGCGGTGGTGGTCGATCCGGCGCACAACACCTGGTATGTGCAACTGCCGGATACCGACGCGCTGGCGGCGTCTGCGACCGCCTATAACGTCACCGCGCAGGTGAAAAGCTCGGCGGGCAACGGCAATACCGCTAACGTCAGCAACGGCACAGTCACTGTTAACGCGGCAATTGATTACACACCAGCCTGGACCACCACCAGCAAATCCACCGCCTGGGGGCTGACCTACGGCCTCGACACACACGGGATGTGGACGGTGCTGGCCAACCAGCAAATTATGCAATCCACCGATCCGCTCACCTGGTCGAAAACCGCCCTGACGCTGGTGCAAAGTGGCAACAACTATGCCACCAGCTCCATCGCCGATTACAACCGTAACGGTACGGGCGATCTGTTTATTACTCGCGATGACTACGGCACGGGGTATATCAACGGCTTTACTAATAACGGCGATGGTACGTTTTCCAGCGCCATCCAGGTGAACGTTGGCACCCTGACGTGGTATGGCTCGATTGTGGCGTTTGATAAAGAGGGCGACGGTTATCTTGATTTCTGGATTGGCGACGCCGGGGGGCCGGACTCCAACACTTTCCTGTGGAACAACGCCGGCACCCTGACAGGCAACTCCACCACTGCTAATAACGGGGGGAGTGCTACGGTCGGTGGGGCGGTGACAGGTTATTTGTCACTCAACGAAGGTTCCGGTGTCGATCTTAATAATGACGGCAGGATTGACCTGGTTCAGCACACTTTCAACCTGAACAACAACTTCACCCTCTCATCGTTGATAAGCCAGGGCAATGGCACCTTCGTCTGGGGACAAAACACCATCAATACTTTCCTCAGTAGTCCTGGCTCGGGGGGAAACTCGACATCCGTTTCCATGACATGGGCCGATTTCGATGGTGACGGCGATATGGATCTCTTCCTGCCCGCCAGCCAGGGAAGAGCTAACTACGGCTCGCTGTTATTCAACACCAACGGCGTGCTGGGTAGCCCGGTGGCGGTGGGCGCGACGGCAACCACCTATGCCAGTCAATTCAGCCTGGCCGTCGACTGGGATCATGACGGGTTAATGGATATCGCCCGTATCGCCCAGACCGGGCAGTCGTATCTTTATACTAACGTCAGCAACGCCAGTAACTGGACACAATCGGCACTCGGTGGCAGCCAGAGCGGTACCACCAGCGGCGTGGCGGCAATGGACTACGACTGGGACGGCGCGGTGGATGTGCTGGTAACCAAACAGTCGGGCAGCGTGTTCCTCATCCGTAACACTAACACGGTGAGCTACGGCACCTCGCTGCACCTGCGTATCACCGATCCTAACGGTATTAACGTCTATTACGGCAATACCGTGAAGCTGTACAACTCGGCGGGCGTGCTGGTTGCCACACAAATCATCAACCCGCAGTCGGGAATGGGCGTTAACGACACCTCGGCGCTGGTCAACTTCTACGGACTTAACGCTGGAGAAACCTACAACGCGGTGCTGATCAAATCCACCGGCACTACCGCCAGCAATATCGACCAGACGGTGAATACCAGCTGGGGCGGCTTACAGGCCACCGATGCTACTCACGCTTACGATCTCAGTGCTGAAGCGGGTACGGCGAGCAACAACGGCAAGTTTGTCGGCACTGGCTATAACGACACCTTCTTCGCCACCGCAGGCACCGACACCTACGACGGCTCCGGCGGCTGGGTGTACAGCTCCGGCACAGGAACCTGGCTGGCGAACGGCGGCATGGACGTGGTCGATTTCCGTCTCTCAACGGTGGGCGTGACCGCTAACTTAAGCGTCACCACCGCCCAGGCCACAGGTTTTAATACCTCGACATTTACCAATATCGAGGGGATTTCCGGCTCGAATTTTAATGACACTCTGACCGGCAGCAGCGGCGATAACCAACTGGAAGGGCGCGGCGGTAACGACACCATTAATATCGGTAACGGCGGTCACGACACCTTGCTCTATAAACTGCTCAGCGCCAGTGACGCTACCGGCGGCAACGGATCGGACGTGGTGAATGGCTTTACGGTAGGCACCTGGGAAGGCACCGCCGACACCGATCGCATTGATATTCGTGAACTGTTACAGGGCAGCGGCTACACCGGAAACGGCAAAGCCAGCTATGTCAACGGCGTGGCAACGCTGGATGCGCAGGCCGGAAACATCGGTGATTTTGTCAAAGTCACCCAGAGCGGCAGCGACACCATCGTGCAGATCGACCGCGATGGCACGGGCGGCAATTTTGCGACAGCTAACGTGGTCACGCTGACGGGCGTGCACACCGACCTCGCCACCTTACTGGCGAATCATCAGTTGATGGTGGTGTAGAGAATGAAAAAAAATGCCCAGTCCGTGGAAGCCTGGCTGGAGGCGATGATCGCCGTGGCGCGCTATTACCGCCTCGATTTTTCCCAGGAGAATGTGCGCGCGACCGTCAACTGGGAGCGCGACAGCAAACGGGAGGAGTTACTCACTGATATGGCGCGGCAGTTGGGGATGGGGCTACGGCTGGTGGAATTTTCCGCCGACTCGCTTAACCCGTGGCGGCTGCCGCTGATCGCGGTGTTTGATAATCAACAGATTGGCGTGATCACCCGCCGCGACAATCACGACAATATCAGCGTTCAGTTCAGCGGTGACGAAGGGCTGGAAACCACATTAAACGTCACGGATATAGAAGACAAAATCGTTGAACTGGCGCTGCTGCGCCCGCTCAGCGCCATCCCTGACGCGCGGGTAGATGACTACATTCGCCCGTATCAGGCGAACTGGTTCTGGAATCTCTCGCTAAAAGACTGGCGGCGTTACGGCGATATTATGCTGGCCTCACTGGTGGCGAACGTGCTGGCGCTGGCGGCGATGATTTTCTCGATGCAGGTTTACGACCGGGTGGTTCCGGCGCAATCGTACCCGACGCTATGGGTGCTGTTTGCCGGGGTGATGATGGCGATCCTGTTTGAGTTCTGTATGCGAATGGTGCGCACACACCTTTCCGATGTGATCGGCAAACGGGCGGATCTGCGTATTTCGGATCGCGTGTTTGGTCACGCATTACGGCTGAAAAATAACGTGCGATCGAAATCCACCGGATCGTTTATCTCACAGATCCGCGAACTGGAATCGGTGCGGGAGCTGATCACCTCCACCACCATTGGCGCGGTAGCGGATCTGCCATTCTTCCTGCTGTTTGTCTTTATTCTGTGGATGATTGGCGGCTGGCTGGTGCTGGTTGTTTTGCTGGCGCTGCCGTTGCTGGTGATCCCCGGCCTGCTGGTGCAACGCCCGCTGGCGCGGCTGGCGAACGAAGGGATGCGCGAATCGGCAGTGCGCAACGCTACGCTTGTCGAGGCCGTGCAGTCGATTGAAGACATTAAACTGCTGCGTGCTGAACAGCGTTTCCAGAATCAGTGGAATCACACCAACGACGTGGCCTCGTCCATCAGTATGAAGCAACGTTTTCTCACCGGGCTGCTGCTCACCTGGACGCAGGAAGTGCAATCCATCGTCTATGTGGTGGTGCTGTTGGTGGGCTGCTTCATGGTGATGAACGGCGACATGACCACCGGCGCGCTGGTGGGGACGACGATTCTGGCTTCGCGCACCATCGCGCCGCTGTCGCAGATATCCGGCGTGCTTTCGCGCTGGCAGCAGGCGAAAGTGGCGCGTAACGGGCTTGATGAACTGATGAAGCGCCCGGTGGATCAGCCGGAGCACGGCAAACTGGTGCATAAAGCGGTACTGCACGGTAATTATCAGTTCAGCAACGCGGTGTTTTATTACGACGAAGAAGAGAAGATTGCCGATGTGGCGATCGGCAAACTCAACATTCAGGCCGGAGAGAAAATCGCCATTCTTGGGCGCAACGGCGCGGGTAAATCAACGCTACTGCAAATGCTCGCCGGAATGCGTATCGCCCAGCAGGGGCAGGTGTTGCTGGATAACATCAGCATCGGGCAACTTGATCCGGCGGATCTGCGCCGCGACATGGGGCTGCTGAGCCAGACCGGGCGACTGTTCTTCGGTTCGCTGCGGGAAAATCTCACCATGGGGATGCCGGAGGCCAGCGATGAAGATATCGAACGCGCATTAACCCTCAGCGGGGCGCTGCCCTTTGTGCAGAAGCAGAAAAACGGCCTCAACTACATGATTCAGGAAGGGGGATTTGGCCTCTCTGGTGGTCAGCGACAAACGCTGCTGCTGGCGCGGCTACTCATCTCTCAGCCGAATATCGTGCTGCTCGATGAACCCAGCGCCTCGCTGGACGAAATGGCGGAAGCGTATTTAATCGAACAACTGAAACAGTGGATTGGCCATCGCACGCTGGTCATCGCCACTCACCGCATGGCAATGCTGCAACTGGTGGACCGCATTATCGTAATGGATCAGGGGCGGATTGTGATGGATGGCGCGAAAGAGGCCATTTTGCGTGAACAGGGCGAACCCACGGCGCGACGGGTGGTGTTGCAGGAGAAGAATAAGGGGTCTGCCGCATGAACGGACAACTGCAATACAACCGGGGCCTGACTGAACCCCGTCTGCCACGTTCGGCGCTGGCGGTGCGCGTTACCGCTGTGATGCTGCTCTGTTTTCTCGGCTGGGCGTGGTATTTCCAGCTTGATGAAGTCACTACCGGCAGCGGCACGGTAGAACCTTCCGGACGCGAACAGGTGGTGCAGTCGCTGGAAGGCGGGATTTTGTATCATCTCGACGTGAAGGTTGGCGATATTGTCGAACAGGGGCAGCCGCTGGCGCAGCTTAACCGCACCAAAACGGAATCCGACGTCCAGGAAGCGATGTCGCGGCAGTATGCGGCGCTGGCAACCTCGGCGCGGCTGCGGGCAGAAGTGAGCAATAAACCGCTGGTTTTCCCTGACGAACTGAATAAATTCCCCGAACTTATCGAGTCGGAAACGGCGTTATATAACACTCGCCGCGACGGGTTGAACAAAGCCACCACCGGGTTGACGCAGGGGATTAGCCTGGTCAACCGCGAACTGGCGATGACCCAGCCGCTGGTGAAACAGGGGGCGGCGAGCAGCGTTGAAGTGCTGCGCCTGCAACGCCAGGCCAATGAACTGGAAAACAAACTTAGCGACGTTCGTACGCAATACTACGTACAGGCGCGCGAAGAGTTAGCGAAAGCCAATGCGGAAGTGGAAACCCAGCGTTCGGTGATCCGCGGGCGGGAAGATTCTCTCACCCGGCTCAACTTTACTGCGCCGGTGCGAGGCATTGTTCAGGACATTGACGTCACCACGGTTGGCGGCGTCATCGCCCCCGGTGGTAAACTCATGACTATCGTGCCGCTGGATGAGCAACTGCTGATCGAGGCAAAAATCTCCCCGCGCGATGTGGCGTTTATCCATCCGGGGCAAAAATCGCTGGTGAAAATAACCGCTTACGATTACTCCATCTACGGCGGCTTGCCAGGGGAAGTGGCGGTGATATCACCAGACACCGTGCAGGATGAAGTGCGACGCGATGTTTATTACTATCGGGTGTACATTCGTACTTTCAGCAACCATCTGGAAAATAAAAGCAAACAGCAGTTTCCGATATTTCCCGGCATGGTGGCGACAGTCGATATCCGCACTGGCAAAAAAAGCGTGCTGGATTATCTGTTGAAACCCTTTAACAAAGCACAGGAGGCGTTGCGCGAACGATGAACATTAGCGATGTAGCAAAAATTACCGGCCTGACCAGCAAAGCCATTCGCTTCTATGAAGAAAAGGGGCTGGTGACGCCGCCGATGCGCAGCGAAAATGGTTATCGAACCTACACGCAGCAGCATCTCAACGAACTGACCTTACTGCGCCAGGCGCGCCAGGTGGGCTTTAACCTGGAAGAGAGCGGCGAACTGGTGAATCTGTTTAACGACCCGCAGCGTCACAGCGCCGATGTAAAACGGCGCACGCTGGAGAAGGTGGCGGAGATAGAACGGCACATTGAGGAGCTGCAATCCATGCGCGACCAGCTACTGGCGCTGGCGAATGCCTGCCCCGGTGATGACAGCGCCGACTGCCCAATTATCGAAAATCTCTCTGGCTGCTGTCATCATCGGGCAGGGTGATTAAGACGAGACGGCTCGAATATGTAGGGTTATCCCTTCTATCGCAATCACCTCAACATGCGTACCTGCGGCGAAATCCTCGCTGGCGCTGACAGGCCATGAACTGTCACCGACGCGCATATGACCGCGCCCGTTGACCAGCGGTGATTCCAGCACAAACCGTCTGCCGATCAATTGTTGACCGCGCTGGTTAAGATGGCTGTCACTGTGCTTTTGTTCGCGCACGCCTCGTGCCAGCCATTTCCACCACAGCCAGGCGGCGAGCAGCGTCAGGATGGCAAACATCACCCCTTGCCACTCCCAGCCCAGCGGCAGCAACCAGACCACCAGGCCAGTAATCACTGCCGCGACACCGCTCCACAACAGATAACCATTGCCGCCCAGCATCTCGGCAGCCAGCAACAAACCGCCGAGACTTAGCCAAAAAATATGCGGATGGATAGCTATCATCTCGATCATGATTTATTTCGCTCGTTCGCGCTGTCTTTCACCAGTTCAGCAATCCCGGCAATCGACCCCATCAGGCTGCTGGCCTCTAATGGCATCATTACTACTTTGCTGTTACTGGAAGAACCGATCTGCTGCAACGCTTCGGTATATTTCTGTGCTACGAAGTAGTTCACTGCCTGAATATCACCAGAGGCGATGGCTTCCGACACCATTTGGGTAGCACGGGCTTCTGCTTCAGCGGAACGTTCACGCGCTTCAGCTTGCAAAAATGCTGACTGACGTTCGCCTTCCGCTTTCAGGATTTGTGACTGTTTCTCACCTTCCGCTTTGAGAATTTCCGCCTGACGGATCCCTTCAGCTTCAAGGATGTAAGCGCGTTTAGTACGTTCCGCTTTCATCTGCGCGTTCATTGAAGAGATAAGCTCTGCGGGCGGGCGTACGTCGCGAATTTCAATACGGGTGACTTTAATCCCCCACGGGTTGGTGGCCTCATCGACAATACGTAGCAGACGTGAGTTGATGCTGTCGCGCTGAGAGAGCATTTCATCGAGTTCCATTGAACCCAGCACGGTACGGATGTTAGTCATGGTCAGGTTGATGATCGCCAGCTCCAGATTGCTGACTTCATAAGCGGCGCGCGGCGCGTCAATCACCTGAATAAAGCACACGGCGTCGATAGTGACGTTGGCGTTATCTTTCGAGATAACTTCCTGAGAGGGGATATCGAGCACTTGCTCCATCATATTGATCTTACGACCAATGCGATCCATAAACGGCACCACCAGACTGAGCCCCGGCTGTAACGTTTTGGTATAGCGACCAAAACGTTCTACTGTCCACTGATATCCCTGCGGTACGATTTTGACACCCGCGCCAACAATGACCAGCGCGACAAAAATGAGAATGGGAATAAAGATAAACATCGAAAAAACCTCCTGTTGTACCGTCCATAATAAAAGCGATTGTTGTCTGCTCAGCTAAATTATACCTGATTAATAAATGATAGTTCCCCCACAATCCTTCGGGGGATACACTATTTGTGTTAAAAATGAGAAAAAGGGAAATGTCATGCAGGAAAATAGTCCTTTGCTTCAACTGCAAAATGTTGGATATCTGGCAGGTGGGGCAAAAATTCTCAATAACATCAGTTTTTCATTGCGTGCTGGTGAATTTAAGTTAATAACCGGTCCTTCCGGTTGCGGTAAAAGTACGCTATTAAAAATTGTTGCTTCATTAATCAGTCCGACCAGTGGAACGTTGCTGTTTGCAGGCGAAGATATCTCCCTTCTGAAACCAGAAGAGTATCGCCAGCAAGTATCCTACTGTGCTCAGACCCCCGCGCTGTTTGGCGATACGGTATACGATAACCTGATTTTTCCCTGGCAGATCCGTAACCAGCAGCCTGACCCGGCCATTTTTCTCGATTTTCTTGAACGCTTCGCTTTACCGGACAGCATTTTGACGAAGAATAACGCCGAGCTATCTGGTGGTGAAAAACAACGCATCTCATTGATTCGTAACCTGCAATTTATGCCGAAGGTTTTATTGCTCGACGAAATCACCAGTGCGCTGGATGAAAGTAATAAACATAACGTTAATGAGATGATCCACCGTTATGTGCGCGAGCAAAATATTGCCGTGCTGTGGGTGACACACGATAAAGACGAAATTAATCATGCGGATAAAGTGATTACACTGCAACCGCATGCCGGAGAAATGCAGGAAGCACGCTATGAACTCGCATAATATTACTAACGAATCATTAGCACTGGCATTGATGCTGGTGGTGGTGGCAATCTTAATTAGCCATAAAGAAAAACTGGCGCTGGAGAAAGATATTCTCTGGAGCGTCGGGCGCGCGATAATTCAGCTGATTATTGTCGGCTATGTGCTGAAGTATATTTTCAGCGTGGATGATGCCAGCCTGACATTATTGATGGTGTTATTTATCTGCTTTAATGCGGCGTGGAACGCGCAAAAACGCAGTAAATATATTGCTAAAGCTTTTATCTCATCGTTTATTGCCATTACGGTCGGGGCAGGAATTACCCTGGCGGTACTGATCCTCTCTGGGTCGATTGAATTTATCCCGATGCAGGTGATCCCTATCGCCGGGATGATAGCCGGTAACGCCATGGTAGCGGTGGGGTTGTGTTACAACAATTTAGGGCAACGGGTCATTAGCGAACAGCAACAGATTCAGGAGAAACTGAGTCTTGGCGCGACGCCGAAACAGGCTTCAGCGATATTGATTCGCGACAGTATTCGCGCGGCTTTAATTCCGACGGTCGATTCAGCAAAAACGGTTGGCTTAGTGAGTTTACCGGGAATGATGTCCGGGCTGATATTTGCCGGGATTGATCCGGTGAAGGCGATTAAATATCAGATTATGGTGACCTTTATGCTGCTCTCAACCGCCAGCTTGTCGACCATTATTGCCTGCTATTTAACCTATCGTAAGTTTTACAATTCGCGCCACCAATTGGTGGTGACGCAATTGAAGAAGAAATGATGCGATGCCGGATGCGCAGCATCGCATCCGGCGTTGTGGTTCATGTGTCGATCAACGGAAACTCAATACAACAACGCATACAGCTGGCGGCGATACTTCGACGCCAGCGCATCACCCGTACCCAGCGCAGCGAGGATCTCCTGGAACGTTTTACGCGTCTGACCGTCTGCGGCGGTGAGATCTTTACGCAGATGCCCAAACAGCAACTCCAGTGCCTCTTCATTGCGCCCAACCTGATGCAGTTGCAGTGCCAGTTGCGTCGCCAGGGCGGCATCTTCTGGATTCTCTGCCACCTGCTGTTGCAACTGTTGAATTTCCGGCGTATCAGCCGCCTGCTTCAGTAGTTCAATTTGCGCCACCAGCCCCTGGTAGCGAGTGTCCTGATCCTGCAACGGAATGGTTTTCAGCACGGCTTCTGCATCTTCAGAACGGTTCAGCGCAATCAGCGTTTCTGCCAGCAGCAGGCCGATCTCCCCGTTCTGATTCGACAGCTGCCAGGCGTCTTTCAGCAATGGCAGGGCGTCGGTGTAATTGCCTTCCTGCATCAGTTGCATCGCCTGCTGCGCTTTCAGCTCTTCTTCGCGCGGCAGCACTTTATCCAGCAGGGCGCGGATCGCCTCTTCCGGTTGCGGCCCCTGGAAGCCGTCTACCGGTTGCCCGTTCTGGAACAGATACACGGTCGGAATCGCGCGCAGACCAAACTGGGCGGCAATCATCTGCTCTGCGTCGCAGTCCAGCTTCGCCAGAATAAATTGCCCGTTGTACTGCGCCGCAAGGCTTTCCAGAATTGGGGTTAACTGCAAACAGTGCTGGCTACGTTCAGACCAAAAATAGAACAGCACCGGAGTGGTCATCGACTGTTCAAGAACCTGTTGCAGGTTAGATTCGTTAATGTTGACAATATTTTCTACGGACATGGAGTCGCTCTCTGTTGTCGATATTTTCTTTGACATGGGGGCTTAAGCGCGCGCTTCAACTCACCCTTGCAATATTTTGTCCATCAAGCGCCCCGGCAGCAGGCGTTTGAGCACCATTACCGCCCAGGTCACCAGCGTCACCGGATAGCGCATCTTCGGCTTCTCGCTAATAAAAGCATGGCGCACTTTGTCGACCACTGCTTCCGGTCCCAGCGTAAAGCGGGCGGCGATGCCGGGGTTTTCGACAGGTTTATCGCTTTGCGTCTGGTTGACGTTGTCGGTGAAGCGAGTACGAATGGGACCAGGTTCGATCAGGCTGATTTTAATTCCGCTGTGGCGCAGCTCCATGCGCAGTGCGTCTGACCACGCCTCCAGCGCATATTTACTGGCCGCGTAAGCGCCACGACCCGGCGTGGAGATTAATCCCATCACCGATGAGGTCATCACAATACGCCCTTCACCGTGCGGCAACATCGCGGGTAACAGGCGCATGGTGAGCTGGTGTGCGCCGAAAAAGTTGGCGGAAAACTGCTGTTCCATCTGCGCACGGCTGATGGTGGAAAGGGGGCCATACATGCCGAATCCGGCATTGTTAAAGATCCCATACAGACAATTATCGGTCAGGGCGATCACTTCGTCGGCTGCGCGATCAACACTTTCTGGCGAATCCAGATCGATCAACACGCCGGTGAATCCCATATTGTTCATGCGCTCAACATCATCCGGTTTCCGGCAACCTGCCAGCACATGAAAACCCTGGCGTTTTAATTCGAGCGCGCTTTCTAGGCCAATTCCACTGGAACATCCGGTAATTAAGACCGATTTTTGCATAACTTTACCTGTCAGGATCTCCGTTGCTTTATGAGTCATGATTTACTAAAGGCTGCAACTGCTTCGCCATCCAGTCGGCAATAAACGGCTGGGCGTCGCGGTTGGGATGAATACCGTCATCCTGCATCCATTGTGGCTTGAGGTAGACCTCTTCCATAAAAAAGGGCAGCAGCGGAACATCAAACTCTTTGGCGAGTTTGGGGTAAATGGCGCTAAAGGCTTCATTATAACGGCGACCATAGTTTGCAGGCAGACGTATTTGCATTAACAATGGTTCAGCGTTGGCGGCTTTGACATCCTGCAAAATCTGGCGCAGCGTTTGCTCGGTTTGCTGTGGCTGAAAACCACGCAAACCGTCATTGCCGCCCAGTTCAACCAGCACCCAACGCGGCTGATGTTGTTTCAGCAGAGCCGGAAGGCGCGCCAGTCCTTGTTGCGAGGTGTCGCCGCTGATGCTGGCATTAACTACCGACGTTTTACTCTGCCACTTATCATTCAACAAGGCAGGCCAGGCCGCGCTGGCAGACATTCGATACCCGGCGCTCAGGCTATCACCCAGAATCAATAACGTGTCCGCTGCGGCGGCACGGAAGGTTAACAGGACCAGGAACAGGAAGGGCAAATGCCAGCGGAAAACATTGTTGAAGTTCATCATCTTAAGAAGTCCGTCGGTCAGGGGGAGCATGAACTCTCCATCCTCACCGGAGTTGAGCTGGTTGTCAAACGTGGCGAGACCATCGCGCTGGTGGGCGAGTCGGGATCGGGTAAGTCAACGTTGCTGGCGATCCTCGCCGGACTGGATGACGGCAGCAGTGGCGAAGTGAGTCTGGTGGGACAACCGCTACATAATATGGACGAAGAAGCGCGGGCAAAGTTGCGCGCGAAGCACGTAGGCTTTGTTTTTCAGTCATTTATGTTAATTCCTACCCTTAACGCGCTGGAAAACGTCGAGCTTCCGGCGCTGCTGCGCGGTGAGAGTAGCGCAGAAAGTCGTAACGGGGCGAAAGCGTTGCTCGAACAGTTAGGGCTGGGTAAACGTCTTGATCATCTTCCGGCACAGCTTTCCGGTGGCGAACAGCAACGGGTGGCGCTGGCGCGTGCCTTTAACGGTCGGCCAGATGTGCTGTTTGCCGACGAACCCACCGGTAACCTTGACCGCCAGACAGGCGATAAAATTGCCGACCTGCTGTTTTCCCTCAACCGTGAGCATGGCACCACGTTGATTATGGTGACTCACGACCTGCAACTGGCGGCACGTTGCGACCGCTGCTTACGACTGGTTAACGGGCAGTTGCAGGAGGAAGCATGATTGCACGTTGGTTCTGGCGCGAATGGCGCTCGCCGTCGCTATTAATTGTCTGGCTGGCGCTAAGCCTGGCGGTGGCCTGCGTGCTGGCGCTGGGCAATATCAGCGATCGCATGGAGAAAGGGTTAAGCCAGCAGAGCCGTGAGTTTATGGCGGGCGATCGGGCGTTGCGCAGTTCGCGCGAAGTGCCGCAAGCATGGCTGGAGGAAGCGCAAAAGCGCGGCCTGAAAGTCGGCAAGCAGCTGACTTTCGCCACCATGACCTTTGCAGGCGACACGCCGCAACTGGCGAACGTCAAAGCGGTGGATGATATCTACCCGATGTATGGCGATCTGCAAACCAATCCCCCTGGCCTGAAACCACAGGCGGGCAGCGTATTGCTGGCCCCACGCCTGATGGCATTGCTTAACCTGAAAACGGGCGACACCATTGACGTGGGCGATACCACCTTGCGGATTGCCGGAGAAGTGATTCAGGAACCGGATTCCGGTTTTAACCCCTTCCAGATGGCCCCGCGTCTGATGATGAATCTGACGGATGTCGATAAAACCGGAGCCGTGCAACCGGGAAGTCGGGTCACCTGGCGCTATAAATTCGGCGGCAGCGAGAACCAGCTCGACGGCTATGAGAAATGGCTGTTACCACAGCTTAAACCAGAACAACGCTGGTACGGTCTGGAACAGGACGAAGGCGCGCTGGGGCGCTCGATGGAACGTTCGCAACAGTTCCTGCTGCTTTCGGCGCTTCTGAGCTTGCTGCTGGCGGTGGCGGCGGTCGCGGTGGCGATGAATCATTACTGTCGCAGTCGCTACGATTTGGTGGCGATCCTCAAAACGCTGGGGGCAGGGCGAGCACAATTGCGTAAGTTAATTGTCGGTCAGTGGTTGATGGTGCTGGTACTTTCAGCCGTTACCGGCGGGGCGATAGGGCTGTTGTTCGAAAACGTGTTGATGGTGCTGCTCAAGCCAGTGCTACCTGCCGCTTTACCTCCTGCCAGCCTCTGGCCGTGGTTGTGGGCGTTCGGCACCATGACGGTCATCTCGCTGCTGGTGGGGCTACGACCGTACCGCTTGTTGCTGGCAACGCAGCCTTTACGCGTATTACGTAATGATGTGGTAGCGAACGTCTGGCCGCTGAAGTTTTATCTGCCGATTGTCAGTGTGGTGGTTGTGCTGCTGCTCGCCGGATTAATGGGCGGCAGTATGCTGCTCTGGGCGGTGCTGGCGGGCGCGGTAGTACTGGCTTTGCTGTGCGGTGTGCTGGGCTGGATGCTGCTGAATGTACTTCGCCGCATGACGCTGAAATCGCTACCTCTGCGCCTGGCGGTTAGCCGCCTGTTACGTCAGCCGTGGTCAACGTTAAGCCAGCTTTCGGCATTTTCGCTCTCCTTTATGCTGCTGGCACTGCTACTGGTGTTGCGTGGCGATCTGCTCGACCGCTGGCAACAGCAGCTACCGCCAGAAAGCCCGAACTACTTTTTAATCAACATCGCCACAGAACAGGTTACGCCGCTAAAAGCGTTCCTCGCGGAACATCAGATAGTCCCGGAATCGTTTTATCCGGTGGTGCGGGCGAGACTGACGGCGATTAACGGCAAGCTGACAGAAGGCAATGAAGATGAGGCGCTCAATCGCGAACTCAATCTTACCTGGCAAAATACGCGGCCCGATCATAATCCGATTGTCGCCGGTAACTGGCCGCCAAAAGCCGATGAAGTGTCGATGGAAGAGGGGCTGGCGAAACGCTTAAACGTTGCCCTCGGTGATACCGTGACTTTTATGGGCGATACCCAGGAGTTCCGCGCTAAAGTGACCAGCCTGCGCAAAGTGGACTGGGAAAGTCTGCGGCCTAATTTCTATTTTATTTTCCCTGAAGGGGCATTAGACGGGCAACCGCAGAGCTGGCTCACCAGTTTTCGCTGGGAGAACGGCAACGGCATGTTGACGCAACTCAACCGCCATTTCCCGACCATTAGCCTGTTAGACATTGGCGCGATTTTAAAACAGGTCGGTCAGGTGCTGGAGCAGGTAAGCCGGGCGCTGGAGGTGATGGTGGTGCTGGTCACCGCCTGCGGTATGTTGCTGTTGCTGGCACAGGTGCAGGTGGGAATGCGTCAGCGTCATCAGGAGCTGGTGGTGTGGCGCACTCTCGGTGCGGGGAAAAAACTGCTGCGCACGACATTGTGGTGTGAGTTCGCCATGCTCGGGTTTGTATCCGGCCTGGTGGCCGCAATTGGTGCGGAAACGGCGCTGGCAGTGTTGCAGGCGAAAGTGTTTGATTTCCCGTGGGAGCCAGACTGGCGATTGTGGATTGTGCTGCCGTGCAGCGGTGCGCTGCTGCTGTCGCTTTTCGGCGGCTGGCTGGGTGCGCGACTGGTTAAGGGTAAGGCGCTGTTCAGGCAGTTTGCGGGGTGATGTGACAAAGCCGTTTATTTCTACCTGGTAGATAAACGGCTTTATTATTAGTGCATCACGTAATTAAAAAATTGTTATGCCCAAACATATAATTAATATACATTGCCAAATGAGTTGTTTATTAAGTTTATATTATATAATTAAAATCTATGGAATGGGTATAATCATATGGGTGACATTATATATTTACGCATTACAGGGGAGCAACAAGGGGATATTTCTGCAGGATGCGGGACGCAAGCCTCTGTCGGGAATCGGTATCAACAGGGACATGAGGATGAAATATTTGTTTTTAGTTTTCATGGAGGAGTAAGTAACACAGGATTTGGCATTAATCATCAAACGATACAATTTTGTAAAATTCTCGATAAAAGCTCACCGCTGCTGATGAATTGCATTAATAATAACGAACGATGCCGTTTTGAGTTTTATTTTTATCGTATTAATAAATATGGAAAATGGGAAAGGTATTATTATATTGAAGTCCGTGGTGCAACGTTAACTCAGAATCAGATTATAATAAAAGAAAATGAACTCGACTATCAATATATAACAATACACTACGAATATATCTACTGTAAGCATCTTACAGCCAATACAGAATTTAGTTATTTACTCACACCTGAAAATTATAATCGCCTTTTCCCACCGACGCTCTTACCTGTCGAGGAAAAACCAGAAATACCGCCTGAACGAGAAATTATCCTCACCATTGGCGTATTCTTTGATGGCACAGGAAACAATTTAACCAATACGAATTTACGTATGAGTTTTTGCCAACCAGAAACCTATGGTCTGGATATACAGGATTTGGCCTCATTTAATAAACAATGTATGAGCAAGCAGGGTAAAACGGGATCCGGTGTACAGAGCTATTTGAATTACTATACGAATATTCATTGGTTGAATGAGTTGTATCATAAAGATTCAGAAATAAATGCGGGGTCAGTAAAAATTCAACGTGAAATTTATATTGAAGGAATAGGGACTGAAAATAATAAAGCAGACTCTCTGATAGGAATGGGGTTAGGAAATAATGATACAGGGGTAATTGCCAAAACTGACCGTGCGATATCACTGCTCCGTGAAAAACTGACGGAGATTGTTATTTCTTTAAAAGAGAATAAATTAGTAATTAAGTGTCTACAGTTTGACGTATTTGGCTTTAGTCGTGGGGCAGCAGCCGCACGGCACTTTACTAATCGCGTATTTGAGCGTGATCCCGTACTGATTAAAACCATTACGACGGCATTTCAGTCAGTTGAATATTTAGGTAAACCTTCCGGGGAAGTGCAATTTTTAGGTATTTTTGACACAGTTGCAGCCATCGGAGGGCTGATGGATGGTTTTGACCCTCATGATGGTAATAACTTTCCGGTAAAAGTGAAGTTACCGCCAGGTGTGGCCAAACATGTATTCCAGCTTACAGCAATGCACGAATGCCGCTATAACTTTTGTCTCAATAGCATAAAGGAAAGCTGGCCAGAATTAAGTTTCCCTGGATCACATGCTGATATTGGTGGCGGTTATGACCCACTGGAAGATGAGTACCTGTTTTTAAGTCGCCCGGCGATTGAAACGGTACTGGAAAATGTGCCGGTGGAAGCGACAAGCACTTACCAAAAAGCAGCACAGCAGGCAGAGTTATTGTGGCGCTATTCAACGCTGGCTCCGATTCTGCCTTCTGGTGTCCTGAAAATTGAATCCAATATTGATGAAATAGCGTCACCTGACCACTTAGGTAATGTGAGAAAACGGGTCGCTGCAGCGGTGACATTTCGCAGAACTATCACCAATGACTGGTCAAAGATTGCGTTAAGAGTAATGTATGAAGTCGCTAAAGAGGCAGGGGTAGTATTTGATGCCATTTCTGTTGCTGATAAGGAATTAAAAGTTCCCAGTCATTTAAAGGCAATATGTGAAAAAGCAATTTCTCAGGGTAAAGCCGTTCTCTTGTGTACAGCACCGATACCTTTTTCTGATGATGAGCTTAAAACCATTGGAAAATATATACACTGCTCTTCCAACTGGAATACCGTCGATTATCGATTAAAAAATAAGGTGTCTGCTGAAGTATCAGCATTTAAGACGTTTAGTTTTGTTAATCGGCCGGATGAAAATTGGACCAGAACTATATACGATATGCAAGGGAATAAACAAAATGGAATTTAATATAAAATTACTGTTTGTTATTACGTCTATGGTTCTTAACTTTAACGCAGCAGCGAAAGAAAAAATATCGTTGCTTGCACCCTATGATGAGTGGTATTTCAATTTTTTCTACCCTGATTCCCTACCAGCAAAAGTTACCTATGTGGAATTATTAGATACCGATGGCATCTATTATCAGTTCAGAACGCTGGCCAGTACTAATGCCAGTTCAGGAAGTGTTGGACAATGGAGCGAGAAAGTATCAGGGATGTCGTCAGTTTTTAATAAAGCCAAAAACCCACCAATGTCTATCCATTTTTGCTGGGATTCAGTGATTGATAAAAAAGTGTATGAAACCTGGATAACACTGGCGGGAGACGTCTGGAAATTGATGCTTACACCTTATTCACCACCAGGCGGTAGCAGTGAAAAGTATTATCTACAGTATCTGTTAATCGGACTGGCTCCGGAAGGAAAAGTACGGGTATGGCTTGATAAACGTGACAAACCCAATATTCGCCTGACGGATAAGCAGATTCTGATAGAAACGTTTTCAGGTGAAAAAATGGAAATGTGTAAAGGAATTTCCCGGCATGATTTTTCTCTTGGAGACGATGAATATGTTCTTGAGTTTATCAAAGATAAAAAATATCCCTATGGTAACTGGTAAGTAACAATGAAAATAATAGCTAAAATAATTTATAGATTAACCATTGCGTTAATGATAACCGGATCAGTCCAGACAGCAGCGAAAGAAAAAATATCACTGCTTGCACCCTATGATGAATGGTATTTCAATTTTTTTACCCTAATTCCCTACCAGCAGAAGTTATCTATGTGGAGTTATTAGATACCGATGGAATCTATTATCAGTTCAGAACTCTGGATAGCACTATCCCTGTCTCAACAACAATAGGACAATGGCAGGAAAATCTTAGTGGTGGAATGACGGCATTCAATAAAGCCAAAAATCCCCCTATGTCTATCCATTTCTGCTGGGATTCAGTGATTGATAAAAAAGTGTATGAAACCTGGATAACGCTGGCGGGAGACGTCTGGAAATTGATGCTAACACCTTATTCACCACCAGGCGGTGGCAGTGAAAAGTATTATCTGCGGTATCTGTTAATCGGTCTGGCTCCGGAAGGAAAAGTACGGGTATGGCTGGAGAAACCTGACAAGCCCAATATTCGCCTGACGGATAAGCAGATTCTGATAGAAACGGTTTCAGGTGAAAAAATGGAAATGTGTAAAGGAATTTCCCGGCATGATTTTTCTCTTGGAGACGATGAATATGTTCTTGAGTTTATCAAAGATAAAAAATATCCCTATGGTAACTGGTAAGTAACAATGAAAATAATAGCTAAAATAATTTATAGATTAACCATTGCGTTAATGATATCCGGATCAGTCCAGACAGCAGCGAAAGAAAAAATATCGTTGCTTGCACCCTATGATGAGTGGTATTTCAATTTTTTCTACCCTGATTCCCTACCAGCAAAAGTTACCTATGTGGAATTATTAGATACCGATGGCATCTATTATCAGTTCAGAACGCTGGCCAGTACCAATGCCAGTCCAGGAAGTGTTGGATAATGGAGCGAGAAAGTATCAGGGATGTCGTCAGTTTTTAATAAAGCCAAAAACCCACCAATGTCTATCCATTTTTGCTGGGATTCAGTGATTGATAAAAAAGTGTATGAAACCTGGATAACACTGGCGGGAGACGTCTGGAAATTGATGCTCACACCTTATTCACCACCAGGCGGTGGCAGTGAAAAGTATTATCTGCGGTATCTGTTAATCGGGCTGGCTCCGGAAGGAAAAGTACGGGTATGGCTTGATAAACGTGACAAACCCAATATTCGCCTGACGGATAAGCAGATTCTGATAGAAACGGTTTCAGGTGAAAAAATGGAAATGTGTAATGGCCGAAGTGCCTATAAACATGGGTATTCTTATCCGGAAAGTACAAAAAACTTTATCAAAGATAAAAAATATCCCTATGGCAACTGGTAGTTAACCAGTTGCACAATTTATTAAAGAGGAACGTAAAAGCATTTTTGTGGGTTAATAACCACAGGCATAAGTCTTAACCCATTCTGCTACTTCAGCCCACTCACCGCGAAAGACAACTTTTTCCGCTTTTTTCTCAAGCTGATAGCGATACATCGGGTCGTAATATTCTTCAAGTAACGGCACCAGCCAGGCCAGATGACCGTCGGTGCTGCCGGTGGTAAGTTGCGTTGTCAGCGCCGCATCCAGCCTTGCAGCCAGTTCGTTATAGCGTTGTAGCCCCAGCCGACGCTTAATCGCCGAAAGTCCGTGATGCAGGTATTCGCAATACTCCTGCCAGCCCTGTTCGTCGCCGTACACATGGGTAAAATCATGATGCATACGCAAGAAATATTCTTCGTTCAGGCGTTCAAGACGGATCTCAAACGGGTCTTCTACCACCGCAATCGCCGCCTGAGTCATTCGCTCGCGCAGGCATTCCGGCAGGTGATTCGAACCGATCATCCGGCTTTCGTCTTCCAGCACCCACAGGTGCAGCTCCTGACGGGCGTCGGTTTTTAGAATTTCGGCAGCCAGCAGGTTTTCAAAACTCGCCTGGCTAAGTTGTGGTTGTAACGTGCGACCAAAAGCAGAACCGCGATGGCGCGCCAGTCCTTCCAGATCAACACCGTTCGGTTGCTGTTGTACCAAAAGCGTTTTACCGCTGCCGGTACAACCGCCAATCAGCACTATCGGTTTTTGTGACAGTTCAATGGTCGCCTGAATCGCAGTCTGGCGCAGTACTTTATAACCGCCTTCCACCAGCGGATAATTAATCCCCGCTTCATGCAGCCAGCGTTGCACAATATGCGAACGTTGGCCGCCACGGGCGCAGCAGAGAATACCTTGCGGATTTTGCAGGCACGCAGCCCGCCAGGCATCCATGCGCTGCTGACGAATTTCACCCGCCACCAGTTTATGCCCCAGCGCCAGCGCTGCATCTGAGCCTTGCTGTTTATAGCAGGTGCCAACTGCGGCGCGTTCATCATTATTCATTAACGGCAGATTAATAGCGGCGGGCATTGCGCCTTGCTCAAACTCGACAGGGGCGCGAACATCAATAATGGGCGTATCAGCAATCAGCAGGGCACGATAGTCCTGCTCCGTGTGTCTCTCTTGCATAGTAAAAAGTGAACCTCAAATCAGCTTGCGCGCTATTTTACGCCCCAATACGCAAGGTGACTTGATTTTTAACTGTGTGAGTTGCCGAAAATATCTAAAAATCCGCTGATCTCCGGGCGGCGCTGGCTAAATAACGTCACGATATCCTCCACCGCTTTACCACCACCAAATTTTCGCCAGGCAAGACTAAGCGGAGAAGGGGGGCGCATGGTGGGAATTACCCGACTTACCAGCTCCTTACTATCAACCATCGGCTGGCAAAGCGGTTTGGGCAAAAAGCCAATGCCAACACCTGCCAGATGTGCGGCGATTTTCGTTTCCATATCAGGAACAATAATTTCCTTTTGCCCTGGAAGACGCCAGGCCACACGTTTGGTTAACGTACGGGCGCTATCTTCAATATTCACTGCCGGAAAGCGGCGCAGCTGCGCTTCGGTTAGCGGCTCTTCAACGTTCGCTAGCGGATGATCTGCCGCCATAACAAAACACCACTGTACGGAACCTAAAGGTTCAAGACTAAATGTATTTTCCAGTGCCTCGGTGCCTGTAACGCCTATCGCCAGAGAAAACCCTTCATATAACAGCGAGTCCCACACGCCCATATAAATTTGCCGGGAAAAACGAAACTGTGTGAAGGGATAACGCTCGTTTAGCCACGCCAACAAACGAGCAACGGTCTGTGGGCTGTAAAGCAGGTTATTGACCACAATATTAACCTGCCGCTCTACACCGTCATTCACCTGTTGAAGTTCACCGGGCATACTCTCCAGCCAGGCAAGCCAGTCTCTGGCCTGACTAAGAAGATGTGCGCCAGCTGCGGTGAGCGTTACGCTGCGAGTCGTGCGAAAAAATAATGCCACGCCCGTATTCTCTTCCAGAAGTTTGATGCGATAACTGATCGTCGCCGTGGTTTTACATAACCGTTCTGCTGCTTTCGAGAAGCTTCCGGTTTCGGCAACGCCGATAAAAGTACGCAAGGTTTCTGGATCAAACATCTTCAGGTATCCCCTTTTAAATCCGCAAGTTGCATGATTTTCTTATCCTCTGATTTATCAGTATTTTTACATGATAACCCTGTGTAAATTGTGGACTAAATCTTATTTTGGAAAAATATTCCAACTTTTGTGTTGATGTTGTTTGCCGAAGGTTTTAGATTGCCTGGTATTGAAACCATACTTGCCTGGCGGCAGTGGTTGAGCGGAATTATGTTACAAGGACAAGACCATGAAACTTCAGGTATTACCGTTAAGCCAGGAAGCGTTCAGCGCTTATGGCGATGTTATCGAAACGCAACAGCGGAATTTTTTCCATATCAACAATGGCCTGGTGGAGCGTTATCACGATTTAGCCAATGTTGAGATTCTTGAGCAAGACCGCACGCTGATCAGTATCAACCGCGCACAACCTGCGGTAATGCCACTGGTGATCCACGAACTGGAGCGCCATCCGCTGGGTACGCAGGCATTTATTCCCATGAAAGGCGAAGCATTTGTGGTAGTAGTGGCTTTAGGTGAAGACGAACCTGATCTTTCCACCTTGCGGGCGTTTATTACCAATGGCGATCAAGGTGTTAATTATCATCGTAATGTCTGGCATCACCCCCTTTTTGCCTGGCAAAAAGTGACCGATTTTCTGACGGTTGATCGTGGCGGTAGCGATAACTGCGATGTAGAAAGTATCCCCACGCATGAACTTTGTTTTGCGTGACGCTTCCGGCCTTCTTGCTTAAGATGAGCGTATTGTTCATTGTTTGTGCTCATTTTATGGGCCGGAGTTAACGTAAGTATGACGGAAGTTAGACGGCGCGGCAGGCCCGGACAGGCTGAACCTGCTGCGCAGAAAGGCGCTCAGGCGTTAGAGCGAGGAATCGCAATTTTGCAGTATCTGGAAAGAAGTGGGGGAAGTTCGTCAGTCAGCGATATTTCCCTCAATCTGGATCTGCCGCTCTCGACGACTTTTCGCCTGTTAAAAGTGTTACAGGCAGCGGATTTTGTCTATCAGGACAGCCAGTTAGGCTGGTGGCATATTGGTTTAGGCGTATTCAACGTGGGGTCGGCGTATATTCATAACCGCGACGTCCTCTCCGTCGCCGGGCCGTTTATGCGCCGACTGATGCTGCTCTCTGGCGAGACGGTCAACGTCGCGATTCGTAATGGTACAGAAGCGGTATTGATCGGCCAGCAAGAGTGTAAGTCGATGGTCAGGATGTGTGCACCGCTGGGCAGTCGCCTGCCGCTACACGCTTCCGGCGCAGGTAAGGCTTTGCTTTATCCGCTGGCAGAAGAAGAGCTGATGGGCATTATTCTGAAAACGGGCTTGCAGCAGTTTACGCCGAACACGTTGGTGGATATGCCCACGCTGCTCAGGGATCTGGAACAGGCGCGTGAACAGGGATATACCGTCGACAAAGAAGAGCATGTAATTGGTCTGAATTGCATTGCTTCAGCGATTTATGACGATGTAGGTAGCGTGGTTGCGGCTATCTCCATCTCAGGCCCGGCCTCAAGACTGACGGAAGATCGCTTTGTCAGTCAGGGTGAGCTGGTACGGGACACGGCACGAGATATCAGTACGGCGCTGGGACTGAAAGCTCACCCATAGTTTCAGTCGCTTCCCGCTCTGTAGAGCGGGATTTTTTGGCAAATTTTGAAATTTGGAAAATTTTTCCAATTAATAGAGGTAGGAAGAAAATGGCAAAAATGAGAGCCGTTGACGCGGCAATGTATGTGCTGGAAAAAGAAGGTATCACCACCGCTTTTGGTGTTCCTGGAGCAGCAATCAATCCTTTCTATTCGGCGATGCGTAAGCACGGCGGGATTCGTCACATTCTGGCGCGTCATGTGGAAGGTGCTTCGCACATGGCGGAAGGTTATACCCGCGCAACGGCAGGGAATATCGGCGTATGTCTGGGGACTTCCGGTCCTGCGGGCACGGACATGATCACCGCGCTCTATTCCGCTTCTGCTGATTCCATTCCTATTTTGTGCATCACTGGTCAGGCACCGCGTGCTCGTCTGCATAAAGAAGATTTCCAGGCTGTTGATATCGAAGCTATCGCTAAACCGGTCAGCAAAATGGCGGTTACAGTACGTGAAGCGGCACTGGTACCTCGTGTGTTGCAACAGGCATTTCACCTGATGCGTTCTGGTCGTCCGGGTCCGGTACTGGTGGATTTACCGTTCGACGTTCAGGTGGCGGAAATCGAGTTTGATCCTGACATGTACGAACCGTTGCCGGTCTACAAACCAGCGGCCAGCCGTATGCAGATCGAAAAAGCTGTCGAAATGTTAATCCAGGCTGAACGTCCGGTAATTGTTGCCGGGGGCGGGGTCATCAATGCTGACGCAGCTGCACTGTTACAACAGTTCGCTGAACTGACCAGCGTTCCGGTGATCCCAACGCTGATGGGCTGGGGCTGTATCCCGGACGACCACGAACTGATGGCCGGGATGGTGGGGCTGCAAACCGCACATCGTTACGGTAATGCAACGCTGCTGGCGTCCGATATGGTGTTTGGTATCGGTAACCGTTTCGCCAACCGTCATACCGGTTCGGTAGAGAAATACACCGAAGGGCGCAAAATCGTCCATATCGATATTGAGCCGACGCAAATTGGCCGCGTGCTGTGCCCGGATCTGGGGATTGTCTCTGATGCTAAAGCTGCCCTGACTTTACTGGTTGAAGTGGCGCAGGAGATGCAAAAAGCGGGTCGTCTGCCGTGTCGTAAAGAGTGGGTCTCCGACTGCCAGCAGCGCAAACGCGCTTTGCTGCGCAAAACCCACTTCGACAATGTGCCAATGAAACCGCAGCGCGTGTATGAAGAGATGAACAAAGCCTTTGGTCGCGATGTTTGTTATGTCACCACCATTGGTCTGTCACAAATCGCTGCGGCACAAATGCTGCATGTCTTTAAAGACCGCCACTGGATCAACTGTGGGCAGGCAGGCCCGCTGGGCTGGACCATTCCGGCGGCGTTGGGTGTGTGTGCCGCTGATCCAAAACGCAATGTGGTAGCGATTTCCGGTGACTTCGACTTCCAGTTCCTGATTGAAGAGTTAGCCGTTGGCGCGCAGTTCAATATTCCGTACATCCATGTGCTGGTCAATAACGCCTATCTGGGTCTGATTCGTCAGTCGCAACGCGCCTTTGATATGGATTACTGCGTACAGCTCGCATTCGAAAATATTAACTCCAGCGAAGTGAACGGTTACGGCGTAGACCACGTAAAAGTAGCGGAAGGTTTAGGTTGTAAAGCGATTCGTGTTTTCAAACCGGAAGATATTGCTCCGGCATTTGAACAGGCGAAAGCATTAATGAATCAATACCGTGTACCTGTGGTAGTGGAAATCATTCTCGAGCGCGTAACCAATATTTCAATGGGCAGCGAACTCGATAATGTGATGGAATTTGAAGATATCGCCGATAACGCAGCGGACGCGCCAACTGAAACCTGTTTTATGCAATATAAGTAAGGGAGGTAATTAATGTTACGTTTCTCTGCTAACTTGTCGATGTTATTTCAGGAATATGATTTTCTTGAACGCTTTGATAAAGCGGCGCAGTGCGGATTTCGCGCTGTGGAATTTATGTTCCCCTATGACTACGACATAGAAGTTTTGCAGCACAAGCTCAGCAGTAATAACCTGGAGCATACGCTGCATAATTTACCTGCGGGTGACTGGGCGGCGGGTGAACGCGGAATAGCCTGTATTCCTGGCCGGGAAGAGGAATTTCGAGATGGTGTAGCCGCTGCGATTCGTTATGCCCGTGCACTGGGTAATAAAAAAATTAACTGTCTGGTCGGTAAAACGCCGGCAGGCGTATCAGCAGAGCAGGTGCATACCACTCTGGTTGAGAACCTGCGCTATGCGGCAAATATGCTGGCGAAAGAAGGGGTTTTGCTGCTGATTGAGCCGCTTAATCACTTTGATATGCCGGGCTTCCATTTGACCGGAACACAACAAGCACTGGCACTGATTGCCGATATTGGCAGTAACAATATCAAGATCCAGTACGATATTTACCACATGCAACGCATGGAAGGGGAATTAGCCCAAACCATGACTACATGGGCAAATAAAATCGGTCATTTGCAGATTGCCGATAACCCCCGTCGTGGTGAACCTGGCACCGGGGAAATAAATTACGACTTTTTATTCGGTTTAATTGAAAAGTCTGATTATGACGGTTGGGTAGGGTGCGAATATAAACCCCTGACCACCACGGAAGCGGGATTATCATGGATTAATCCATACCGCTAAAACGAAAAACGATTCAGACAATGCATTTTTTGCCGCTATGCAGGCAGGGGATCGTGTTGTCTGAATTCAGAAACAGCGATATTCACAAGAGGTTAATTATGAAACTGGGATTTATTGGCCTGGGTATTATGGGCACACCGATGGCAGTTAACCTGGCACGGGCAGGCCATCAACTGCATGTGACGACCATTGGTCCGGTCGCGGAAGAATTACTGGCGCTGGGCGCAGTAAATGTTGAAACCGCGCGGCAGGTAACTGAATCTTCGGACATTATCTTTATTATGGTGCCAGACACGCCGCAGGTAGAAGAGGTACTGTTTGGTGAAAATGGCTGTGCAAAAACGTCGCTCCAGGGAAAAACCATTGTTGATATGAGCTCTATTTCGCCCATTGAAACCAAGCGTTTTGCCCACCAGGTTAATGAACTGGGTGGCGACTATCTCGATGCTCCGGTTTCTGGCGGTGAAATCGGCGCGCGTGAAGGAACGTTGTCAATTATGGTTGGCGGCGAAGAATCCGTATTTAATCGCATTAAACCACTATTTGAACTGCTCGGTAAAAATATCACCCTCGTGGGCGGTAACGGCGACGGTCAAACCTGCAAAGTGGCAAATCAGATTATCGTGGCGCTCAATATTGAAGCGGTTTCTGAAGCCCTGCTATTTGCTTCAAAAGCCGGAGCGGATCCGGTACGTGTGCGCCAGGCGCTGATGGGCGGCTTTGCTTCCTCACGTATTCTGGAAGTTCCCGGTGAGCGCATGATTAAACGCACCTTTAATCCAGGTTTTAAAATTGCGCTGCACCAGAAAGATCTCAACCTGGCACTGCAAAGTGCGAAAGCACTGGCCCTGAACCTGCCAAACACCGCGACCTGCCAGGAATTGTTTAATACCTGTGCGGCAAACGGTGGCAGCCAGTTGGATCACTCTGCATTAGTGCAGGCGCTGGAATTAATGGCTAACCATAAACTGGCCTGATACCCGCAATAAAAATGGCCGATGTCAGAAAATGAATCGGCCAGCAATATTAAAAAAGAAAGCAGCCAAAGATGTTGCTTCAGTATTAAAAATAATATTTGTTTTTTATTTGTTCCTCATAGCTAGATTAAAAACAGCGTTATTCGATACGTGAAATTAAGAGGGATTTATGGAACATCAGAGAAAACTATTCCAGCAACGCGGCTATAGTGAAGATCTATTGCCGAAAACGCAAAGCCAGCGGACCTGGAAAATATTTAACTATTTTACCTTATGGATGGGTTCGGTACACAACGTTCCCAATTATGTGATGGTCGGCGGCTTTTTTATTCTCGGCTTGTCTACCTTTAGTATTATGTTGGCAATTATTATTAGCGCCTTTTTTATTGCTGCGGTAATGGTATTAAACGGTGCTGCGGGCAGTAAATACGGCGTACCATTTGCCATGATCCTGCGTGCTTCTTATGGCGTACGTGGCGCACTGTTTCCCGGATTATTAAGAGGCGGGATTGCTGCCATTATGTGGTTTGGCCTGCAATGTTACGCCGGATCGCTGGCCTGCTTGATCCTGATTGGCAAAATCTGGCCGGGGTTTTTAACTCTCGGTGGTGATTTCACTCTGTTGGGGCTTTCTCTACCGGGCTTAATTACTTTCTTACTCTTCTGGCTGGTAAACGTTGGTATTGGTTTTGGCGGCGGCAAAGTTTTAAATAAATTCACCGCTATTCTTAATCCGTGTATCTATATCGTCTTCGGCGGCATGGCAATTTGGGCGATTTCGCTTGTCGGGATCGGTCCAATCTTTGACTACATCCCGAGCGGTATTCAGAAAGCAGAAAACAGTGGCTTCCTGTTTTTGGTGGTGATTAACGCGGTAGTTGCGGTCTGGGCGGCACCGGCGGTGAGCGCATCCGACTTTACGCAAAACGCCCACTCGTTTCGTGAGCAAGCGCTGGGGCAAACGCTGGGTTTAGTTGTGGCCTATATTCTGTTTGCGGTCGCCGGGGTATGTATTATTGCCGGAGCCAGTATTCACTACGGCGCTGACACCTGGAACGTGCTGGATATTGTTCAGCGTTGGGATAGCCTGTTTGCCTCGTTCTTTGCGGTACTGGTTATTCTGATGACGACTATCTCCACTAACGCCACCGGTAATATTATTCCGGCTGGTTATCAGATTGCCGCTATTGCACCGACGAAACTGACCTATAAAAACGGCGTACTGATTGCCAGTATTATCAGCCTGCTGATCTGCCCGTGGAAATTAATGGAAAATCAGGACAGTATTTATCTGTTCCTCGATATTATCGGCGGAATGCTGGGTCCGGTAATTGGTGTCATGATGGCGCATTATTTTGTGGTGATGCGTGGGCAAATTAATCTTGATGAGCTGTACACCGCAGCAGGCGATTATAAATATTACGATAACGGATTTAACCTCACCGCGTTCTCAGTAACTCTGGTCGCCGTTATTTTATCTCTCGGTGGTAAATTTATTCCGTTCATGGAGCCTTTATCACGCGTTTCATGGTTTGTCGGCGTTATTGTCGCCTTTGCGGCCTACGCCTTATTAAAGAAACGTACTGCAGCAGAAAAAACAGGAGAACAAAAAGTCACAGGTTAATTAATCCCGATATTGAACATTGAGTTAAAAAACCAATCTGTATTTTACAAGGAGTTTGTTATGTCTTTTGATTTAATCATTAAAAACGGCACCGTTATTTTAGAAAACGAAGCTCGCGTTGTAGATATCGCCGTTAAAGGCGGAAAAATTGCTGCTATCGGTCAGGATCTGGGCGATGCAAAAGAAGTTATGGATGCGTCTGGTCTGGTGGTTTCGCCAGGCATGGTTGATGCGCACACCCATATTTCTGAACCGGGTCGTAGCCACTGGGAAGGTTATGAAACGGGTACTCGCGCAGCGGCAAAAGGTGGTATCACCACCATGATCGAAATGCCGCTCAACCAGCTGCCTGCAACGGTTGACCGCGCATCGATTGAACTGAAGTTTGATGCCGCTAAAGGCAAGCTGACTATCGATGCGGCGCAACTCGGTGGCCTGGTGTCTTACAACATCGACCGTCTGCATGAGCTGGATGAAGTGGGCGTTGTCGGCTTCAAATGCTTCGTTGCGACCTGTGGCGATCGCGGTATCGACAACGACTTCCGTGACGTAAACGACTGGCAGTTCTTCAAAGGCGCGCAGAAGCTGGGCGAACTGGGTCAGCCGGTGCTGGTGCACTGCGAAAACGCGCTGATCTGTGACGAACTGGGCGAAGAAGCGAAGCGCGAAGGTCGCGTAACCGCTCATGACTATGTGGCCTCGCGTCCGGTGTTTACCGAAGTGGAAGCGATTCGCCGCGTACTGTACCTGGCGAAAGTTGCTGGTTGCCGTCTGCACGTTTGCCACATCAGCAGCCCGGAAGGTGTTGAAGAGGTGACTCGTGCGCGTCAGGAAGGCCAGGACGTTACCTGTGAATCCTGCCCGCATTACTTTGTACTGGATACCGATCAGTTCGAAGAAATCGGTACTCTGGCGAAGTGTTCACCACCGATCCGCGATCTGGAAAACCAGAAAGGCATGTGGGAAAAACTGTTTAACGGTGAAATCGACTGCCTGGTTTCCGACCACTCTCCATGCCCGCCGGAAATGAAAGCAGGCAACATCATGAAAGCATGGGGCGGTATCGCCGGTCTGCAAAGCTGCATGGACGTGATGTTCGATGAAGCAGTACAGAAACGTGGTATGTCTCTGCCGATGTTCGGCAAATTAATGGCAACTAACGCAGCAGATATTTTCGGTTTGCAGCAAAAAGGCCGGATCGCCCCAGGAAAAGATGCCGACTTCGTCTTCATTCAGCCGAATAGCAGCTATGTTCTTACCAATGACGATCTGGAATATCGCCACAAAGTCAGCCCGTATGTTGGCCGTACCATTGGCGCGCGTATCACGAAAACCCTCTTACGTGGTGATGTGATTTACGACATCGAACAGGGCTTCCCTGTTGCGCCGAAAGGTCAATTTATCCTTAAACATCAGCAGTAATCTGGCCCCTGCAATGCCCGTCCTTGCGGCGGGCATTCTCCGGTTAAGGTGTGTTTATGTTCAATTTTGCAGTCAGCCGCGAAAGCCTGTTATCAGGATTTCAGTGGTTTTTCTTTATTTTTTGCAACACGGTTGTGGTTCCTCCTACGCTACTTTCTGCTTTTCAGTTGCCGCAAAGTAGCCTGCTTACGCTCACGCAATATGCTTTTCTTGCTACCGCACTGGCCTGCTTCGCTCAGGCGTTCTGCGGTCATCGTCGCGCTATTATGGAAGGGCCGGGTGGCCTGTGGTGGGGAACCATCCTTACTATTACCCTTGGCGAAGCATCGCGCGGGACACCGATCAACGATATCGCTACCAGCCTGGCGGTGGGAATTGCGCTCTCTGGCGTGCTGACGATGTTGATTGGTTTTAGCGGATTAGGTCATCGCCTGGCGCGGTTATTTACGCCGTCTGTGATGGTCTTGTTTATGTTGATGCTGGGCGCGCAGCTGACCACTATCTTTTTCAAAGGTATGCTCGGCCTGCCGTTTGGCATAGCCGACCCGAATTTTAAAATTCAGTTACCGCCGTTCGCGCTCTCGGTGGCGGTGATGTGCCTGGTACTGGCGATGATTATCTTCCTGCCGCAACGTTTTGCCCGTTATGGCCTGCTGGTCGGTACCATAACCGGCTGGTTGTTGTGGTACTTTTGCTTTCCTTCTTCGCATTCGCTCTCCGGTGAGTTGCACTGGCAGTGGTTCCCGCTCGGCAGTGGCGGTGCTTTGTCGCCGGGGATTATTCTGACGGCGGTGATTACAGGTCTGGTAAATATCAGCAATACCTACGGTGCGATTCGTGGCACGGATGTTTTTTATCCGCAACAGGGCGCGGGGAATACGCGTTATCGTCGCAGCTTTGTGGCGACCGGATTTATGACGCTGATAACCGTGCCGCTGGCGGTAATTCCATTTTCACCGTTTGTTTCATCCATTGGTTTATTAACCCAGACTGGCGATTACACGCGGCGTTCGTTTATTTATGGCAGCGTTATTTGCCTGCTGGTGGCGCTGGTTCCGGCACTCACGCGACTGTTTTGCAGTATCCCTTTACCAGTGAGTAGCGCGGTCATGCTGGTTTCTTATCTGCCTTTACTCTTTTCCGCACTGGTATTTAGCCAACAAATAACATTTACTGCTCGCAATATTTATCGACTCGCATTGCCGTTATTTGTCGGCATATTTTTAATGGCATTACCGCCAGTGTATCTGCAAGACCTTCCATTAACGCTTCGTCCTCTGCTCAGTAACGGCTTACTGGTCGGAATTTTACTGGCTGTTCTTATGGATAATCTTATTCCGTGGGAACGCATCGAATAATTTGTTGAAAAAGGATTGATAATGAAGATTGTCATTGCGCCAGACTCGTTTAAAGAGAGCTTAAGTGCAGAAAAATGTTGTCAGGCAATTAAAGCCGGGTTTTCGACCATATTTCCCGATGCGCACTATATCTGTTTGCCGATAGCGGATGGCGGCGAAGGGACGGTGGAGGCGATGGTCGCAGCGACGGGCGGCAAAATCGTGACGCTTGAAGTCTGTGGACCTATGGGGGAAAAAGTGAATGCTTTTTATGGCATTACCGGCGACGGGAAAACGGCGGTGATTGAGATGGCGGCGGCAAGTGGCCTGATGCTGGTCGAGCCTGAAAAGCGTAATCCGTTGCTGGCCTCCAGTTTTGGTACGGGGGAGTTAATTCGCCATGCGCTGGATAACGATATTCGCCATATTATTCTCGGCATTGGTGGTAGCGCGACAGTTGACGGCGGTATGGGCATGGCGCAGGCGCTCGGTGTGCATTTTCTCGATGCCGACGGTCAGGTGCTGGCGGCTAACGGCGGCAATTTAGCGCGCGTGGCAAGCATTGAGATAGAGGAATGCGATCCGCGCCTGGCGAACTGCCATATTGAAGTAGCGTGCGATGTAGATAATCCGTTGGTAGGGGTACGCGGCGCGGCGGCGGTGTTTGGCCCGCAAAAAGGGGCAACGCCAGAAATGGTCGAAGAGCTGGAACAGGGGCTGCAAAATTACGCCCGTGTTTTACAACAGCTAACTGAAATCAACGTCTGCCAGATGGCGGGCAGCGGCGCGGCGGGCGGTATGGGCATTGCGGCGGCGGTATTCCTCAATGCGGATATTAAACCGGGTATTGAGATTGTGTTGAATGCGGTCAATCTTGCGCAGGCGGTGCAGGGTGCAGCACTGGTGATCACCGGGGAAGGGCGCATCGACTCGCAAACGGCAGGCGGTAAAGCGCCGCTGGGTGTGGCATCGGTGGCGAAGCAGTTTAATGTCCCGGTGATTGGGATTGCTGGCGTATTGGGTGATGGCGTGGAAGTGGTGCACCAGTACGGCATTGACGCGGTATTCAGCATTTTGCCACGTCTGGCACCTTTAGCCGAAGTGCTCGCAAGCGGTGAAACCAATCTCTTCAACAGTGCGCGAAATATTGCCTGCGCCATTAAAATAGGTCAGGGAATTAAAAACTGACCCTTACCTTTAAAGCGGATGCGATTTATATCGCATCTTTTTTTTACCTGAATTGACTACAAAAAAAGCCACGGTATTAACCGTGGCAAAATCCAACATAGCTAAAAATAATCAGGCGAGTGGTATGACTTAAATCTCAACATCACGGTTGCAATCTTTCGAGTAAATATAGCTAAATGCTTCACCACGTCCTACGCCATAACCAGCCTGTAAGGAATAAGCGCCCATAAAGATATAATCGCCTTTTTTCACCGGGATCCAGTTATTGTCGAGGTTATAAACCCCCTGACCGGAAAGAATATAGGCACCGTGTTCCTGGACGTGAGTTTCGATATAACCGTGGCTGGCACCTGGCGCAAAAGAGAGGATATGCATGTTCATATCAAAACCTAACTCTTTGGGCAGAAAATCCAGCAGAATAACATCGTCCATGCCTTCATAATGAATGCGTTCCAGTTCGCTGGCATTGCCAGAAACCAGCCACGGCGCATGACCTTCTACCGGAACATAGCGACGCTTATATAAAAAGATTTGGCTGTCTTCGGCCTGGGCGTTAACAAACGTCATTAAGGAGCCTGGCGGGCAATAAAGATAACCACCTTCACTTAAGGAAAATGTTTTCCCTTCAGCTTCGGCAGTGATATTTCCAGAAATCACATACAGGAAGGTTTCAATTCCTTTGCCACCGAAGCCCTGCTGATTACCCCCGTTTTGATGCAGTGTGACCAGATAATCAACAAAAGAGGCCCCCAGCTTTGGCGTGGAGAGGATTGTTGCGTCACAATTTTCAAAGCCCGGAATAATATTTTTTACCAGACCGTCCGGGGTTAGCAGCGCGAAATTACCGTGTTTAACAATCGCACGGTTAGCCAGTAAATCATCGCGGTAACCGGTGACGTTATTTAAATATCCCATTTATAACTCCTTATTTCTGCCAGGCAAGTTGATAAAGCATGAGTGCCAACGTTTTGACCCCTTCGGCAAGGTCGGTAATATTGGTGCGTTCCGCCGGGTTATGGCTGATCCCGTTGATGCTGGGAATGAAAATCATGCAGGTCGGCACGCGAGGCGCGAAAATTTGTGCGTCGTGCCCGGCACCACTGTGCATTACCCGATAATTCAGTTTTTCGCTTTCACACAATTCTGTCAGGGTGGCGACAAGCTCCTTGTTCATCGGCACGGGTTCTTCGTCCATCCATAAATCGATATCAATACCAATGTCCATTTCATCGCAAATCGCCCGCATGTTGTTTTCTAACTGTTGGGTAAAATCGCGCAACACGGCAGTGTCGGTATGACGACAATCAATAGTGAACGTGGTTTTACCCGGCACTACATTCACCGTATTCGGGCGCGGCTCCACCTTGCCAAAGGTCAGCACCAGCGGATCGCCCATCTTTTTCGCTTTCTCAACTGACTGATGGCAAATGCGACTGAAAGCGTAAACCGTATCACGACGATAACCCATCGGCGTGGTGCCTGCATGGTTTGATTCGCCGTTCAGCGTCACCGTATAGCGACGTTGCCCGACAATTGCATTCACCACGCCAATTGACTGCCCATTACTTTCCAGCACACAGCCCTGTTCTATATGCAGTTCGACAAAGGCTTTAATATCCTGACGCGGAGTTAGTGGGGCGTTCGGCAGAGTAAATCCGCAAGCCTTCATTGCATCGACAAAACTATTTCCTTTGGCATCACAGATATTCCGCACGTCGTCAGGATTCGCCAGCCCAAAGATATTTTTACTGCCCCAGAAGACATACGGGAAGCGGCTGCCTTCTTCTTCCGCCATTGCCACCACTTCGACCGTTCGCAGCGGCGCGCCGTATTGCGTTTTCAGCCAGTCAATCGCCAGCCACGCCGCCAGTGCGCCGAATTGTCCGTCGAGGTTACCGCCGTTACCCACGGTATCAATATGCGAACCGCTCAGAATCACTTCCTGAGGGTATTCGCTGCCGTTCAGGCGGCCGTATAAATTCCCCACTTCATCGAAACGTGTTTCCAGCCCACTTGCAGCCATTCTTTTTTTAAATTGCTGCTGGGTTTCCAGCCACTCCGGCGAATAAAGTAAACGGGTCATTCCACCCGTTGGGTCAGCGCCAAAAGAGGAAAGCCAGGGCAGCGTTTCTTCTATGGCTTGACGGAAATGTGTAATCATAAGAAAGTCCTGTCTCAACAATTATTGCGCAAAGGGATTTTTCGTTTCGTATGACGTGTTATAAAGCGCGTCGGAAATTAAATACTGGTAAATATCATCAACAATTTCGATGCCTTCGACGGCGGTTTTGTGTTGTTTAATATCCTGATCCTGTCCGGGATAATAAACCTGGTTAAAACCGGGCGCGGGGGTAATGGCATTTAATTCGCGCATGGTCTGGCTAAGATGTTGACGGAATAATTCGCTGGAGGAGAAAAAGTTCGGATTAATAACTACATGTAATTGCCCCAAATTACGTCCGGCGTGTAAATCGTCATACATCGAACTGACCTGACGCCCGAACGGTAAGCCGAGTAAGACGCCTGAGAGGACGTCGATCATCATCATCAGGCCATAACCTTTCGGTCCGGCAGCCGGGAGCAGGGCGTTAACCGCGAAGGGATCGCTGGTTGGTGTACCATTTTTATCGACCGCCCAGGTATCGGGTATAGACATATTGCGCGAGCGTGCATCGAGCACTTTCCCCCAGGCTTGCACAGTAGTCGCCATATCAAAGGTAAGAATTTCGTCGCCTTCTCCCGGCGCGGCAAAGGCCAGTGGGTTAGTGCCGTAGTAAATTTCCGCGCCGCCAAACGGCACCACCATTGGATCGGACTGACACATCGAAATGCCAATCAATCCGGCGTGGGCTGCCTGCTGCACAAAATAAGAGATTGCGCCGCTGTGACCCATCCGGCTGATGCCAACCACCGCCAAGCCATGTTGTTGTGCTGTTTTAATGGCATGTTCCATACCCATTTTTGCCGCGACCTGTCCGGCGGCATTGTCGGCATGTAAAATTGCTGAACATGGCCCGGTTTCTTCAAGACGAAACTCCGGTTCGCGGTTGGTGCCGCCTTTTGATATGCGTTCTGCGTAGTATTCAACGCGCACCGCGCCATGAGAGTGGATCCCTCTGGCATCGGCGTAAACCAATACTTCAGCCACGGTTGCAGCGTGCTCACGTTTTAACCCAGCCTGGCAGAGTTTATTCTCGATTAGCTGGTGGAGTGTTTCCCGACTGATTTTCATCTGTCTTCCTTTTTAACGACGGTGTGAAGCATGACTGCAATTAACATACAGGGAAAATATCTGGATTATGTGATCCAGACAGGCAAAAAAATATAGTTAGAATTTATTTGATAATCCGCTCGCTTTTAACCTGGTTTTTAAAACAACTATGCTTATTAAAAAATAACGCGTAATAGTCTGGCGGTTATTTGAATTCTTTTGTTAATAATGTCTGTGTGATATTCATCACCTTATTTACTCGTTGTCATCGATACCGTAATCGCCACATTAACACTGCTCGTGCAATTGCCATGGGTGCAATTTTTAAGGAGTTGTTATGATCCACGCCTTTATTAAAAAAGGGTGTTTTCAGGATTCAGTCAGTTTAATGATTATTTCACGAAAACTCAGCGAATCAGAAAATGTTGATGATGTTTCCGTAATGATGGGTACGCCCGCCAATAAAGCGTTATTAGAGACCACAGGTTTCTGGCATGACGATTTTAATCACGCCACGCCGAACGATATTTGCGTGGCAATTCGTAGCGAAGCGGCGGATGCGGGGATCGCGCAGGCGATTATGCAGCAGCTTGAAGAGGCGCTAAAGCAACTGGCGCAGGGAACGGGCAGCAGCCAGGCGTTGACGCTGGTGCGTCGCTGGGACAGTGCCTGTCAGAAATTACCCGATGCCAATCTGGCGCTGATTTCAGTGGCTGGCGAGTATGCGGCGGAGCTGGCGAATCAGGCGCTGGATCGCAACCTCAACGTGATGATGTTCTCCGATAACGTCACGCTGGAAGATGAAATCCAACTTAAAACCCGCGCACGGGAAAAAGGCTTGCTGGTGATGGGGCCAGACTGCGGTACGTCGATGATTGCCGCCACGCCGCTGGCTTTTGCTAACGTGATGCCGGAAGGCAACATTGGCGTCATTGGCGCTTCCGGTACCGGGATTCAGGAGCTGTGCTCACAGATTGCGCTGGCAGGTGAGGGAATTACTCACGCGATTGGTCTTGGCGGGCGCGATCTCAGCCGTGAAGTGGGCGGCATCAGTGCGCTAACGGCGCTGGAAATGTTAAGCACCGATGCGAAAAGCGAAGTGCTGGCGTTTGTTTCAAAACCGCCTGCCGAAGCTGTGCGTCTGAAAATTGTTAATGCCATGAAAGCAACCGGCAAACCAACGGTGGCGCTGTTTTTAGGTTATATCCCGGCGGTGGCCCGCGACGAGAATGTCTGGTTTGCCTCCTCGCTGGATGAGGCTGCACGCCTGGCTTGCCTGCTTTCACGCGTTACGGCGCGACGTAACGCGATAGCGTCTGCCAGCAGTGGATTTATTTGCGGCCTGTATACCGGCGGTACGTTAGCCGCCGAAGCGGCGGGATTACTCGCCGCGCACCTTGGCGTGGTAGCCGACGATACCCATCATCACGGCATGATGCTGGACGCCGATGGTCACCAGATCATTGACCTCGGCGATGATTTCTACACCGTCGGGCGTCCCCATCCGATGATCGACCCAACCTTACGCAACCAGTTAATTGCCGATCTCGGCGCTAAACCGCAAGTGCGCGTATTGCTGCTTGATGTGGTGATTGGCTTCGGTGCGACTGCCGATCCTGCAGCCTCGCTGGTAAGCGCCTGGCAAAAAGCCTGTGCCGCGCGTTCAGACAATCAACCACTGTATGCCATTGCCACAGTGACAGGCACTGAACGTGACCCGCAATGCCGCTCGCAACAAATCGCCACGCTGGAAGATGCGGGGATCGCGGTAGTGAGTTCGCTGCCGGAAGCCACCTTGCTGGCGGCGGCGTTAATTCATCCGCTCTCGCCTGCCGCACAGCAACATACACCTTCATTACTGGAAAACGTCGCCGTGATTAACATCGGATTACGCAGCTTTGCGCTGGAGCTACAAAGCGCCAACAAACCGGTTGTGCATTACCAATGGGCGCCAGTCGCCGGCGGCAATAAAAAACTGGCTCGTTTATTAGAACGTTTGCAATAAGGGGTTCCCATGTTTACATCAGTGGCGCAAGCCAATGCTGCGGTTATCGAACAAATTCGTCGTGCTCGTCCACACTGGCTGGATGTGCAACCGGCTTCTTCACTTATCAGCGAACTAAACGAGGGCAAAACACTGCTTCACGCCGGGCCGCCAATGCGCTGGCAGGAGATGACCGGACCCATGAAAGGGGCATGCGTGGGCGCGTGTCTGTTTGAAGGCTGGGCGAAAGATGAAGCGCAGGCACTGGCGATGCTGGAGCAGGGGGAAGTGAACTTCATTCCTTGTCACCATGTGAATGCCGTCGGGCCAATGGGCGGCATTACTTCTGCCAGTATGCCGATGCTGGTGGTCGAGAACGTGACCGACGGTAACCGGGCGTACTGCAACCTCAATGAAGGTATCGGTAAAGTGATGCGTTTTGGCGCTTACGGCGAAGATGTCCTGACTCGCCATCGCTGGATGCGCGATGTGTTAATGCCGGTATTAAGCGCGGCGCTGGGGCGCATGGAGCGCGGTATCGATCTCACCGCGATGATGGCGCAGGGCATTACGATGGGCGATGAATTCCATCAACGCAATATTGCTTCCTCAGCACTGTTAATGCGTGCGCTGGCCCCACAAATTGCTCGCCTCAATCACGATAAACAGCACATCGCGGAAGTGATGGATTTCCTCAGCGTGACCGATCAGTTCTTCCTTAACCTCGCGATGGCTTACTGCAAGGCGGCGATGGATGCTGGTGCGATGATCCGCGCAGGCAGCATCGTTACGGCTATGACCCGCAACGGCAATATGTTCGGGATTCGGGTCAGCGGGTTGGGCGAACGCTGGTTTACTGCGCCTGTAAACACTCCGCAAGGTCTGTTTTTCACCGGCTTCTCGCAGGAGCAGGCGAACCCGGATATGGGCGATAGCGCGATTACCGAAACCTTTGGTATCGGTGGTGCGGCAATGATCGCCGCCCCTGGCGTAACACGCTTTGTCGGTGCGGGTGGTATGGAAGCAGCCAGAGCGGTATCTGAAGAGATGGCGGAAATCTTCCTTGAACGCAATATGCAGTTGCAGATCCCCGGCTGGGATTTCCAGGGCGCGTGCCTGGGGCTGGATATTCGTCGCGTGGTAGAAACCGGCATTACGCCGCTCATCAATACCGGTATCGCCCATAAAGAAGCGGGGATCGGGCAGATTGGCGCAGGCACTGTGCGGGCACCGCTGGCGTGCTTTGAACAGGCGCTGGAAGCACTGGCTGAAAGCATGGGGATTGGTTGAGGAACGCGCAATGACGATCATCCATCCTCTGCTTGCCAGCCGTAGTGCACCAGACTATCGCCAGTCCTGGCGGTTAGCGGGCATCTGGCGGCGAGCGATTAATCTGCTGACGGAAAGTGGCGAACTGTTAACGCTACATCGTCAGGGAAGTGGTTTCGGTCCCGGAGGATGGGTGCTTCGCCGCGCGCAATTCGATGCGTTATGCGGTGGATTATGCGGCAATGAACGACCACAGGTTATGGCTCAAGGGATTCGCCTCGGGCGTTTCACGGTTAAACAGCCACAGCGTTATTGTTTGCTACGTATTACGCCGCCTGCGCATCCTCAACCGCTTGCCGCTGCATGGATGCAACGCGCGGAGGAAACCGGGCTTTTCGGGCCGCTGGCGTTGGCGGCAGGCGATCCGCTTCCCGCTGAATTACGCCAGTTTCGTCACTGTTTTCAGGCCGCGCTCAATGGCGTTAAGACCGACTGGCGGCACTGGCTGGGTAAAGGCCCCGGATTAACGCCGAGTCATGATGACACGCTGAGCGGAATGCTGCTGGCGGCCTGGTATTATGGCGCTTTAGATGCGCGCTCCGGTCGCCCGTTTTTTGCCTGTTCCGACAATCTTCAACTCGTTACCACGGCGGTGAGCGTTAGTTATTTGCGTTACGCCGCACAAGGCTATTTCGCCTCGCCACTCCTGCACTTTATTCATGCTCTGAGTTGCCCGAAACGTACTGCTGTGGCGATTGATTCGCTGCTGGCGCTGGGGCATACGTCAGGGGCCGATACGCTGCTGGGGTTCTGGCTTGGTCAACAATTATTACAAGGAACACCATGAAAATACTGGTTGTAGCTCTTGGGGGCAATGCCTTACTCCAGCGCGGTGAGGCGCTGACGGCAGAAAATCAATATCGCAATATTGCCAGTGCTGTTCCCGCGCTGGCGCGCCTGGCCCGTGCTTATCGGCTGGCGATTGTTCACGGCAACGGGCCGCAGGTGGGGTTGTTGGCGTTACAAAATCTGGCCTGGAAAGAGGTCGAACCGTATCCACTGGATGTGCTGGTGGCGGAAAGTCAGGGGATGATTGGCTATATGCTGGCGCAGAGCTTGAGCGCACAGCCGCAGATGCCGCCTGTGACGACGGTGCTGACACGCATTGAAGTTTCGTCTGATGATCCGGCGTTTTTGCAGCCAGAGAAGTTTATCGGCCCGGTTTATCAGCCAGAAGAACAAGAGGCACTGGAAACGACTTACGGCTGGCAAATGAAGCGTGATGGCAAATATTTACGCCGGGTGGTGGCATCTCCCCAGCCTCGTAAAATTCTCGACAGCGAAGCCATCGAGTTGTTGCTCAAAGAGGGGCATGTGGTGATTTGCAGTGGCGGCGGCGGTGTTCCGGTGACGGATGACGGAGCAGGGAGTGAAGCGGTGATTGATAAAGATCTCGCCGCGGCGTTGCTTGCCGAGCAGATTAATGCCGATGGACTGGTGATCCTCACCGATGCTGACGCGGTTTATGAAAACTGGGGAACGCCGCAGCAACGCGCCATTCGCCATGCCACACCGGATGAGTTAGCGCCATTTGCCAAAGCCGATGGGGCGATGGGACCGAAGGTAACGGCGGTGAGTGGTTATGTCAGAAGCCGTGGTAAACCTGCGTGGATTGGGGCGTTATCGCGGATTGAAGAGACGCTGGCGGGCGAAGCGGGGACCTGTATTTCGCTGTCGTCGTAGGCAGTAGACATTTGTGCCTGATGCGACGCTGATTATCCGACCTGGAAATATCACCGCTTCCGCAGGTCGGATAAGGTGTTCACGCTGCATCCGGCAAGAATTTGAGCACCAGGTTAACTGAACTTACTCTGCGCCCACATCACGCCGCTGGCATACTCTGGCGGCAGCAGCGGGATTAAGGCTTCCAGCGTTGCGGTCAGACGAGATGTGTCGCTGTCGGTCAAATTCAGATGCCCCACTTTACGGCCCGGACGCACTTCTTTGTCGTACCAGTGCAGATGCACCAGCGGCAGTTTCAGCCAGTCATAATTCACATCGCTACCAATCAGGTTGATCATCACCGACGGACTATTCACTACCGGTTGCGGTAACGGCAGATCGGTAATCGCCCGCAGATGCAGCTCAAACTGGCTGATGCTGGCACCGTTTTGTGTCCAGTGACCACTGTTATGTACACGCGGAGCCAGTTCGTTGATCAGCAGACCTTGCGGCGTGACAAAACACTCCATCGCCATCACGCCCACATAGCCCAGATCCTGCATAATCGCCGACAGCATCTCTTCGGCCTGCGCCTGCTGCTGTGCGTTGGCCTGCGGGAAAGCGACGCTGGTGCGCAAAATACCGTCCTGATGCAGGTTATGCGTCAGCGGATAAAACACAGTGCTGCCATCAAAGCCGCGCGCGCCAACCAGCGATACTTCGCCAGAGAAGTTAATGCCCTGCTCGACAATACATTCGCCGTAGCATTCAGTCGGTAACTGTGCGGTTTCATCGGCGCGTAAACGCCATTGACCGCGACCGTCATAGCCACCAATACGACGCTTAACAATCGCCAGTTCACCTAAACGATCAAACACTGCAGGCCACTCGCTGCGATCGGCAAGTAACTGCCACGGTGCGGTCGGCAGGTGAAGCTTGTCGAAAAGCTGCTTCTGAGTCAGACGGTCGGCAATAATCGGGAACACATCGCGGTTCACAAAGGCCGGATGGCGTGCCAACTCGCGCGTTAATGCGGTTTCCGGCCAGCGTTCGATCTCAGCGGTAATCACGCTTTGTTGAAAGGGCACCGCCGCCGGTTCAGCGTCCAGCCCGACCGGCCAGACAGCAATGCCTAACGGTTCGCCTGCCTGGCGCAACATACGGCCTAACTGCCCGTTACCGAGGACGCAAACCTGTTTCATGCCGCACCTCGCGGGTCCGGGTTTTCCAGCACTTCATCAGTCTGGGCTTTGCGCCAGTCATTCAAACGCTGGTGCAGTTCTTTATCATGAGTTGCAAGAATTTGTGCTGCCAGTAACGCGGCGTTTGCCGCGCCAGCTTTACCTATCGCCAGCGTACCCACCGGAATGCCGCGCGGCATTTGTACGATGGAGTAGAGGCTATCGACACCGCTCAGTGCGGCGCTCTGTACTGGCACACCCAGCACTGGCACCAGCGTTTTGGCGGCAATCATGCCCGGCAGGTGCGCTGCGCCGCCTGCGCCCGCAATAATCACCTGATAACCGTTCTCTTCGGCACTTTCGGCGAAGCTGAACAGTTTATCGGGGGTGCGGTGAGCAGAAACCACTTCAACGTGGTGCGGGACATTCAGGATTTCGAAGATTTCGGCGGCGAACTGCATGGTAGCCCAGTCGCTTTTGGACCCCATCACGATGGCGACACGCGCCGGATTATTGCGGGAAGACATGCGTCTTAAAACTCCTGTGGTGCACAACTCTCGGCTTTAGAGGGCACAGAGAATAGCACGGAAAGAGAGCAAGGAAAACGGTTGCGCGGTTATGAAATCAGCAAAGTTGCGCGTTTTTTAAAATGGAAAATGGATCAACTCAACGTCATCCGCCGTGACTTTCACCATCGAACCTTCCGTATGCCAGGCACCCAGTACCACGCGGAAAGCAGGTTGCTGATTGGCGATCAGTTCATGCACCGCCGGGCGATGGGTATGCCCGTGAATCAACCATTGCACCTGATGTTTTTCCATCGCACTAACCACCGCGTTTTGGTTAACGTCCATGATCGCCAACGATTTACTGCTGTTGGCTTCTTTGCTGTTCGCTCGCATTCGCGCGGCAATGCGTTTGCGCACAAACAACGGCAGGGCGAGGAATAGCGTTTGCAGCCACGGCTTGTGGACTTTGGTGCGAAATGCCTGATAACCGATGTCATCGGTGCACAGCGTGTCGCCATGCATAATCAACACCCGGCGACCATAAAGTTCGAGCACTTTTTCTTCCGGCAATAACGTCATGCCACTCTCACGGGCAAAGCGTTTGCCGAGCAGAAAATCACGGTTGCCATGAATGAAATAGCAGGGAACGCCGGAATCGGATACCGCTTTGATCGCTGCGGCCATCTGGCGATGGAGTGGGTTGGGATCGTCATCGCCAATCCATGCTTCAAACAGATCGCCAAGAATATACAGCGCGTCGGCCTTGCGGGCTTCCCCCGCTAAAAAACGCAGAAAACCGGCGGTGATCGCCGGTTCTTCCACGCAGAGATGAAGATCTGCAATAAAGAGTGTCGCCACGATTACTCGCTAACGGTCACGCTTTCAATGATAACGTCTTCTTTTGGCACGTCCTGGTGCATACCGCTACGACCGGTTGCTACACCTTTGATTTTGTCAACCACGTCCATGCCTTCAACCACTTCAGCAAACACGCAGTAACCCCAACCTTGCAGGCTTTCGCCAGAGAAGTTCAGGAAGTCGTTATCAACCACGTTGATGAAGAACTGTGCAGTTGCAGAGTGCGGTGCCTGAGTACGGGCCATTGCCAGCGTACCGCGGGTGTTTTTCAGACCGTTGTTGGCTTCGTTTTTGATCGGTTCTTTGGTGGCTTTTTGCTTCATGCCTGGCTCAAAACCGCCGCCCTGAATCATAAAGCCGTTGATAACACGGTGGAAAATGGTGTTGTTGTAAAAACCTTCGCGGCAGTAGTCCAGGAAGTTTTTAACTGTTTCAGGTGCTTTATCGTCAAAAGTTTTGATGACAATATCGCCGTGATTGGTGTGGAAAGTAACCATTTTTGCATCCTGTTCCGTTTGATTGGTGCTTCAACCCGATTCGGGTCATATATAGGGTGGTGTTATAGCATAACCGCACGATCGGATCATCACGCAATGTATGCTGATTCGCGCGGGAAATATGGGTATTATACGCAATTCAATTACCCACACATGTCTAAACGGAATCTTCGATGCTAAAAATCTTCAATACTCTGACACGCCAAAAAGAGGAATTTAAGCCTATTCACGCCGGGGAAGTCGGCATGTACGTGTGTGGAATCACCGTTTACGATCTCTGTCATATCGGTCACGGGCGTACCTTTGTTGCCTTTGACGTGGTTGCACGCTATTTGCGTTTCCTCGGCTATAAGCTGAAGTATGTGCGCAACATTACTGATATCGACGACAAAATCATCAAGCGTGCCAATGAAAATGGCGAAAGCTTTGTAGCGCTGGTGGATCGCATGATCGCCGAAATGCACAAAGATTTTGATGCTTTGAACATTCTGCGCCCGGATATGGAGCCGCGCGCGACGCACCATATCGCAGAAATCATTGAACTCACTGAACAACTGATCGCCAAAGGTCACGCTTATGTGGCGGACAACGGCGACGTGATGTTCGACGTACCGACCGATCCGACCTATGGCGTGCTGTCGCGTCAGGATCTCGACCAGCTGCAGGCAGGCGCGCGCGTTGACGTGGTCGACGACAAACGCAACCCGATGGACTTCGTTCTGTGGAAGATGTCGAAAGAGGGCGAACCGAGCTGGCCGTCTCCGTGGGGCGCGGGCCGTCCAGGCTGGCACATTGAATGTTCGGCAATGAACTGCAAGCAGTTGGGTAACCACTTTGATATCCACGGCGGTGGTTCAGACCTGATGTTCCCACACCACGAAAACGAAATCGCTCAGTCCACCTGTGCGCATGATGGTCAGTATGTGAACTACTGGATGCACTCGGGGATGGTAATGGTTGACCGAGAGAAGATGTCCAAATCGCTGGGTAACTTCTTTACCGTGCGTGATGTGCTGAAATACTACGACGCGGAAACCGTGCGTTACTTCCTGATGTCGGGCCACTATCGCAGCCAGTTGAACTACAGCGAAGAGAACTTGAAGCAGGCGCGTGCGGCGCTGGAGCGTCTCTACACTGCGCTGCGCGGCACAGACAAAACCGTTGCTCCTGCCGGTGGCGAAGCGTTTGAAGCGCGCTTTATTGAAGCGATGGACGACGATTTCAACACCCCGGAAGCCTATTCCGTGCTGTTTGATATGGCGCGTGAAGTGAACCGTCTGAAAGCAGAAGATATGGCAGCAGCGAACGCAATGGCGTCTCATCTGCGTAAACTTTCTGCCGTGCTGGGCCTGCTGGAGCAAGAACCAGAAGCGTTCCTGCAAAGCGGCGCGCAGGCAGACGACAGCGAAGTGGCTGAGATTGAAGCGTTAATTCAACAGCGTCTGGATGCCCGTAAAGTCAAAAATTGGGCGGCAGCAGATGCGGCGCGTGACCGTCTTAACGAGATGGGGATCGTGCTGGAAGATGGCCCGCAAGGGACCACCTGGCGTCGTAAGTAATTGCGCTATTGCCGGATGCGAGTTTTCGCATCCGGTTATCGTCTGCGCCACCACAACATTCCCATCAGTACCATCCCCGGCAACCATACCCACATCAATTCAGAAATAATCACCTGATGACCGTACGGCGTGGTGTAACGAGACAACGCGAACGGCGCGACCTTAATCACCTGCCAGGAAGCAAAAAAGCGTTCATCAGACCACGGCCACAGCCAGCCAACGCCTTTACCGCCAGTGGTTACCGAATCCAGCAAGCTGTGCGATAGCAACGAAACGGTTAAAAACAGCCAGCAGCGAATCAGCCCAGCCCTGAACCATCGACGTCCAATCAGCACACATAACAGCGGGACAACAAACGCAAACACCAGAGAGTGGGTAAATCCGCGATGGCCAAAAACATTGCCGTAAGCAACGCCAAATTTAAATGACAATACGTCGGCATCGGGCAGCATCGCCAGGACGATTCCGGCAAATAATAGGCGCGGAGGGATGACTTTTGAACCCAACCCTAAACCAATGCAAAGGGGAACGGCGGCGTGCGTAATAACGGTTGGCATGATGATCGCTTAGGCAAAATATCGATGCTATCAGCATGGATGAACGGGGCGTAGAGGGCAAAAGTCTGAAAAGAGAACCGGCCTGTTGATACAGGCCGGGAAAGGGATCAGGCAACAACCTGTACGCTGTGACCTGCAAAACTCACTGTCTGACCGGCGACGATTTTGCAGCGTTTGCGCGTTTCAACCGCGCCGTCGACTTTCACCTGGCCTTCGGCAATCGCGATTTTCGCCTGCGCGCCGCTTTCGCTCCAGCCTTCCAGTTTCAGCAAGTCGCACAGCTCAACGTGCGGATGTTTACCTAAAGAAAATGTCGCCATGTTACTCACCCTGTGGATCATGATATTCAACGCACGCCTGTAGCGTGTTTTCGATCAGCGTGGCAACCGTCATCGGGCCAACGCCGCCCGGAACAGGCGTAATGTATGAGGCGCGTTTAGCCGCGTCTTCAAACACCACGTCGCCCACAACTTTGCCATTTTCCAGACGGTTGATGCCGACATCAATCACAATCGCGCCTTCTTTGATCCAGTCACCAGGAATAAAGCCCGGTTTACCGACGGCAACGATCAGTAGATCGGCATTTTCTACGTGATGACGCAGATTTTTAGTGAAGCGGTGAGTCACGGTAGTGGTGCAACCTGCGAGCAGCAGTTCCATGCTCATTGGGCGACCGACGATATTCGATGCGCCAATCACCACGGCGTTGAGACCGAAGGTATCAATGTTGTAACGCTCAAGCAGTGTGACGATACCACGCGGGGTGCAGGGGCGCAGACGTGGCGCGCGCTGGCACAGACGACCGACGTTATAAGGATGGAAACCGTCAACGTCTTTGTCCGGGTGAATTCGTTCCAGCACTTTGACGTTATCAATACCCGCCGGTAACGGCAGTTGGACCAGAATGCCATCAATGGTGTTGTCGGCATTCAGCGCATCGATAAGCTCCAGCAGCTCCGCTTCGCTGGTGGTTTCCGGGAGGTCATAAGAACGGGAGACGAACCCGACTTCTTCACAAGCTTTGCGTTTGCTTGCGACATAAATTTGCGATGCAGGGTTGCTACCCACCAGTACTACGGCCAGTCCTGGTGCCCGCAGTCCAGCTGCAATTCGTGCCTGAACTTTTTGAGCAACTTCAGAGCGCACCTGCTGCGCAATCGTTTTACCGTCAATAATCTTTGCTGCCATCAGAGAGAGGATTCCATCTGTTACGTAGGTCGAAGGGGATGCGCCTATTTTGTCAGAAGCGGGGCGTGCTGTCAGTTTTCGTTTAAAATTTCCGAAATGTTGCTCAGCAACACCGGTTTAGTACGTGATAAAAAAATAGAAAATAAGAAAAATGAACGATTCGTACACTTAGCCAGCAAACAAATCAAAAGCCATTGACTAAGCAGGTGCTGACCGTATAATTCACGCGTTTCACCCGCACAGAAGATCATATCTTTCTATGCTCCCTTAGCTCAGCTGGATAGAGCAACGGCCTTCTAAGCCGTCGGTCGCAGGTTCGAATCCTGCAGGGGGCGCCATTTAAAATCAACGTGCTACGCCTGCCAGAATTTCTCCCTGTGTCATATTCGTGTCCTTAATAAAAAAATGGTGACCAATCTTACAAGAAAGTCGGTCACCATGAGAGGGCGCTTTAAACAGAAATTACAGCACTTTGTGTGGGCCAAAGCATTCGTAATGAATATTTTCCTGCTTCACGCCCAGATCCACTAACTGTTTCGCGGCAAACTGCATGAAACCTACCGGGCCGCAGAGGTAGAACTGCATTGCTGGATTGCTGAACGCCCCTTCCAGTTTGCTCAAATCCATCAGACCTTCGCTATCAAACTGACCTTTAGCGCGATCGGCTTCGCTCGGCTGACGATACCAGGTGTGCGCAGTAAAGCGCGGCAGTGCTTGCCCCAGTTCCTTAACTTCATCAGCAAAGGCATGAACATCACCATTATCTGCCGCATGGAACCAGTTCACTTGTGCTGTGTGACCTGCTTTTGCCAGCGTGTCGAGCATTGCCAGCATTGGCGTTTGCCCTACACCCGCAGAGATCAGTGTTACCGGTGTGTCATCCGTCACATCCATAAAGAAATCACCCGCCGGAGCGACCAGTTTCACGACATCGCCAACATTGGCGTGATTGTGCAACCAGTTGGATACCTGCCCGCCATCTTCGCGTTTCACCGCAATACGATAGCCTTTGCCATCAGGTTTACGGGTCAAAGAGTACTGACGAATTTCCTGATGCGGGAAACCTTCCGGCTTCAGCCAGACGCCAAGATATTGCCCCGGACGGTATTCCGCCACTGCGCCACCGTCGACCGGCTCCAGTTCGAAGCTGGTGATAAGTGCGCTGCGTGGTGTTTTAGCCACAATGCGGAAATCGCGAGTACCTTCCCAGCCACCGGCTTTGCTGGCGTTTTCGTTATAGATTTCCGCCTCACGATTGATAAATACATTTGCCAGTACGCCATAGGCTTTACCCCACGCGTCCAGCACTTCCTGGCCCGGGCTGAACATTTCGTCCAGCGTCGCCAACAGGTGTTCACCGACGATGTTGTACTGTTCCGGTTTGATCTGGAAGCTGGTGTGTTTCTGCGCGATTTTTTCTACCGCTGGTAACAGCGCAGGCAGGTTTTCAATATTGCTGGCGTAGGCGGCAATGGCGTTAAACAGGGCTTCACGTTGATCGCCATTACGCTGGTTACTCATGTTAAAAATTTCTTTGAGTTCTGGGTTATGAGTAAACATACGGTCGTAGAAATGGGCGGTTAACTTTGGCCCCGTTTCCACCAGTAAAGGGATGGTGGCTTTTACTGTAGCGATGGTTTGAGCGTCAAGCATAGAGTCTTCCTTTTTTTGCATCTCAATTGATGTATTTCAAATACATCTTATAAAAAATAGCCCTGCAATGTAAATGGTTCTGTGGTGTTTAATGTTGAGAATGTGACAAAGTGAATAATTTGCATCACAAACATGAAAAGAAATCCATTACCAGGCATAAGCGCTTCATTCGTCAAAGCCTTGTACTGCTTGAAGGTAATCGTTTGCGTAAATTCCTTTGTCAAGACCTGTTATCACACAATGATTCGGTTATACTGTTCGCCGTTGTCCATCAGGACCGCCTATTAAGGCCAAAAATTTTATTGTTAGCTGAGTCAGGAGATGCGGATGTTAAAGCGTGAAATGAACATTGCCGATTATGATGCCGAACTGTGGCAGGCTATGGAGCAGGAAAAAGTACGTCAGGAAGAGCACATCGAACTGATCGCCTCCGAAAACTACACCAGCCCACGTGTAATGCAGGCGCAGGGTTCTCAGCTGACCAACAAATATGCTGAAGGTTATCCGGGCAAACGCTACTACGGCGGTTGCGAGTATGTTGATATCGTTGAACAACTGGCGATCGATCGCGCAAAAGAACTGTTCGGCGCAGACTACGCTAACGTTCAGCCGCACTCCGGTTCCCAGGCTAACTTTGCGGTCTATACCGCGCTGCTGGAACCCGGTGATACCGTTCTGGGTATGAATCTGGCGCACGGCGGTCACCTGACTCACGGTTCTCCAGTTAACTTCTCCGGTAAACTGTACAACATCGTTCCTTACGGTATCGATGCTACCGGCCATATCGACTACGCTGATCTGGAAAAACAAGCCAAAGAACACAAACCGAAAATGATTATCGGTGGCTTCTCTGCATACTCCGGCGTGGTTGACTGGGCGAAAATGCGTGAAATCGCTGACAGCATCGGTGCTTACCTGTTCGTTGATATGGCGCACGTTGCGGGACTGGTTGCTGCTGGCGTCTACCCGAACCCGGTTCCTCATGCTCACGTAGTAACTACCACCACTCACAAAACCCTGGCGGGTCCGCGCGGCGGCCTGATCCTGGCGAAAGGCGGTAGCGAAGATTTGTACAAAAAACTGAACTCTGCTGTCTTCCCTGGTGGTCAGGGTGGTCCGCTGATGCACGTAATCGCTGGTAAAGCGGTTGCTCTGAAAGAAGCGATGGAGCCTGAGTTCAAAACTTACCAGCAGCAGGTCGCGAAAAACGCCAAAGCGATGGTAGAAGTGTTCCTGGAACGCGGCTACAAAGTGGTTTCTGGCGGTACTGATAACCACCTGTTCCTGGTGGATCTGGTTGATAAAAACCTGACCGGTAAAGAAGCAGACGCCGCTCTGGGCCGTGCTAACATCACCGTGAACAAAAACAGCGTACCAAACGATCCGAAGAGCCCGTTTGTGACCTCCGGTATTCGTGTAGGTACTCCGGCGATTACCCGTCGCGGCTTTAAAGAAGCAGAAGCGAAAGAACTGGCTGGCTGGATGTGTGACGTGCTGGACAGCATCAATGATGAAGCGGTTATTGAGCGCATCAAAGGTAAAGTTCTCGACATCTGCGCACGTTACCCGGTTTACGCGTAATCTCGCAGAAAGATATATTAAAGGCCGCAATTGCGGCCTTTAATGTTTCTAGCGGCGGTCGAGGGAAATTGCCCCTGGCCCGGTAATCGCCAGCAATAAAAATGCTCCGGCGATACTGATATTCTTCCAGAAGTTAATCATATTTGGCCCGACTGCATCCCCGGTCATATCCCAATAATGGTGACCAATAACTGCTGTACCCAGGGTGTAGAAGATAAAGAGCACCGCGAGGGGGCGAGTGTAAAACCCGAGAACAATTAAAATAGCAGCAGGTACCTCCATGATGACGGCAATAATGGCTGCCAGCATTGGCATGGGCGCGCCCAACGAGGCCATGTATTGCACCGTACCTTCAAACCCCATCATTTTGGGGAACCCAAAAATGATGAATATCAATATGATAGCTATACGAGCAATCAACAACAGAACGGGGCGCGAAGCTCCGAATTCAAAATAGCGCAATGTGTTCATAAAACAGTCCATTTGCATAAATGTGTGATTTAACCGTAATACACGGTTTTGCTGCTCGCCATCTCTGGGCAAAAGAGTTAATTGGCAATATTCCTGGACAGCTGATGGATACCAGCAACCACGGCGGATGGATGTTTAATCGCTCAAAATTCATTTAACATTCTGTTAATACTTCCTTGCGCCAGAGACGGTTTATCGCCAGACTATCGCCTCCATTGGGAGGGACACATGGTTTTGCAATCAACACGCTGGTTGGCACTCGGTTATTTCACTTACTTTTTTAGCTACGGTATTTTTCTGCCTTTCTGGAGCATATGGCTTGAAGGTCTTGGGCTGACACCAGAAACTATAGGTTTATTGCTCGGTACGGGGTTAGTGGCGCGCTTTCTTGGTAGCTTACTGATTGCGCCTCGCGTCACTGATCCCTCTCGCCTGATCCCGGCATTGCGTGTTTTGGCCCTGCTGACATTGGTCTTCGCGCTGGCATTCTGGGCGGGTACTCACGTGGCCTGGTTGATGGTGGTCATGATCGGCTTTAACCTCTTTTTCTCACCGTTGGTTCCGCTTACTGATGCACTGGCGAATACCTGGCAAAAACAGATCCCCCTGGATTACGGGCGAGTGCGGTTGTGGGGGTCAATCGCTTTTGTCATTGGCTCTGCGCTGACGGGTAAACTGGTCAGCTTGTATGATTATCGGGTGATACTGGCACTGCTAACTCTTGGCGTCGCCTCTATGCTGCTGGGAATGATGTTGCGCCCGGCGATACAGCCACAAGGCGTCAGTCGCCACCAGGAAAGTACGGGTTGGTCGTCGTGGCTTGCTCTGATTAGCCAGAACTGGCGTTTTCTGGTTTGTGTATGCCTGTTACAGGGCGCACATGCAGCGTATTACGGTTTTAGTGCAATTTACTGGCAGTCGGCAGGATATTCAGCTTCAGCGGTGGGGTATTTATGGTCGCTGGGTGTGGTAGCTGAAGTGATAATTTTTGCGCTCAGCAACAAACTATTCCGCCGCTTTAGCGCCCGTGACTTGCTGCTCCTTTCTGCTGTATGCGGCCTGATTCGTTGGGGAATGATGGGCTGGACCACGGCACTACCGTGGCTTATTGTGGCGCAGATTCTTCATTGTGGCACATTTACCGTGTGCCACCTTGCGGGGATGCGCTACATTGCCGCACGTCATGGCAGCGAAGTCATTCGCCTGCAGGCCGTTTATTCTGCTGTGGCGATGGGGGGCAGTATCGCCATCATGACCATTTTCGCGGGCTATCTCTATCAACATCTCGCGGGTGGCGTATTCTGGGTCATGGCGCTGTTGGCACTGCCTGCAATGGTGTTGCGGCCAAAAATTACACCTTCAACCTGATTCGACTATTTTGCGGATCTGCTGTTGTTGATGAGGTGTCAAGGTCTGGTCTGCATAAATTAGTGGGGGTGAAAATAGCGGTAACGTGGTGGTGTAAGGTGTAACAATCAACGCCACGTTACGTGGGACACCTTGTACTAAAAAATTCTTTACGGGCATATGCCGGATATTGAGCGGCAGTAGTGTGAGTTCTCGCAGTTGCTGCTCAATACACGCCTCGCGCTCAGTATCGTTGTCTGTCAGCATCAGGATCTGTTTTTCGTGTAGATCATTTTCCTGCATCAACCACGCTCCAAAAATAACCGCCACCAGTCCCGTTTCTTCTTCAGAAAATTGAAGGTCGTATTCATTGGCAAATTCGGTCAACGCTTCCTGAGTCGTACGCATTAAACGGGGATAAAGATGACAAAAACCGTCAGGTAAGGTGTTATCAATACCAATAGAAAACAAGCTACGATGCAACGCCTGCGCCAGATGCACGTAAAGTTGATCGTGTAGTCCTTGCTCATCGCGAAACTGGACATTACCTTTCTGGCGAAAAATAAGCACCAGGCGAGAAATAGCATTGCGCATCTGCCAGTCCCATGGATGGTTGTCTCGTCGGGGATCGGGAACACGTAGCAGGGTAAATAGCAGGGCGATAAATAACGACTCTTCCCGTGGAACATTGCGCATCGCACGGCGGTGTAAAAAACGGCTTAATTCCAGCGCAAAGGGCCAGGCTGCACATGACTGCATCCACTGTTGCTGAAGTGGCGTGAAATCAGGAGTTTGTCCTGCATGATGATTCAACAGACAGTATTGCCAGAACAGCTGTAGAAACTGCATATCCCGATCACCAAACTGCATGTTCAGGCGACGGGCGCAGAGGTTAATCAGTGCCCGTAAATTTGTATCGTCATACAAAGTTCGTTCAATACCGCATTGTTTAAGCGCATTTTTTAATGCCGGGGTAAATTGCTCATTAATAAATGCGGGGCACAGGCGCAGCCCTCGGCGTAACCAATGTAACAGGCATAAACGCTGATTGAGCTCTGTACCTTCAATCCGAAAACCGCCGTTTTGGGCCGTTTTGATCGTCAGCTGGTGGTAACCAGCAATCTCCCGACTCGTCTCATTAAGATCTTTACTGACAATCTCTACATCGACACCATTTAACTTACTTAATGTTTCCGTGGTCGTTACCAGACCTGGTTGAAACAGCGTCAACAATATATGACAACGGCGTTGGGGAGCAGAAAGTACAGATGGTGGTGCGATGGTTGGCATCATCTGTCAGATCTCCCGTTCGTAGTTTGATAAGAATAGCTAAAGTTTATTTATAAAAATGATGATTGAAACGCTTTGCACCAGAATACGGGGGAAGGTCACAGAAATTTTAACTGGAGAGTGGGCTTTGTTAAGACGAAGCGAGCATCTTAAGGTGATTTTGTGCTGTCTTCTTTCACCTCAGAGAGAGTTGTGGTGTCATCGGGTGTTTAATGCATTGAGGATAAAATTCACCATCTGGTCGCGATATACCCCGCCATGGCGTTCTGAAAAGGCGTCGATATGTTCACCATCAGGAAGGATAATTTTTTGTTTCGGTTCGCGGGTGAGATCATAAAGCCTTTCACTTTGCTCCCAGGGAATGACGCGATCAGCTTTACCATGAATGATCAGTACAGGAATGGGGCTGACTTCAGCGATGAAGCGTTCCGCATTATAACTGTCGTCCATAAAGAAACCGCTACCGGGGATCATCTGGTTAGCGATTGAGGAATAAGAAGCAAAGGTTGAGTCGAGAATCACAGCGCGAATACCTTCGCGATCACCATTCCCAAGAGCACTAACCATATTCGCGCCACCAATACTTTGGCCAAACAAGACCAGACGTTGCGGGTTAACATCACTGCGGTGGCGCACAACATTAATCGCACTTTGCGTATCATCTAATAACCCTGCCTGAGAAGGTCTTCCCTTTGATTTACCGAATCCACGATAATCAAACATAAAGACATTGAAATTCCGTTCCGGTAACCAACTGACCAATGGCCAGTGTGCGGACATATTGCCTGCATTGCCGTGAGCGTGAATGACAGTCGCAATGGCGTTTTCGGCGGGGCCAGTCGCAGAAGGAATAAACCAGCCGTGCAGGCGTGTGCCGTCTTTGGCAGTGAATTCTACTGATTCGGCAGACCAGGGATCGGGGCCATAAATTTTATCGTCCGGGTAATAGAAAAAATTGATAGCGATACGCGGTATTAAATAAACGCAGAACAGAATGACGAACAAAATAAAGACAATTTTTAGAACGCGCTTATTAACCGCAACAATCATCTCTCTTTCCCTGAAATAGACTAAAAACGGAAAGATGGTGTGAGAGCAGTGAAGGAATGTAAAGTGAAGGTGTGCAGTTTCAGAAAAGCGCCTGAAGAGTTGGCGGGTGAGTGGATATCACCCGCCTGAGTCATTAACGCTTCAGAGCGTCGCTTAACTCGTCACGCATGTTCGCCAGCATGGCTTTAACAACGCGCGGGTTACCGGCAACGATGTTACCGGTCAGCATGTAGTTATGACCACCGGTGAAGTCGCTGACGATGCCGCCCGCTTCACGAACCAGCAGCTCGCCTGCGGCGAAATCCCACGGACGCAGACCGATTTCAAAGAAACCGTCAACACGACCTGCGGCAACGTAAGCCAGATCCAGCGCCGCAGAACCAGTACGACGGAAGTCTGCACATTCGTTGAACAGTTTGCCGACGATGTTGATGTAAGTGGTAGCGTACTGTTTTGCTTTGAACGGGAAGCCGGTTGCCAGAATAGTACCGTCGAGATCGCGAGCGGTGCTGCCGCGCAGACGATAACCGTTCAGCTGTGCGCCTTGACCGCGAGTCGCGGTGAACAGTTCGTTACGCATAGGATCGTAAACCACAGCAACTTCAGTGCGGCCTTTGATACGAACGGCGATAGATACCGCGAAGTGCGGCAGACGTTTGATAAAGTTGGTAGTGCCATCCAGTGGATCGATAACCCATTGAACATCCTGATCAGTACCTTCAAGTTCACCGCTTTCTTCGGTGATGATGGTGTGCTGTGGGTAAGATTTACGAATCGTGTCGATAATCACCGCTTCGGCAGCTTTATCTACGTTGGTCACGAAATCGTTACTGCCTTTCTGGCTCGCTTCTACAGCGTCCGGGGTTTCATAGTTTTTGGCAATTAAATTACCCGCCTTGCGCGCTGCGCGCACGGCGATGTTCAGCATCGGATGCATCGGTCTCTCTCACTGGATGTTAAAGAACGGGAAAACGGCGCAGAGTATAGCAGCGAGATCGGCATCTGTCTTCGTTTTATGATAAGATGCGTGAATAATCTTTAGATGAAGAAAGACAATGCTGCAAAATATTCGAATTGTGCTGGTGGAGACGTCACACACCGGCAATATGGGTTCTGTTGCCCGTGCCATGAAAACAATGGGCTTAACCAATCTGTGGCTGGTTAATCCACTGGTGAAACCTGACTCCCAGGCGATTGCTCTGGCAGCAGGGGCCAGCGATGTGATTGGTAATGCTCACATTGTCGATACACTCGACGAAGCGTTAGCCGGTTGTAGCCTGGTGGTTGGCACCAGTGCACGCTCGCGCACGCTGCCGTGGCCGATGCTCGACCCGCGCGAATGCGGTTTGAAAAGCGTCGCTGAAGCGGCAAATACGCCGGTGGCACTGGTTTTTGGTCGTGAGCGTGTCGGCTTGACCAATGAAGAGTTGCAAAAGTGCCATTATCATGTCGCCATTGCCGCTAACCCGGAATACAGTTCGCTTAACCTGGCGATGGCTGTTCAGGTTATTGCCTATGAAGTGCGCATGGCCTGGCTGGCGACTCAGGAGAACAGCGAGCAGGTTGAACATGACGAGACGCCGTATCCGCTGGTCGATGATCTGGAACGTTTTTACGGTCATCTTGAACAAACGCTGCTGGCAACCGGCTTTATCCGTGAAAACCATCCGGGGCAGGTGATGAATAAGCTGCGTCGTCTGTTTACCCGTGCGCGCCCGGAAAGCCAGGAGTTGAATATCCTGCGCGGGATTCTGGCTTCTATTGAGCAGCAGAATAAAGGTAACAAGGCCGAATAACCGAGGTTGCCTGATACGGCGCTTAACGCGTCTTGTCAGGCCTACATTGTACTGAACCCCTGGTCGGATAAAGTGTTTACGCCGCACCCGACAACAGGTACAAACGCCACGATAAAAAAATGGCACTGAAGGTTAAATACCCGACTAAATCAGTCAAGTAAATAGTTGACCAATTTACTCGGGAATGTCAGACTTGACCCTGCTATGCAATACCCCCACTTTTACAATAAAAAACCCCGGGCAGGGGCGAGTTTGAGGTGAAGTAAGACATGAGACTGACATCTAAAGGGCGCTATGCCGTGACCGCAATGCTTGACGTTGCGCTCAACTCTGAAGCGGGCCCGGTACCGTTGGCTGATATTTCCGAACGTCAGGGAATTTCCCTTTCTTATCTGGAACAACTGTTTTCCCGTCTGCGTAAAAATGGTCTGGTTTCCAGCGTACGCGGACCAGGCGGTGGTTATCTGTTAGGCAAAGATGCCAGCAGCATCGCCGTTGGCGAAGTGATTAGCGCTGTTGACGAATCTGTAGATGCTACCCGTTGTCAGGGTAAAGGCGGCTGCCAGGGGGGCGATAAATGCCTGACCCACGCGCTGTGGCGTGATTTGAGCGACCGTCTCACCGGTTTTCTCAACAACATTACTTTAGGCGAACTGGTTAATAACCAGGAAGTGCTGGATGTATCTGGTCGTCAGCATACTCACGACGCGCCACGCACCCGCACACAAGACGCAATCGACGTTAAGTTACGCGCATAAAAGATAAAAAGTATTCAGAATCAGGCCGGGGCGTCTCGCGCTCCGTAAACACGGTCGTACATCCAGCCGGTAGCCTGGTTCCTTGCATTGAGTGATGTACGGAGTTTATAGAGCAATGAAATTACCGATTTATCTCGACTACTCCGCAACCACGCCGGTGGACCCGCGTGTTGCCGAGAAAATGATGCAGTTTATGACGATGGACGGAACCTTTGGTAACCCGGCCTCCCGTTCTCACCGTTTCGGCTGGCAAGCTGAAGAAGCGGTAGATATCGCTCGTAATCAGATTGCCGATCTGGTTGGCGCTGATCCGCGTGAAATCGTCTTTACCTCTGGTGCTACCGAGTCTGACAACCTGGCGATCAAAGGTGCTGCTAACTTTTATCAGAAAAAAGGCAAGCACATCATCACCAGCAAAACCGAACACAAAGCGGTACTGGATACCTGCCGTCAGCTGGAGCGTGAAGGTTTTGAAGTCACCTACCTGGCACCGCAGCGTAACGGTATTATCGACCTGAAAGAACTCGAAGCAGCGATGCGTGACGACACCATCCTTGTTTCCATCATGCACGTAAATAACGAAATCGGCGTGGTGCAGGATATCGCGGCTATCGGCGAAATGTGCCGTGCTCGTGGCATTATCTATCACGTTGATGCAACCCAGAGCGTGGGCAAACTGCCTATCGACCTGAGCCAGTTGAAAGTTGACCTGATGTCTTTCTCCGGTCACAAAATCTACGGCCCGAAAGGTATCGGTGCGCTGTATGTGCGTCGTAAACCGCGCGTACGTATCGAAGCACAAATGCACGGCGGCGGTCACGAGCGCGGTATGCGTTCCGGTACTCTGCCAGTTCACCAGATCGTCGGGATGGGCGAAGCCTATCGCATCGCAAAAGAAGAGATGGCGACCGAGATGGAACGTCTGCGCGGCCTGCGTAACCGTCTGTGGAACGGCATCAAAGATATCGAAGAAGTTTACCTGAACGGTGACCTGGAACACGGTGCGCCGAACATTCTCAACGTCAGCTTTAACTACGTTGAAGGTGAGTCGCTGATTATGGCGCTGAAAGACCTTGCGGTTTCTTCCGGTTCTGCCTGTACGTCAGCAAGCCTCGAACCGTCCTACGTGCTGCGCGCGCTGGGGCTGAACGACGAGCTGGCACATAGCTCTATCCGTTTCTCTTTAGGTCGTTTTACTACTGAAGAAGAGATCGACTACACCATCGAGTTAGTTCGTAAATCCATCGGTCGTCTGCGTGACCTTTCTCCGCTGTGGGAAATGTACAAGCAGGGCGTGGATCTGAACAGCATCGAATGGGCACATCATTAATCGGTATCGGAATCAGGAGAATTTATAATGGCTTACAGCGAAAAAGTTATCGATCATTACGAGAATCCGCGTAACGTGGGTTCCTTCGACAACAACGACGAGAACGTGGGCAGCGGCATGGTGGGTGCACCGGCCTGTGGCGACGTGATGAAGTTGCAGATTAAAGTCAACGATGAAGGTATCATTGAAGACGCGCGTTTTAAAACTTACGGCTGCGGTTCCGCTATCGCTTCCAGCTCCCTGGTCACCGAATGGGTGAAAGGGAAGTCTCTCGACGAAGCACAGGCGATCAAAAACACCGATATTGCTGAAGAACTTGAACTGCCGCCGGTGAAAATTCACTGTTCTATTCTGGCAGAAGACGCGATCAAAGCCGCCATTGCGGACTATAAAAGCAAACGTGAAGCAAAATAAGAGTTGAGGTTTGGTTATGTCGATTACACTGAGCGACAGTGCAGCAGCGCGAGTAAATACCTTTCTGGCTAACCGCGGCAAAGGGTTTGGCCTGCGTCTGGGTGTGAGAACCTCCGGATGTTCAGGTATGGCTTATGTACTGGAATTTGTTGACGAACCGACGCCGGAAGACATCGTGTTTGAAGACAAAGGCGTGAAAGTCGTGGTCGATGGCAAAAGCCTGCAATTTCTGGACGGTACGCAACTGGATTTCGTAAAAGAAGGCCTGAACGAAGGGTTTAAATTTACCAACCCGAACGTCAAAGATGAGTGTGGTTGCGGCGAAAGCTTCCACGTTTGATGCGCATACCGATAACCCCACCGTGGTCAGCTGCGCGTGGGGTTTGTTTTACCTGATTCGTCGTTATTGCGGCGGATCGCAGCCCTGAGAATGTTATGGATTACTTCACCCTCTTTGGCTTGCCTGCCCGTTATCAACTCGATACCCAGGCACTGAGCCTGCGTTTTCAGGATCTACAACGTCAGTATCATCCTGATAAATTCGCCAGCGGAAGCCAGGCGGAACAACTCGCCGCCGTACAGCAATCTGCAACCATTAACCAGGCCTGGCAAACGCTGCGTCATCCGTTAATGCGCGCGGAATATTTACTTTCTTTGCACGGTTTTGATCTCGCCAGCGAGCAGCATACTGTGCGCGACACCGCGTTCCTGATGGAACAGCTGGAGCTTCGCGAAGAACTGGACGAGATCGAACAGGCGAAAGATGAAGCACGGCTGGAAAGCTTTATCAAACGTGTGAAAAAGATGTTTGATACCCGCCATCAGTTGATGGTTGAACAGTTAGACAACGAGACGTGGGACGCGGCGGCGGATACCGTGCGTAAGCTGCGTTTTCTCGATAAACTGCGAAGCAGTGCCGAACAACTCGAAGAAAAACTGCTCGATTTTTAATTTCTGGAAGCTAAACATGGCCTTATTACAAATTAGTGAACCTGGTTTGAGTGCTGCGCCGCATCAGCGTCGTCTGGCGGCCGGTATTGACCTGGGCACAACCAACTCGCTGGTGGCGACAGTACGCAGCGGTCAGGCCGAAACGTTAGCCGACCATGAAGGCCGTCACCTGCTGCCCTCTGTTGTTCACTATCAACAGCAGGGGCATTCGGTGGGTTATGACGCGCGCGCTAACGCAGCGCTTGACACCGCCAACACCATTAGTTCTGTTAAACGCCTGATGGGGCGCTCGCTGGCTGATATCCAGCAACGCTACCCGCATTTGCCTTATCAATTCCAGGCCAGCGAAAACGGCTTGCCGATGATTGAAACAGCAGCGGGATTGCTGAATCCGGTGCGCGTTTCTGCGGACATCCTCAAAGCACTGGCGGCGCGGGCAACTGAAGCCCTGGCAGGCGACTTGGATGGTGTCGTTATCACCGTTCCGGCGTACTTTGACGATGCCCAGCGTCAGGGCACCAAAGACGCGGCGCGTCTGGCGGGGCTACATGTTCTGCGCTTGCTTAACGAACCGACCGCTGCGGCTATCGCCTACGGACTGGATTCCGGTCAGGAAGGCGTGATCGCTGTTTATGACCTCGGTGGCGGGACGTTTGATATTTCCATTCTGCGCTTAAGTCGCGGCGTGTTCGAAGTGCTGGCGACCGGCGGTGATTCCGCGCTCGGCGGCGATGATTTCGACCATCTGCTGGCGGATTACATTCGCGAACAGGCGGGCATTCCTGACCGTAGTGATAACCGCGTTCAGCGTGAACTGCTGGATGCCGCCATTGCGGCCAAAATCGCGCTGAGCGATGCGGACTCTGTGACCGTGAATGTTGCGGGCTGGCAGGGTGAAATCAGCCGTGAACAATTCAATGAATTGATCGCGCCATTGGTAAAACGAACCTTACTGGCTTGTCGTCGTGCGCTGAAAGACGCGGGCGTAGAAGCTGATGAAGTGCTGGAAGTGGTTATGGTTGGTGGTTCTACCCGCGTGCCGCTGGTGCGTGAACGAGTGGGCGAATTTTTCGGTCGTCCACCGCTGACTTCCATCGACCCGGATAAAGTCGTCGCTATTGGCGCGGCGATTCAGGCGGATATTCTGGTGGGTAACAAGCCGGACAGCGAAATGCTGTTGCTTGATGTGATCCCGCTGTCGCTGGGCCTGGAAACTATGGGTGGCTTGGTGGAGAAAGTGATCCCGCGTAACACCACGATTCCGGTGGCGCGCGCCCAGGATTTCACCACCTTTAAAGATGGTCAGACGGCGATGTCTATCCATGTAATGCAGGGTGAGCGTGAGCTGGTGCAGGACTGCCGCTCGCTGGCGCGTTTTGCGCTGCGTGGTATTCCGGCGCTACCGGCTGGCGGCGCGCATATTCGCGTAACGTTTCAGGTCGATGCTGATGGTCTTTTGAGCGTGACGGCGATGGAGAAATCCACTGGCGTTGAGGCGTCTATTCAGGTTAAACCGTCTTATGGTCTGACCGACAGTGAAATCGCCTCGATGATCAAAGACTCAATGAGCTATGCCGAGCAGGACGTAAAAGCCCGTATGCTGGCTGAACAAAAAGTAGAAGCGGCGCGTGTGTTGGAAAGTTTGCACGGCGCGCTGGCTGCTGATGCCGCGCTGTTAAGCGCCGCAGAACGTCAGGTCATTGACGATGCTGCCGCTCACCTGAGTGAAGTGGCGCAGGGCGATGATGTTGACGCCATCGAACAAGCGATTAAAAACGTAGACAAACAAACCCAGGATTTCGCCGCTCGCCGCATGGACCAGTCGGTTCGTCGTGCGCTGAAGGGCCATTCCGTGGACGAGGTTTAATATGCCAAAGATTGTTATTTTACCTCATCAGGATCTCTGTCCTGATGGCGCTGTTCTGGAAGCGAATAGCGGTGAAACCATTCTCGACGTTGCGCTGCGTAACGGCATCGAGATTGAACACGCCTGTGAAAAATCCTGTGCTTGCACCACCTGCCACTGCATCGTTCGTGAAGGTTTTGATTCGCTGCCGGAAAGCTCAGAGCAGGAAGACGACATGCTGGACAAAGCCTGGGGGCTGGAGCCGGAAAGCCGTTTAAGCTGCCAGGCGCGCGTTACCGATGAAGATTTAGTGGTCGAAATTCCGCGTTACACTATCAACCATGCGCGTGAGCATTAACAGAGGTTAGTATGGGACTTAAGTGGACCGATAGCCGCGAAATTGGCGAAGCACTGTACGATGCATATCCCGATCTTGATCCGAAAACGGTTCGATTCACCGATATGCATCAGTGGATTTGCGATCTGGAAGATTTCGACGACGACCCGCAGGCGTCCAACGAGAAAATCCTCGAAGCGATTTTATTAGTCTGGCTGGACGAAGCCGAGTGAATGAACGGGCTGCCTGGGGGTAGCCCGTTTTGCTGTTAAACGAATAAGGATAACTAAAATGACAGAAGCGATGAAGATTACCCTCTCGACCCAACCTGCCGACGCGCGCTGGGGAGAAAAAGCGACTTACAGCATTAATAATGATGGTATTACCCTGCATTTGAACGGGGCAGACGATCTGGGGCTGATCCAGCGTGCGGCGCGCAAGATTGACGGTCTGGGCATCAAGCATGTTCAGCTAAGCGGTGAAGGCTGGGATGCGGATCGTTGCTGGGCATTCTGGCAAGGTTACAAAGCCCCGAAAGGCACGCGTAAAGTGGAGTGGCCGGATCTGGACGATGCCCAGCGTCAGGAACTGGATAACCGCCTGATGATCATCGACTGGGTGCGTGACACCATCAACGCACCGGCAGAAGAACTGGGGCCATCGCAACTGGCACAGCGTGCTGTTGATCTGATCAGCAACGTCGCAGGCGATCGTGTGACTTACCGGATCACCAAAGGTGAAGATCTTCGTGATCAAGGTTATATGGGGCTGCACACTGTCGGGCGTGGTTCAGAACGTTCCCCGGTATTGCTGGCGCTGGATTATAACCCAACTGGCGATAAAGAAGCGCCGGTGTACGCGTGCCTGGTAGGTAAAGGCATCACCTTTGATTCCGGCGGCTACAGCATCAAACAGACCGCGTTTATGGACTCAATGAAGTCTGACATGGGCGGTGCGGCAACGGTTACCGGGGCGCTGGCATTTGCCATTACGCGCGGTCTGAACAAGCGCGTGAAGCTGTTCCTCTGCTGTGCGGATAACCTGATCAGCGGCAACGCGTTCAAACTGGGCGATATCATTACCTATCGCAACGGTAAAAAAGTCGAAGTCATGAACACCGATGCGGAAGGGCGTCTGGTTCTGGCCGATGGTCTGATTGATGCCAGTGCGCAGAAACCGGAACTGATCATTGATGCGGCGACCCTCACCGGGGCGGCGAAAACTGCGCTGGGTAATGATTATCACGCGCTGTTCAGTTTTGACGATGCGCTTGCCGGTCGTTTGCTGGCGAGTGCCTCACAAGAGAACGAACCATTCTGGCGTCTGCCGCTGGCGGAGTTCCACCGCAGCCAGCTGCCGTCTAACTTTGCCGAACTGAACAATACCGGAAGTGCGGCGTATCCGGCAGGCGCGAGCACGGCGGCGGGCTTCCTGTCGCACTTTGTTGAGAACTATCAGCAAGGCTGGCTGCATATCGACTGCTCGGCGACTTACCGTAAAGCGCCGGTTGAACAGTGGTCTGCGGGCGCTACGGGACTTGGTGTGCGCACGATAGCTAATCTGTTAACGGCGTAAACTAATATGCCGGATGCGGCGTAAACGCCTTATCCGGCCTACAAATTCTGCAAATTCAACAAATTGCGAATCCATTGTAGGCCTGATAAGCGTAGCGCATCAGGCACTTGTGCCCCGAACGTTGATTGAATTGTGGTTCTTATGTCCGAAACAAAAAACGAACTTGAAGACCTGCTGGAAAAAGCAGCAACCGAACCGGCGCACCGCCCGGCCTTTTTCCGTACTCTACTGGAATCCACCGTCTGGGTGCCTGGTACGGCGGCGCAGGGCGAGGCTGTGGTTGAAGATAGCGCGCTTGATTTACAGCACTGGGAAAAAGAAGACGGCACCAGCGTCATTCCTTTTTTTACCTCGTTAGAAGCACTTCAACAGGCGGTTGAAGACGAACAGGCATTTGTCGTAATGCCCGTTCGCACATTGTTTGAGATGACCCTTGGTGAAACGCTCTTCCTTAATGCCAAACTGCCAACCGGTAAAGAATTTATGCCGCGTGAAATCAGTTTGTTGATTGGTGAAGAAGGGAGTCCGCTGAGTAGTCAGGAAGTACTGGAAGGCGGTGAATCGCTGATATTATCGGAAGTCGCAGAGCCGCCAGTACAAATGATTGATTCACTCACCACCTTGTTTAAAACCATTAAGCCAGTGAAGCGTGCTTTTATTTGTTCAATTAAAGAGAACGAAGAGGCACAGCCTAATTTACTTATTGGCATTGAAGCCGATGGTGATATCGAAGAAATTATTCAGGCGGCGGGAAGTGTAGCGACCGATACATTACCTGGCGATGAACCCATCGATATTTGTCAGGTGAAAAAAGGGGAAAAAGGAATTAGCCACTTTATTACCGAACATATTGCGCCATTCTATGAACGTCGCTGGGGTGGTTTTTTGCGTGACTTTAAACAGAACCGGATAATCTAAAATATGCCGCCCTAAAGGGCGGCATTCGGGCTTATTTGCTGCTCTGAAGGTTGTTAACCACCAGTAAATTGTTGCCGGAGAGACTCCGGTTATTATTTACCTCGGTTAACAGCGCACCAGAAACAATAAGTACGATACAAAAGCACCGTATCTTCATTGTGCGGTCCATGCGAAGACCACATCACGACAGCACCACTGGCGATATTGCCGCGATAGCAAGCGACGAGATACACTTGCATTTACGGTCATGGAACATCCTTTCCTAAAGCCAGTGCCCGTTTGCGAGACGGCGGAAAGGGCCGTTGTCGATAATACGCTAACCGAAAAATAATTACTCGTTTTTTACTTGACACAAAATTTCTTAACAACGATTATTATTTTGCTGTGAGGCACCTGCGTTGTTCATGCAACACAAGTGAACCTGCTGGAAAGGCTGCGAACCAGACCGGCAACAAATAACCGCCTGATTTTGGCGGTTTTTTGTTGTTTTAAGAAAAGTGAATTTACACGTTTAAGTAATATCTTTTACCGGTTAGTATTTTAAATATTGAGCGGGATTTGTTTATATTTGTCTGAATTCGGACTGATAAGCCAAATGAATTCAAAATCTATCCTTTTTTATCTACTTGACATCGTTGATGCATAAAGCGAGTATTGAGTAGACGAGATACACTTGCAGTAATACAACCTGCTGGAAAGGCCGCGAACCAGACCAGCAATAAAAAACCGCCAAATTTGGCGGTTTTTTATTGCCTGTATAAAGCTTATTTCACTGGCTCAACCGGTAAATCTGCTCGTGCACCCCATTCACTCCATGCGCCGTCGTACAGTTTCACGTTTGGCACATCGAGTGTCGCGAGTGCCAACAAAACCACGGCCGCCGTTACACCAGAGCCGCAGCTGACGATAATTGGTTTGTCGTAGCTGACGCCGCGACCAAAAAATATCGCATCCAGTTCATCGGTCGTTTTCAGTTCGCCTTCGCGCACCAGTTCCGTCCACGGAACATTCAGTGCACCGGGAATATGTCCGCGACGTAAACCTGCGCGAGGCTCATCAACTTCTGCGTTAAAACGTGCAGCCGGGCGGGCATCAATAATTTGCGCCGTTTTTTCATGGCTTGCCAACAGAACGTCCGTGACATTTACTACCGCATCTGGGGTGAATTTTGCTGTAAACTCGCCTTCTGGTAGTTCCACATCTCCTTTTTCCAGAAGTAGCTCATCGCGTTGCCATCCTGTTAATCCGCCAGCGAGTATCGATACTCTTTCGACACCAAAAGTGCGCAGCATCCACCATGCGCGTGGCGCGGAAAAGAGATTACCTTCATCGTATACAATCAAATGCTTATCCTGATTAACGCCCAGTTCGCGCATAGCGACGGCAAATGCCTCCGGGCGCGGCATCATATGTGGAAGGGAGGACGTGTGATCAGAAAGGGCTTCAATGTCGAAAAAGACGGCACCAGGAATATGTCCTTCGCGGTACTCCTGTAAAACATGACGCTCTTTCTCCCCAGGTGGAGCCATACGGGCATCAATAATTTGAATTTCCGGATCGTTAATATGCTCGGCGAGCCAGTCGGCTGCAACAAACCAGGTTGTGGTCATAGACATCTCCATTGTTGCCGGGTTACTGATAAATTGTCGGTGGTTTAGCGTAAAGCGACAAGCAAAAGGGATTAATTTGGCTGCTTAAGCCACATTTCGCACTAAAATTCAGACTCTGCGGACGTGATACTCAATTACATAACGATAATTCTCACGCATAATAATTACTCGACGTGGCTATGGGCCATCAGGGCAGGGATGAAAGATGAGAAAGTTAAATGTAGTAGCCTGTATGTTGCTGCTGGCCCTTTCGGGGTGCGACAACAACGATAAAACATCAGCGACGGGTAAAACTAACCCGCCAGCAGAGCAGGCAGCATCTGAAAAAAATAATACCTCAACAGAGGCTACCAGTCCGGCGAAGCCTTCTTCACAATCGCTTGAAAAACGGCAAAAACTTGCTCAGCAAAGTGCTGGAAAGTCGCTGGCTTTGCTCGACCTCTCGGAAGTACAGTTAGAGGGGGCGGCAACATTACTGCTGACATTCTCTATTCCTTTAGATCCGGAGCAAGATTTCTCTCGTCTTGTCACTGTAGTCGACACCAGGAGCGGCACAGTTGATGGTGCATGGGAGCTCTCTGACAATCTCAAGGAATTGCGTTTACGGCATCTGGAACCTCAGCGTGAGTTGGTGGTGGCAGTAAGACGTGAACTAAAAGGGTTAAATAACGCTGCGTTCGGCATTGATTACCAGAAAACCATTACTACCCGTAATATTCAGCCCAGTGTCGGATTTGCCAGTCGCGGCTCGTTACTTCCAGGAAAAATCGCTGAAGGTCTACCGGTACTGGCACTAAATGTTAATAGCGTTGACGTTAACTTTTTTCGCATCAAACCAGAGACATTACCTTCATTTGTTAGCCAGTGGAACTACCGTAACTCGATGGAAAACTGGCAGTCAGATAAATTGCTGAAGATGGCGGACCTGGTCTATACCGGACGTTTTGATCTGAATCCGACGCGTAATACCCGCGAGAAATTACAACTTCCTTTGAGTGATATTAAGCCGCTGCAGCAGGCGGGAGTTTACATCGCGGTGATGAACCAGGCGGGGCGTTATGACTATAGCTATCCGGCGACGTTGTTTACTCTCAGTGATATCGGTGTTTCTGTTCACAGTTACCAGAATCGTCTGGATGTATTTACCCAGAGTCTGGAAAACGGTGCTGCTCAGCAGGGAATTGAAGTCACACTGTTGAATGATAAAGGTCAAACCTTGTCACAAGCAGCCAGTGACGCAGAAGGCCATGTACAACTTGAAAACGACAAAAATGCAGCGTTGCTATTAGCGCGTAAAGACGGGCAAACAACACTGCTTGATTTAAAACTTCCTGCGCTCGATTTAGCTGAGTTTGATATTGCTGGTGAACCTGGTTTCAGCAAACAATTCTTTATGTTTGGCCCCCGCGATCTCTATCGCCCCGGTGAAACGGTTATTCTCAACGGTTTACTGCGCGATGCCGATGGTAAAGTACTGCCAGATCAGCCAATTAAGCTTGAAGTCATTAAGCCAGATGGTCAGGTGCTACGTAGCGTCGTGAGTAAGCCGGAGAATGGTCTTTACCACTTTACGTATCCGTTAGATAGTGGCGCAGCTACAGGAATGTGGCATATCCGTGCTAACACTGGCGATAATCAGTATCGAATGTGGGATTTCCATGTTGAAGATTTTATGCCAGAGCGCATGGCGCTGAATCTGACGGGTAAGAAAAAACCGTTGTCGCCAAAAGAGAGCGTGAAATTCTCCGTGGTGGGTTACTACTTGTATGGCGCACCTGCCAGCGGTAATGCATTGCAAGGGCAACTTTACCTGCGTCCACTACGGGAGGCAGTTGCTGCACTGCCTGGCTTCGAATTTGGTGACATTGCCGCTGAAAATCTTTCGCGCACTTTGGATGAAACTCAGTTGTCGCTGGATAACAGTGGGCGTGCTGAAGTCTATGTTTCAAGTGAGTGGCAAGAAACACACTCCCCATTACAGGTTATTTTCCAGGGCAGCTTGCTGGAATCTGGCGGTCGTCCGGTAACGCGTCGGGTAGAGCAGGCGATCTGGCCTGCCGATACACTACCGGGTATTCGCCCACAATTTGCAACTCAACCTGTCTACGACTACAGCTCCAATACGACTGTTAAAAAACCGATGGTTGATGAAAACAGTATTGCCAGTTTTGACATCGTTTATGCCGATGCGCAGGGCGTGAAAAAACCGGTTTCGGGCTTGCAGGTTCGTCTAATTCGGGAACGTCGCGATTATTACTGGAACTGGTCTGAATCCGAAGGCTGGCAATCGCAGTTTGATCAAAAAGAGTTGGTAGAAAACGAGCAGTCGCTGGATTTGCAAGCCGACGAAACCGGGAAAGTCAGTTTCCCTGTTGAGTGGGGAGCATATCGTCTGGAAGTCAAAGCACCCAATGAGGCAGTCAGTAGTGTTCGCTTTTGGGCGGGATACAGTTGGCAGGATAACAGTGCTGGCGGTAGCACGGTGCGTCCTGATCGCGTGACGTTAAAACTCGACAAAGCTAATTACCGCCCTGGCGACATCATCAAACTGCATATTGCTGCGCCAGCAGCAGGTAAAGGTTATGCAATGGTCGAATCCAGCGAAGGACCGTTGTGGTGGAAAGAAATTGATGTTCCTGCACAAGGGTTGGATTTGAGTATCCCGGTGGATAAAAACTGGAATCGTCATGATCTCTATTTGAGTACGCTGGTGGTGCGTCCGGGGGATAAATCCCGCTCAGCGACACCGAAACGGGCAGTTGGGGTGTTGCATTTGCCGCTTGGCGATGAAAACCGTCGTCTCGATCTGGCGCTGGAAACTCCAGCTAAAATGCGCCCGAATAAACCTCTCACGGTGAAGATTAAAGCCAGCAACAAAAATGGTGAAACACCGAAACAAGTCAATGTCCTGGTGTCTGCTGTTGATAGTGGCGTACTAAACATTACGGATTATGTCACTCCCGATCCGTGGCAGGCATTCTTTGGTCAGAAACGCTATGGCGTGGATATCTATGATATTTACGGTCAGGTTATTGAAAGTCAGGGGCGTCTTGCGGCATTGCGTTTTGGTGGCGATGGTGACGAGCTGAAACGTGGCGGTAAACCGCCAGTTAATCACGTTAATATTGTGGCGCAGCAAGCACAACCTGTCACCCTTAACGAGCAAGGTGAAGGTACGGTTACGCTGCCGATTGGCGATTTTAATGGTGAACTGCGGGTGATGGCGCAGGCATGGACAGCAGATGACTTTGGTAGCAGCGAAAGTAAGGTGGTTGTTGCAGCGCCAGTGATTGCCGAGCTTAATACACCTCGCTTTATGGCGAGTGGTGATACTTCTCGTTTAACCCTTGATATCACCAACCTGACTGATAAACCGCAAAAGCTGAATGTCACTGTTTCAGCCAGTGGTTTGCTGGAGTTGGTAGGTGAATCTCCTGCACCAGTAGAATTAGCCCCAGGTGTGCGTACCACGTTATTTATCCCGGTTCGCGCCTTGACGGGGTTCGGTGATGGCGAAATACAGGCCAATATTAGTGGTCTGGATTTGCCTGGTGAAACCTTTGGCGATCAGCATAAGCACTGGAAAATAGGCGTGCGTCCGGCATTCCCGGCACAAACCGTTAATTATGGTTTTGCGCTGCAGCCTGGTGAAACCTGGGCGCTCCCGGCAGAGAGTCTGAGCAATTTCTCACCAGCCACACTTGAAGGTCAGTTGGTGTTGAGTGGGAAACCACCCTTTAACCTTGCTCGTTATATCAAAGAGTTAAAGGCCTATCCTTACGGTTGTCTGGAACAAACTACCAGTGGCTTATTCCCATCCCTTTATACTAATTCCTCGCAGCTTTGGGCTCTCGGGATTAAAGGTGACAGTGATGAGAAACGCCGTGCTGCGGTGGATATCGGCATTTCACGCTTGTTGCAAATGCAGCGTAATAACGGTGGCTTCGCGCTGTGGGATAAAGACAGCCAGGAAGAGTACTGGTTGACTGCTTATGTTATGGATTTCTTAATTCGTGCAGGAGAGCAGGGGTATAGCGTACCAGCGACGGCCATAAACCATGGGAACGAGCGTCTGCTGCGCTATTTACAGGACCCAGGAATGATGTCTATTCCTTACGCGGACAACCTCAAAGCCAGTAAGTTTGCCGTGCAGGCTTATGCAGCGTTGGTGCTTGCTCGCCAGCAGAAAGCGCCGCTTGGTGTTCTGCGAGAAATCTGGGGGCGTCATGAGGATGCAGCTTCTGGTTTACCATTGCTGCAATTAGGTATTGCGTTGAAAAACATGGGCGATGTCACTCGTGGTGAAGAAGCTATTGCTCTGGCACTAAAAACGCCACGCCGTGACCAACGTAGTTGGTGGGGAGATTATGGCAGCCCATTGCGCGACAATGCTCTGATGCTGGCGCTGCTGGAGGAAAATAAACTACTTCCTGCCGAGCAAAATAGTTTGCTTTTTACTCTGTCAGAACAGGCGTTTGGAAAACGTTGGCTGTCAACGCAAGAAACGAATGCATTGTACCTGGCCGCGCGTACGTTTGAAAATCTACCAGGTAAATGGCAGGCACAAACGTCACTTTCTGCCGAATCGCTGACAGGGGAGAAATCACAAACCCGCAATCTGGATAGTGATCAGCTCTCCACATTGCAGGTGACTAACAATGGCGATCAACCGTTATGGCTGCGTCTGGATACCAGCGGTTATCCGCAATCTGCTCCGGAACCTTTCAGTAACGTACTGCAAATTGAACGTCATATCCTCGATACGAACGGCAATAGCAAATCTCTGGAGTCATTACGCAGTGGCGAACTGGTGTTGGTTTGGTTGGAGGTGAAAGCCAACAAGAGCGTGCCGGATGCTCTGGTCGTTGATCTGCTGCCAGCCGGACTGGAACTGGAAAACCAGAATCTGGCAAATGGTAGTGCCAGTCTGGAGCAAAGTAGTAGCAAAGTGCAAAATCTGCTTATCCAGATGCAACAGGCGAATATCAATCACGTAGAGTTTCGTGATGATCGCTATGTCGCGGCGGTAGCTGTTGATAAATACCAGCCAGTAACGCTGATATATCTGGCACGTGCAGTAACACCGGGAACCTATCAGGTACCGCAACCAATGGTTGAATCAATGTACGCGCCTCAGTGGCGGGCAAGTGGCGCGTCAGAGGGATTCATGGTTGTCAGACCGTAAATGCGTCGCCTGATAAGTAAACGCGGCTGCTGGATTTCGTTAGCAGCCGCGCCCATTCTCCTGATTCTTGTTGCGTGGGGGGCTGATAAACTCTGGCCTCTTCCGCTACAGGAAGTTGATCCTGCACGTGTTGTTGTTGCTCATGATGGTACGCCATTGTGGCGTTTTGCCGATGCTGATGGAATCTGGCGTTATCCGGTCACCATTGACGATGTTTCGCCGCGTTACCTTGAAGCGTTGATCAACTATGAAGATCGTTGGTTCTGGAAACATCCCGGCGTTAACCCCTTCTCGGTGGTGCGTGCGGCCTGGCAAGATCTTACGTCTGGCAGGGTGATCTCCGGTGGTAGCACACTTACCATGCAGGTTGCTCGTTTGCTTGATCCACACCCGAAAACTTTTGGCGGGAAAATTCGCCAGCTCTGGCGTGCGTTTCAGCTGGAGTGGCACTTATCCAAACGTGAAATTCTGACGCTGTACCTTAACCGTGCTCCATTTGGCGGTACGTTACAGGGGATTGGTGCGGCAAGCTGGGCTTACCTGGGTAAGTCTCCGGCTAATTTAAGTTACTCTGAAGCTGCAATGCTGGCCGTTTTGCCACAGGCCCCCAGCCGCCTGCGTCCGGATCGCTGGCCAGAGCGTGCTGAAGCTGCGCGCAATAAAGTGCTTGAACGTATGGCAACACAAGGCGTGTGGTCTGTTAAGCAGGTTAACGAGTCGCGCGAAGAGCCAGTCTGGTTGGCGCCGAGACAAATGCCACAACTGGCACCGCTGTTTTCGCGGATGATGTTGGGTAAAAGCAAAAGCGACAAAATCGTAACCACGCTGGACGCAGGGTTACAACGACAGATGGAAGAGTTGGCACAAAACTGGAAAAGTCGCTTACCACCACGCAGTTCGTTGGCAATGATCGTTGTTGATCATACTGATATGAGTGTGCGTGGTTGGGTAGGATCGGTTGATCTTAATGATGATTCCCGTTTTGGGCATGTCGATATGGTTAACGCGATCCGATCACCAGGATCGGTGCTTAAACCGTTTGTTTATGCTTTGGCATTGGATGAAGGATTAATCCATCCGTCATCGTTGTTGCAGGATGTTCCCCGGCGTACAGGTGATTATCGCCCTGGCAATTTTGACAGTGGTTTTCATGGCCCGATCAGCATGAGCGAAGCCCTGGTTCGCTCACTGAACTTACCTGCAGTGCAAGTTCTGGAGGCCTACGGCCCAAAAAGATTTGCGGCGAAATTGCGTAATGTTGGCTTGCCTCTGTATTTACCTGCGGGAGCGGCGCCAAATCTTTCGTTAATTCTCGGCGGAGCTGGCGCTCGTCTGGATGAGATGGCGGCAGCCTATAGCGCTTTTGCCCGCCACGGCAAAGCAGGTAAATTACGTTTACAGCCTGACGCTCCCTTAATTGAGCGACCATTAATGTCACCAGGTGCGGCATGGATAATCCGCCGCATCATGGCTGATGAAGCACAACCATTGCCGGACAGTTCCCTGCCGCGTATTGCGCCTCTGGCATGGAAGACGGGCACCAGCTACGGTTACCGCGATGCATGGGCTATTGGCGTTAACGCTCGTTACGTAATCGGTATCTGGACAGGCAGACCGGACGGCACGCCCGTTGTCGGTCAGTTTGGCTTTGCCAGCGCAGTTCCTCTACTTAATCAGGCCAATAACATCCTGATGTCGCGTAGTATAAATCTACCAGAAGATCCACGGCCGAAGTCTGTCAGTCGCGGTGTCATCTGCTGGCCTGGTGGGCAATCATTGCCAGAAGGTGACAGTAATTGCCGCCGTCGTCTTGCCACCTGGTTGCTCGAAGGTAGCCAGCCACCAACATTACTTTTACCGGAGCAGGAAGGAATAAGTGGGATTCGTTTCCCCATCTGGCTTGATGAGCAAGGTAAACGTGTTGCTGCTGATTGTCCTCAGGCTCGACAAGAAATGATTAATGTCTGGCCGTTACCGCTGGAACCCTGGCTACCTGCTGCTGAACGACGAGTTGCACGCTTACCTGGAGCATCAACAAATTGCCCGCCCTATGGTCGCGATGCTCAGTTACCTTTGCAGTTGATTGGTGTGCGTGATGGGGTAATTATCAAACGTTTGCCAGGAGCCAACGATGCATCATTACCAGTACAATCAAGCGGAGGAACAGGCGAACGCTGGTGGTTTCTTAATGGTGAACCGTTAGCTGAACGTGGTCATAGCTTAACGTTGCGACTTCGCGAGAAGGGTGAATATCAATTACTGGTAATGGACGAAATGGGGCAGGTGGCGACAGTGAGATTTGTCATGCAGTAGTCTGTTTTGCTCATATTTGTTGCTTAAACTCGTTTTATTTTAAAAAAATGTTACCTCTATCAATAGTCAACAGCGCAGATGCTCTTTATAATCCGCGCCATCTCGTACGCAGGTACAGACAACAACGAATACTTTACAGAGGTAAACATGGCTATTGAACGTACTTTTTCCATCATCAAACCGAACGCGGTAGCAAAAAACGTCATTGGTAATATCTTTGCGCGCTTTGAAGCTGCAGGGTTCAAAATTGTCGGCACCAAAATGCTGCACCTGACCGTTGAACAGGCCCGTGGCTTTTATGCTGAACACGATGGAAAACCGTTCTTTGATGGTCTGGTTGAATTCATGACCTCTGGCCCGATCGTGGTTTCCGTGCTGGAAGGTGAAAACGCCGTTCAGCGTCACCGCGATCTGCTGGGCGCGACCAATCCGGCAAACGCACTGGCCGGTACTCTTCGTGCTGATTACGCTGACAGCCTGACCGAAAATGGTACCCACGGTTCTGATTCCGTCGAATCTGCCGCTCGCGAAATCGCTTATTTCTTCGGCGAAGGCGAAGTGTGCCCGCGCACGCGTTAATAATTTCATAAATGCCGCGTGCAAACGTGGCATCCGTGCGCCAGAATTTGTACAATGCAGCGCCCCCGGACGAGCAGCCGCTCACCGGGGCGTTTCTTTTTTCAACCCTCCAGGGGCCATAACGTGTAATAACGAGGCCGGAATAGCATATGTCTGAACAATTAGTCACACCTGAAAACGTCACCACAAAAGATGGAAAAATCAACCTGCTGGATCTCAACCGTCAGCAGATGCGGGAGTTTTTTAAAGATTTAGGTGAAAAACCCTTCCGTGCCGATCAGGTGATGAAGTGGATGTATCACTATTGCTGCGACAACTTTGATGAGATGACCGACATCAACAAAGTGTTGCGCGGCAAGCTGAAAGAGGTGGCGGAAATTCGCGCACCGGAAGTGGTTGAAGAACAGCGTTCATCTGACGGCACCATTAAATGGGCGATTGCCGTTGGCGATCAGCGTGTCGAAACGGTGTATATTCCCGAAGACGACCGTGCCACGCTTTGCGTTTCCTCGCAGGTGGGGTGTGCGCTGGAGTGTAAATTCTGTTCCACCGCCCAGCAGGGCTTTAACCGCAATCTGCGGGTGTCGGAAATTATCGGCCAGGTGTGGCGTGCAGCGAAAATCGTTGGCGCAGCAAAAGTCACCGGTCAGCGCCCAATCACTAACGTAGTGATGATGGGTATGGGCGAGCCGCTGCTCAACCTGAACAACGTCGTTCCGGCGATGGAAATCATGCTCGATGATTTCGGTTTTGGTCTGTCTAAACGTCGCGTCACGCTTTCTACTTCAGGTGTGGTTCCGGCACTGGATAAACTGGGCGATATGATTGATGTTGCGCTGGCAATTTCCCTGCACGCGCCGAACGACGAAATTCGTGACGAAATTGTGCCGATCAACAAAAAGTACAATATCGAAACGTTCCTTGCTGCGGTGCGCCGTTATTTGGAGAAATCTAACGCCAATCAGGGCCGAGTCACTATTGAATACGTGATGCTTGATCACGTTAACGACGGCACTGAACACGCGCACCAACTGGCGGAGCTGCTGAAAGATACGCCGTGTAAGATCAACCTTATCCCGTGGAACCCGTTCCCTGGCGCGCCGTATGGACGCAGCTCGAACAGCCGTATCGACCGTTTCTCAAAAGTGCTGATGAGCTACGGATTCACCACAATTGTGCGTAAAACCCGTGGTGATGATATCGATGCTGCCTGTGGTCAGTTGGCGGGCGATGTTATCGACCGTACGAAACGTACTCTGCGTAAACGGATGCAGGGTGAGGCTATCGACGTTCGTTCTGTCTGATAAATGTTACGCCACGGTTGTTTTATATACCGTGGCGTATTGTTTTATGAATGAAGTAGTCTGTTTCAATTGCCTGGTCAATAATTACGGTGCGTTTTTGTTGACTTTAAGGCAGTATGTAACGATGCAACAATAAGTTAGCTTTTGCTACCAGGCTGTTTTGTCATGAGCACAAAGACCGCCTTATACTGTATGATTAAAGCTAACTGATCTGATGTTTCGCGGTGTGGGTGAGCTTACCGCTCGCCGGCATCTGAATTCTCATTTACACGTACCAGCAGCTGTCGCGAATGAATACTGAAGCCACGCACGACCAAAATGAAGCACTTACCACTGGCGTTCGTCTACGTAACGCCCGTGAACAACTCGGACTCAGCCAGCAAGCGGTTGCTGAGCGACTTTGCCTGAAGGTTTCCACGGTACGCGATATTGAAGAAGATAAGGCACCTGCCGATCTTGCTTCAACATTCCTGCGCGGATATATCCGCTCTTATGCACGTCTGGTGCATATTCCAGAAGAAGAACTGCTGCCGGGACTGGAAAAACAGGCTCCGTTACGGGCTGCAAAAGTTGCGCCAATGCAGAGTTTTTCCCTCGGTAAGCGCCGCAAAAAACGTGACGGCTGGTTGATGACATTCACCTGGCTGGTGCTGTTTGTTGTCATTGGCCTGAGCGGTGCCTGGTGGTGGCAGGATCACAAAGCCCAGCAGGAAGAAATCACTACCATGGCTGATCAATCTTCTGCTGAGTTAAATGCTAACGGCACGAATTCACAAAGTATTCCACTGGAAAACAGCACGACAACTGGCCCGGAAGCTACACCGGCTCCTGCTGCTCCGGTGGATACCACTGCAAATCAACAAACGCCTGCTGCTTCTACCCCTACGCCAGTCACTGAACCGCAGCAGAATGCCGTCGTTCCTCCTTCGCAGGCTAATGTTGACACCGCTACAACTGCGCCAGCAGCACCTGCTACAACCACGACTCCAGATACTGCTACTCCGCTGCCAACCGATCAGGCAGGCGTGACCACGCCGGCGGCTGACCCGAATGCGCTGGTGATGAACTTTACTGCCGATTGCTGGCTGGAAGTCACTGATGCTACCGGTAAAAAACTGTTTAGCGGTATGCAGCGTAAAGACGGTAATTTGAATTTAACCGGCCAGGCTCCGTACAAACTGAAAATTGGTGCGCCAGCCGCAGTACAGATCCAGTATCAAGGGAAACCTGTCGATCTGAGTCGTTTTATCAGAACTAACCAGGTTGCGCGTCTGACCCTAAATGCCGAACAATCACCGGCGCAGTAACAGACGGGTAACGCGGGAGATTTTTCATGCATAACCAGGCTCCAATTCAACGTAGAAAATCAACACGTATTTACGTTGGGAATGTGCCGATTGGCGATGGTGCCCCCATCGCCGTACAGTCCATGACCAATACGCGTACGACAGACGTCGAAGCGACGGTCAATCAAATTAAGGCGTTGGAACGTGTTGGCGCTGATATCATCCGTGTCTCCGTACCGACGATGGACGCGGCAGAAGCGTTCAAACTCATCAAACAGCAGGTTAACGTACCGCTAGTGGCTGATATCCACTTTGACTATCGCATTGCGCTGAAAGTAGCGGAATACGGGGTTGATTGTTTGCGTATTAACCCTGGCAATATCGGTAATGAAGAGCGTATTCGCATGGTGGTTGACTGCGCGCGCGATAAAAACATTCCGATCCGTATTGGCGTTAACGCTGGATCGCTGGAAAAAGATCTGCAAGAAAAGTATGGCGAACCGACGCCGCAGGCATTGCTGGAATCTGCCATGCGCCATGTTGATCATCTTGATCGTCTGAACTTCGATCAGTTCAAAGTCAGCGTCAAAGCGTCTGATGTCTTCCTCGCTGTAGAGTCTTATCGTCTGCTGGCAAAACAGATCGATCAACCGCTGCATCTTGGGATCACCGAAGCGGGCGGCGCACGTAGTGGGGCAGTAAAATCTGCCATTGGTTTAGGCCTGCTGCTGTCTGAAGGCATCGGCGACACGCTGCGCGTATCGCTGGCGGCCGATCCGGTCGAAGAGATCAAAGTCGGTTTCGATATTTTGAAATCGCTGCGTATCCGTTCGCGCGGGATCAACTTCATCGCCTGCCCGACCTGTTCGCGTCAGGAGTTTGACGTTATTGGTACGGTTAACGCCCTGGAGCAACGCCTGGAAGATATCATCACTCCGATGGACGTTTCGATCATTGGTTGCGTGGTGAATGGCCCTGGCGAGGCACTGGTTTCTACACTTGGCGTCACGGGCGGCAACAAGAAAAGCGGCCTTTATGAAGACGGCGTGCGCAAAGACCGTCTGGACAACAATGACATGATCGACCAGCTGGAAGCGCGCATTCGCGCGAAAGCCAGTCAACTGGACGAAGCGCGTCGAATTGACGTTCAGCAGGTTGAAAAATAATAACGTGATGGGAAGCACCTCGCTTCCCGTGTATGATTGAACCCGCATGGCTCCCGAAATATTGAGGGGCGCGTTGAGGGTTCATTTTTATATTCAGAAAGAGAATAAACGTGGCAAAAAACATTCAAGCCATTCGCGGCATGAACGATTACCTGCCTGGCGAAACGGCCATCTGGCAGCGCATTGAAGGCACACTGAAAAACGTGCTCGGCAGCTACGGTTACAGTGAAATCCGCTTGCCGATTGTAGAGCAGACCCCGCTATTCAAACGTGCGATTGGTGAAGTCACCGACGTGGTTGAAAAAGAGATGTATACCTTTGAGGATCGCAATGGCGACAGCCTGACTTTGCGCCCTGAAGGGACGGCGGGCTGTGTACGCGCCGGCATCGAGCATGGTCTTCTGTACAATCAGGAACAGCGTCTGTGGTATATCGGGCCGATGTTCCGTCACGAGCGTCCGCAGAAAGGGCGTTATCGTCAGTTCCACCAGTTGGGCTGCGAAGTTTTCGGTCTGCAAGGTCCGGATATCGACGCCGAACTGATTATGCTCACTGCCCGCTGGTGGCGTGCGCTGGGTATCTCTGAACACGTAACTCTTGAGCTGAACTCTATCGGTTCGCTGGAAGCTCGCGCCAATTATCGTGATGCGCTGGTGGCATTCCTTGAGCAGCATAAAGAAAAACTGGACGAAGACTGCAAACGCCGCATGTACACTAACCCGTTGCGCGTGCTGGATTCCAAAAACCCGGAAGTGCAGGCGCTTCTCAACGACGCTCCGGCATTAGGCGATTATCTGGACGAGGAATCTCGTGAGCACTTTGCTGGTCTGTGCAAACTGCTGGAGAGCGCGGGTATCGCTTACACCGTAAACCAGCGTCTGGTGCGTGGTCTGGATTACTATAACCGTACTGTTTTCGAGTGGGTGACTAACAGCCTCGGTTCCCAGGGTACTGTGTGTGCAGGCGGTCGTTATGATGGTCTGGTGGAACAACTGGGTGGTCGTGCAACACCGGCAGTCGGTTTCGCGATGGGCCTCGAACGTCTTGTATTGTTAGTTCAGGCCGTTAATCCGGAATTTAAAGCCGATCCTGTTGTCGATATATATCTGGTGGCTTCAGGTGCTGACACACAGCCTGCGGCAATGGCATTAGCCGAGCGCCTGCGTGATGAATTACCGGGCGTGAAACTGATGACCAACCACGGCGGTGGCAACTTTAAAAAACAATTTGGCCGCGCTGATAAGTGGGGCGCACGTATTGCTGTAGTACTGGGTGAGTCAGAAGTGGCTAACGGTACGGCGGTAGTGAAAGATTTGCGCTCTGGTGAGCAAACGGCAGTCGCGCAGGATAGCGTAGCCGCGCATTTGCGCACGTTACTGGGTTAAGGAAGGAGAAGGACAGCGTGGAAATTTACGAGAACGAAAACGACCAGGTTGACGCGGTAAAACGCTTTTTTGCCGAAAATGGCAAAGCCCTGGCTGTTGGGGTGATTTTAGGAGTAGGCGCACTGATTGGCTGGCGCTACTGGAACAGTCATCAAGTTGAGACTGCACGCTCTGCTTCTCTGGCTTATCAAAATGCAGTTACCGAAGCGAGTGCTGGTAAACCTGAAGGTATTGTTGTTGCAGAGAAATTTGTGACAGAGAACAAAAATACCTACGGTGCGTTGGCTTCTCTGGAACTTGCGCAGCAGTTTGTTGACAAAAATGAATTGCAGAAAGCTGAGGCTCAGTTACAACAAGGGCTGACAGCTACCAGCGATGAAAATCTCAAAGCGGTGATTAATCTGCGTCTTGCCCGCGTTCAGGTGCAACTCAAACAAGCAGATGCTGCGCTAAAAACCCTCGACACAATCAAAGGTGAAGGATGGGCAGCAATAGTTGCCGACCTGCGTGGCGAAGCGTTGTTGAGTAAAGGCGATAAACAAGGTGCGCGTAGCGCATGGGAAGCGGGTGTGAAAAGCGATGCCTCTCCTGCGTTGAGTGAAATGATGCGGATGAAAATCAATAATTTGTCCATCTGAGAGGGACCCGATGCAATTGCGTAAATTACTTCTGCCAGGACTGCTTTCCGTTACCTTATTGAGCGGTTGTTCACTATTTAGCGGCGAAGAAGATGTCGTTAAGATGTCCCCATTACCGACGGTTGAAAACCAATTTGAACCGTCAACGGCGTGGAGCACCTCGGTCGGTAACGGTATTGGTGATTACTACTCTAATCTTCATCCTGCTTTGGCAGATAACGTTGTCTACGCAGCCGATCGCGCAGGTGTCGTTAAAGCCGTTAATGCTGACGATGGCAAAGAAATCTGGTCTATCAGTCTTGCTGAGAAAGATGGCTGGTTATCGAAAACCCCAGCACTGCTCTCTGGCGGTGTAACGGTTGCGGGTGGCAAGGTTTATGTGGGTAGCGAAAAAGCGCAGGTTTATGCGCTGAATGCTGGCGACGGAACTGTTGCATGGCAGACCAAAGTTGCTGGTGAGGCGCTTTCTCGCCCGGTGGTTAGCGATGGTCTGGTATTAATTCACACCAGCAATGGTCAGTTGCAGGCTTTGAACGAAGCTGACGGCGCTATCAAATGGACGGTTAACCTTGATATGCCTTCGCTTTCACTGCGTGGTGAGTCTGCTCCAGCAACCGCCTTTGGTGCAGCGATTGTCGGTGGTGATAATGGTCGCGTCAGTGCCGTGTTGATGCAGCAAGGCCAGATGATTTGGCAGCAGCGTATCTCTCAGGCGACCGGTTCCACAGAGATTGACCGTTTGAGCGATGTTGATACTACGCCAGTGGTCGTAAATGGCGTCGTTTATGCACTGGCTTATAATGGTAATCTGACTGCGCTCGATCTGCGTAGCGGTCAGATTATGTGGAAACGCGAACTGGGTTCGGTGAACGATTTTATCGTTGACGGTAACCGTATTTATCTGGTCGATCAGAATGACCGCTTGCTGGCGCTGACCACTGATGGTGGCGTGACCTTATGGACGCAAAGCGATCTGCTGCATCGTCTGTTAACTGCTCCGGTGCTGTATAACGGCAACCTGGTGGTGGGTGACAGCGAAGGTTATCTGCACTGGATCAACACCGAAGATGGTCGTTTTGTTGCTCAACAGAAAGTTGATAGCTCTGGTTTTGTTACTGAGCCGGTAGCTGCTGATGGCAAACTGCTAATCCAGGCGAAAGACGGTACGCTGTATTCCATTACGCGTTAATCGTCTCGGCTGTTAGTTTTAAAAAACGGCTCCTGGGCAAGGGGCCGTTTTCCTGTTTTTAACAACGGCGCAAATTTGTGAGCGTTGTTTGATGATTTATAAAAATGAGGCTTTAAACATGGTACCTGTGGTCGCGCTTGTCGGGCGCCCTAACGTCGGAAAATCCACGTTATTTAACCGTCTAACTCGCACACGAGATGCGCTGGTTGCGGATTTCCCAGGTCTGACTCGTGACCGTAAATACGGTCGTGCAGAAATTGAAGGCCGCGAGTTTATTTGTATTGATACTGGCGGGATTGATGGCACCGAAGACGGTGTAGAGACTCGTATGGCAGAACAATCGCTGCTTGCGATCGAAGAAGCAGATGTTGTGCTGTTTATGGTCGATGCGCGCGCTGGCCTGATGCCTGCGGATGAAGCGATTGCCAAACATCTGCGCTCCCGCGAAAAGCCAACCTTCCTGGTGGCAAACAAAACTGACGGGTTGGATCCTGATCAGGCGGTGGTTGATTTCTACTCGCTTGGTTTAGGTGAAATCTACCCGATCGCCGCATCTCACGGTCGTGGCGTATTAAGTCTGCTGGAGCACGTGCTGCTGCCGTGGATGGAAGATCTCACACCACAAGAAGAAGTGGATGAAGACGCTGAATACTGGGCGCAATTTGAAGCAGAAGAAAACGGCGAAGAAGAAGAGGAAGATGACTTCGACCCGCAAAGCCTGCCAATCAAACTGGCGATAGTTGGTCGTCCAAACGTTGGTAAGTCTACACTCACTAACCGTATCCTTGGCGAAGAGCGCGTTGTGGTTTATGACATGCCAGGCACCACGCGTGACAGTATTTACATTCCAATGGAACGCGATGGACGTGAGTATGTACTCATCGATACTGCCGGCGTACGTAAACGCGGCAAAATCACCGATGCGGTAGAGAAATTCTCCGTAATCAAAACATTGCAGGCGATTGAGGATGCCAACGTGGTGATGTTGGTGATTGATGCTCGCGAAGGTATTTCCGATCAGGATCTCTCCCTGCTGGGCTTTATTCTCAATAGTGGGCGCTCACTTGTGATTGTAGTGAACAAGTGGGACGGCCTGAGCCAGGAAGTGAAAGAGCAAGTAAAAGAGACGCTGGACTTCCGTCTGGGCTTTATCGACTTTGCTCGCGTGCATTTTATTTCTGCATTACACGGCAGCGGCGTTGGTAACCTGTTTGAGTCAGTACGTGAAGCGTATGACAGCTCCACCCGTCGTGTGGGGACATCTATGCTGACGCGTATCATGACCATGGCGGTTGAAGATCACCAGCCGCCGCTGGTTCGCGGGCGTCGTGTGAAGCTGAAATATGCCCACGCCGGTGGTTACAATCCGCCGATTGTGGTGATTCACGGCAACCAAGTGAAAGACCTGCCTGATTCGTACAAACGCTACTTGATGAATTACTTCCGCAAGTCTCTGGACGTGATGGGTACGCCGATTCGTATTCAGTTCAAAGAAGGGGAAAACCCATATGCGAACAAGCGTAACACCCTGACGCCGACCCAGATGCGCAAGCGTAAGCGTTTGATGAAGCATATTAAGAAAAGTAAGTAATCACTTATCTGGTTTCCCTTTCCAAACGGAGAGGGAAACTGAACAACAGGCGAGGAGTATTTATGGAACTCAACTGCCCAACCTGCCATAACCCTCTCGAACGCAACGGTGAAACTGCCCACTGTGCAACTTGTGCCAAAGATTTCACCATTCAGGCGCTTTGTCCTGACTGCCATCAGCCATTACAGGTGTTAAAAGCTTGTGGTGCAGTAGATTATTTCTGCCAGCATGGGCACGGTTTAATATCCAAAAAGCGCGTTGAATTTATTGTTGCTTAATATTATTTAAATATATGATGTAATCATTTGTATTCATAATATAAATGATTTCATCCTATTTTATTTGTTGAAGCGCAAATACAAGTGAATGAAATCACTGTGTTATAAATTTAAGATTATATTTAGTTTTCCTGGCGTGCCTTTCTGAACAATCTGGAATAGAATATTAAAGCTTATTTTAAGCATTATTAATGTCACAGGGGATGTGCATGCTGCGATGGAAACGCTGTATTATGCTAACATTTATCTCTGGAGCTGCTTTTGCGGCTCCAGAGATAAATGTTGAGCATAAAGAATCGTTACCTGATTTAGGTAGTCAGGCCGCACAACAGGAAGAACAAACTAACAAGGGTAAATCGCTAAAAGAGCGTGGTGCCGATTACGTCATTAACTCCGCCACGCAAGGGTTTGAAAACCTGACACCCGAGGCGCTGGAGTCCCAGGCCAGAAGCTATCTGCAAAGTCAAATTACCTCTACGACACAATCTTATATTGAGGATACACTCTCCCCCTACGGTAAGGTCCGAACGAATCTTTCTCTTGGTCAGGGCGGCGGTCTGGATGGCAGTTCCATCGACTATTTTGTTCCCTGGTATGATAATCAAACTACTGTTTATTTCAGCCAATTTTCCGCACAACGAAAAGAAGATCGTACGATCGGGAATATTGGGCTTGGTGTAAGACATAATTTTGAAAAATGGTTATTGGGTGGAAATATATTTTATGATTATGATTTTACCCGAGGACATCGCCGTTTAGGTTTAGGTGCCGAAGCGTGGACTGATTATTTAAAATTCTCTGGCAACTATTATCACCCGCTTTCTGATTGGAAAGACTCCGAAGATTTTGATTTTTATGAGGAGCGTCCTGCGCGCGGCTGGGATATTCGCGCCGACGCCTGGCTACCCGCTTACCCGCAGCTTGGCGGTAAAATCGTTTTCGAACAGTATTACGGTGATGAAGTCGCGCTTTTTGGAACTGATAATCTGGAGAAAGATCCCTTCGCCGTCACGCTGGGTGTGAAATACCAGCCCGTACAGCTCATTGCCGTCGGTACAGATTTCAAAGCTGGCACTGGCGATAATACCGATCTTTCTGTTAACGCAACGCTGAACTACCAGTTTGGCGTCCCGCTCAAAGACCAGCTTGATCCTGACAAAGTGAGCGCGGCTCACTCGCTCATGGGCAGCCGTCACGACTTTGTTGAACGTAACAACTTTATTGTTCTGGAATACAAAGAGAAAGATCCCCTCGATGTCACTTTGTGGCTGAAAGCCGATGCGACGAATGAACATCCCGAGTGCGTGATTAAAGATACGCCAGAAGCAGCCATCGGGCTGGAAAAATGTAAGTGGACCATTAACGCGCTCATTAATCATCACTACAAAATCGTTGCTGCTTCCTGGCAGGCGAAAAACAATGCTGCACGTACGCTGGTGATGCCAGTTATCAAAGAAAATACGCTTACCGAAGGGAACAACAACCACTGGAATCTGGTGCTGCCTGCCTGGCAGTACAGCTCTGATAAAGCCGACCAGGAAAAACTCAATACCTGGCGGGTACGGCTGGCGCTGGAAGATGAAAAAGGCAATCGGCAGAACTCCGGCGTGGTGGAAATTACCGTTCAGCAGGACCGTAAAATTGAGCTCATTGTTAACAACATCGCCAATGTACCGGATGAGAACAATCACAGCCACGAAGCCAGCGCGCAAGCGGATGGTGTAGATGGTGTCGTCATGGATCTCGACGTTACCGATAGCTTTGGCGACAACACTGACCGTAACGGTAATGTCTTGCCGCAGGATAATCTCAGCCCGCAGCTGTTTGATGCCAACGATAAAAAAGTGACGCTGACGAATAAACCCTGCACCACCGAGGTGCCGTGCGTTTTTATCGCCAAACAAGATAAAGAAAAGGGGACCGTTACGCTCTCCAGTACGTTGCCCGGCACTTTCCGCTGGAAGGCGAAAGCCGCCCCCTATGATGACAGTAACTATGTTGACGTAACGTTCCTGGGTTCTGACATCGGCGGGCTGAATGCTTTTATCTACCGCGTTGGTGCGGCTAAGCCCGTCAATCTTATCGGTAACAAAGAACCGTTGCCCCTCAATAGCCGCTATCACTTTGTGTTGTGGCGTGACGCTAACAAAGACGGCGTGTTTCAGCTTTCTGAGAAGCTCACTGACGACGAGATGAAACAGTATGACTATCAGTGGGAATTCACGGGGAATAGCGTAAATGGCAATACCGGCGCGCAAACCAATACCGCTAATGTCGATATAGCGATCCCGGTAACCAACAAGGAAGCGGCAGCAAAGTTTAATGCTCAGGTAACCGATGGTGTGCAGGGATACGGTTTGCAGGTCAATTACAGCAAGAAATAGGGTCGGCGCTATGGCTGATCGGGCCACCGCTGAATATTAATCAAGGAGAGTGTTTATGAAACCTCATATGAAACGTGGCCTGACAAAAGTCGCGCTGGCGCTGATGCTGGCTGGATACTGTGCCGTACCAGCCGCTATGGCGGAAGATGCCGCCTGGGTCGCCAGTGGAACGACCGCTGAATTCGAAGGGACTGTACCCTGGCTCTATCGCGAAGGGGGGAATGCCACGATTAACTCGGACGATGCGGGTCACATTAAAGTGACGTCTGATGGTAAAGGTACCCGTCCTGCAGGTAGCGAGACGGATAAACGCCTTTACTCAGGGGATACCATCACGCTGGGTTGGGATATCGGCGATACCGAAGGGGATATCGATGATGGTTCCGCAGGCATTGATGCGAAAACGACGGCGACTATCAAATGGTACAGCTACAGCAATAATGCGGGTGGCGATAAAACGGAGCTGACCGCAGCGGCGGGCAAGACAAGTTATAAACTCACCAATGACGAACGTGGGCGTTATATCGGTGTTGAAATCCAGCCCATCACCCAGACCGGTAATCCCTTCCAGGGAACTTCGCTGACTCTGCTGGATATTTCTACGGCCAGCGGTGGCGGCAGCGATACGGACAATGTCGATCCCGGCCCGGTTGTGAACCAGAACCTGAAAGTTGCCATCTTCGAGAAAGGCACCACTACCAACCTTATCGGTGGTAATACGGCCATTGCACTTAACAAAACGTATGTGGCCAAACTGTACTCGGATGAAAACCAGAACGGTAAGTACGATGCGGGTACGGATGTGGACGTTACCGCTAACTACGACTTTGCGTGGGTCTTCAACGGTAACAGTAAACAACTTGCTGCGGCGGGCGGTATTGCTAATGCCAGCTTCGATAACAAAGACATTGTTATCCCGCAAACTAACGAACAAGCAAGAACCAGCCTTAACGGTAGTGACCGTAATGGTAAGAGTGGTCTTGCGATTCCGGCAAACGGCGACGGCGTTCAGGGCTATACGCTGTCTATCATTTACAAACACCACTAATGCGCACAACAGCATTCCCATACGGGAATGCTGTTTTCCGCCTGTTTTGCTTAGCGACGCGTTAAGCAAAACAGGTTGATGTTTTGTTTATCATGCTGGAGTTTTCTACATGTCGGTATGTCTGAAACCAGGGAAAATCATTATGCTTCTGGGCATGTTGGCAGCCTTTATACTGTCTGACTTTGCACGGGCAGAGGTGGAATGGCAGACATATCCTGATTCTACAGGTGAGTTTAACGGAACCGGTCCTTTTGCCGACAGCGCCAGCGTACCCGTCTATCAGGGCAGTGTTCAGCTTAATCCTGCTGAATCTCATGATGTCGGGTTTTCTGCTAAACCGAATGAATTTAGCGTTGACGATGACGCTGCTAACCTGATTGTCGCTAATCCTCAGGACAATGAAGGCGACCAGTTTTCTACACCACCTGCGCTGCGCTGGGAAAATCAAACACCCCCTACCGTCAGCCTGGTGTGGGCCGATGCCGTCACGCCCGATGTGCCCCTTAACCCACAACCTATTGCCAACCGTAGCTTTTGTGCTCAGGGGCTGGCCGGACGCTCGCTGGTGGCCTGGCCACAGATTGATGCGCAGCAAACCCTCCCACTGCTCTACCTGCTGACCTCGACCGGGTATCCCTATGCGGGGATGGTGGCGCTGGTGGACCAGAAAGTGACCCTGAACATCGCGCCAGCACAGGGTGATTTAATCTCGGTGAGCGCCAGCGGTTATAACGAAACGATCGCGGCGGCAAAAACCACCGTTGGCGACACCATCACGCTAACCGTCACGACTAAAGATTGTCAGGGCAACGTCGCGGGTAATATTCCGTTTATTATTAAACGTAAAGATGCTGAAAATCGCCAGGGGGCGGTGAATAATACTGCGCCAGTGGTACTGGATAGCACTGAGTTAACGACGACGGTAACCGAATACCATGGCACTTCTGATGCCAACGGCACGGCAACCATCACGGTGAGCCAACCGAATGGCCCTGGCGTCAAAACGCCACTGGTGGTCAGCATTTCCGGCATTGCGCAAACCAGCGAAACCGCGGTGATTTTTACGGTGCTCACCAGCCCGGACGTGGCGCAGGCTACGATGTGGGGCCATATGGCAGAGACGGTAGAAGCCCACGGTTACACCTTCAGTCGACCAAAGCTGGCGGCAGAAGTGAGCAATGAAAGCGCCACGGTCGTCGATCACAACGAAACCTGGTCCACCTTCACCTGGAGCGGCGCAGATAGCCACTGCACCGTGCTGCCCGGCATGCGCCACTTCGGCGCGCTGGCGACCGTTATTCCCACATCGGTGCAGACAGTCCTTGGCTGGCCGATTCAGGGGAATTATTACTGGTCATCGCTGGCGGGCACCACCGGGCAGCACCATGCGGCGGATGTCTCTAACCGTGGTGAAACGCAAAAGCCGGATAGCACCACATTTCTTGTAAGCTGCGTGGATAAACCCGCGCCTGATGTCGAGCCGAAAATCGTCCTTACGCCCGAAAACTATGATGATACGGCACAGGCGATGAAAGCGAAGGTGGGCGATGACGTCTCGATGCGTCTGACGATCACCGACAATAAAAATAACGATCAACCGCTGGCGTATTACTACTTCTCGCTGCATCTGGATGACGGTGTTAACCGCAAAAATCAAACCGATCCTGCCTGGGAAGCCCATCCGGTGCAGATTACTGGTGGTTCGAATTTACAACAGGTTGATGCTCACACCTATGAAGGCATGACCGATGTCAACGGTCAGGCTTCGCTAACCCTGAGCCAGCCCGACGGCGCAGGCGTGAAAACCCATATCACGGCGAAAATGCGCAGCAATTTTACGGCTACAGATGACAAAGACGTGATTTTTACTGTGATCACCAGCCCGGACAGCGACAAGGCGCGGATGTGGGGCCATATGCGCGGTATTATTGAATCTGGCAGTCTGTTCAAACGCCCATTACTGGCGGATGAAACTGAGCATGAACTGGGATCGGTGCGGGAAAATAACGAAGACTGGGCGCTGTTCGATCAAGACACCAGTATGCAGGCGGAATGCGGTGTGGGCCATATACCCCGGCAGAGTTCACTTGAAGGCTTATTTACCGCCCATCCAGGCAACGTCATCGGCACGGAATATGGCTGGCCTACCGCACAACAAAGCTACTTAAGCGCGGCGGAGCAAGCAACGCATTCATCGGTGAATCTGGCGAACGGGAGCGTCGACAGCTACTCCGGCTTTAAGCGAAATTACCTCTCCTGTTCTGGCAATGAGATGGTAGCGAACGTTGAAGTCAGCACCGATCACGATATCACCCCTGGCAGCAAAGCGCAGGCCAAAGTAGGTGACACCATCGTGATGACCGTGCGTACGGTTAACGCGCTCAATAATACCCCCGTTCCCTTTACTGCTTTCACCATCACCAAAGGCATGGGGTATAACCGAGCAGGGCAGGTGAGCGGGTTTGATGACCCGAGCAGCGGTGCAATCACGATGGATAACATGCAATACGGCACATCGCAGCCGTCGATGGTTTATACGGGTACGACAGATGCACAAGGCGTGGCAACGGTCGAAATAGAGCAACCCCAAGGGGTGGGGTTAAGAACCGTGCTGAGCATTACGCCGGTAAATTCCCATTTACCAAATGCCATTAATTACAATGTTATTTTTACCACCCCAACCAGCCCGGATGTTACCGGCGCCCAGATGTGGGGCCATATGGATGAAACGATTACCGTTAATTCATTAACCTTTACCCGGCCTAAGCTGGCAGCAGAAATCACCAGTCCGGATGGCACATTAACGGAAAAAAACGAAGTCTGGGCGCGCGTTAGCCAGGCCAGTACGGCCATTACCAGTAAAGGCGGTTGCGGAACCAATATGCTGCCGCGCCGCTCACAGCTCAGTGCGCTCTATGACGCTAATAACGGCAATGCTGTGCAAACCACACACGGCTGGCCGACGCAGCGTCAGCCTTACTGGAGCAGTTCTCCCGCGGATGTAACGCCGCACTATTACACCATTGCCCTGGATAACGGCGCACAGGCTATCGGCGGCGATACGCCGGTTTACGTCAGTTGCCTGACGACGGCGAACAAACCTGCCAGCAGCATTACGCTGGATGTGGTTGATAACGCACAGTGGGCTGCCGGAAATAACGCGGCGAAGCTGAAAAAAGGCGAAACGCTACGGGTTAAGGTAACGGTAAAAGATGCGCAGGGTAATCCGCTCACGGATATGCCATTTAAACTCAGTCGCGGAGACGGTTATACCCGCACGGGCGAAAAACATATTGCCGGTAGTGGCGATGCGCTGGTGGCACCGGTGGTGATTAACAGCGGGCTGGCGGATGAAACGACGTTGAACGACACCGCGGGATTTTATACTGCCATGACCGGCAGCGACGGCAGCAAAATCCTCAATATTACCCGCCCGGATACTCACGGCACCAAAACGGCGCTGACGGCGACGTTGTATTCCGATGCAACAAAAAAAGACAGCCTGGATACGATCTTTACTGTGGTCACCAGCCCGGATAGTAGCAAAGCGAAAATGTGGGGCCATATGCCGGAAACCTTAACGGCGGCAGATGGTACCGTTTTTAAACGCCCATTGCTGATAAAGGAACTGTCGAGTCAGACCGGGCGAACAGCAATATTCGAAGACAATGAAAACTGGGCGCTGTTTACTCAAACCCAGGCGAACTCAACCAGTAACGGCTGCGGCACTAGCTATGTTCCCACTCAGGCAGGGTTGTTGTCGTTGTTTGATAATCACGCTGGCAATACCATCAAAACCGTCCAGGGCTGGCCGGTAGTCACGCGTTATTTATCCAGCACGCCCGACAACACTGGCATGGAACAGCGTAACTACAAAGCGGTGGATCTCGGTAATGGCACCAGTGCCATGGTGTCAACGTCGACACTGGATCTACTGACCTGTCAAACCACGCCGGTCACCACGGTGAGCCAGATTCTACTGGAAGCGGCAGATCCTGCGGCCCTGGTTTATGTTGACGATACACTGAGTGTGGTTAAAGCCAAAAAAGGCGAAGAGTCGGTAGTGCGCGTCACCACGAAAGATGCGCAAGGTAACCCGGTTGGCAATGCGGCGTTTATTCTGAAACGTGCCACCAGCATAAACCGGAGGTATACATCAGCGACAGCGAGTGTAGGTGCGCTGACCGTAACCGATGCCTGGGGAAACACGCGGAGTAATTTTCAGGCAACAACCGAAATGATCTATGGCGTGACGGGGGCTGACGGGTCGACAACCTTTACGCTGAAACAGGATAACAGTACCGGGTTAAGAACAGATCTCACGGCATCACTGGATGGCGTCAGCAGCGTTCAGGCGACCCTCCCGGTGGTCTTTACCGTGGTAACCAGTCCAGATTCTCCTAAAGCGAATTTTTGGGGGCACATGCCTGAAACGGTAACGGCCTCTGATGGCATGACGTATAAGCGACCATTACTGTTTAAAGAACTTACCAATAACTATGCACGCTATAGCACTTTTGAGAATGGCGAAGATTGGGCAAGATTCAGTGTGGTTCAGTCAAATAACACCGATATGGATGGATGTGGTGCAGAGTATATGCCGACACTGGATGGCCTGAGGTCCTTGTACAGTGCCAATAGTGGTAATGCGATGGGGACAGTGCAGGGATGGCCGGTAGCAACCAGTTATCTCACCAATACACCGAGTGATACGCAATTAAGTAACCGTTATTACAATGTGGTGCAACTGAATTCCGGCGCGGTTTCTCAAATCGTGACCACCGTGCTGGCATTACAAACCTGTCGCACAACGCCTGCGGTTGTTGCCAGCCAGGTTTCTCTGGAGCCTGCGGACGCCACGCAATTTGTTAAGGTTGACGATACCCTGAGCGCCATTAAGGTGAAAAAAGGCGATGAGGTTGTTATCCGCGTCACGACCAAAGATGCGCAAGGAAACCCGGTGGGTAATACGCCGTTTACACTGAAGCGCAGCAGTTCTTTCAATCGCCAGAATGCATTAGTGACGATGCAGACTGTTTCGGTGACACCCGCAGCGGCCAGTACAGTTGATACCAATGCATCGGCCACCGTGTATGGCGTGACCGGGCCAGACGGAACCACCACGATAACACTCCGACAGGATGCGTCCACCGGACTCAAAACCGACTTTTATACCCTGTTGAACGATACCGGCGTGTCGTCGAACACCTTGCCTGTAATCTTCACCGTCGTCACCAGCCCGGATACACCACTGGCGGCCTACTGGGGGCATATGGCGGAAACCTTTACCAGCAGCGAAGGCGTCACCTTCAAACGGCCTTTCCTCAAAGCTGAACTTTCTGGTGGTACGGCGGTAACGACCAATAATGAAGTCTGGTCGCGTCTGACAGCAACGGAGAAAATGGATGCCAGCAAGGCTGGATGTGATGAGAGTTATCAACCGCTGACGACTGATATGCAGGGGTTGTATGCGGATTACCCTAACAACCAGTTGGGCACGGTGCTCGGCTTGCCGACTTCCGCCGGGTATATGTGGGCCTACGACATGATGACGGTTTCTGGCAGTAGCTGGAGCAACCAGGCGTTTTCACTCGTTAATGGTCAGACAGTTCAGGCACCGTCCAGTTATACGGCGGTAGTGATGTGCCTGGTGGAACCGCATACCGTTCCGGCGATGATAGAGATCACTTCAACAGCACAGGATGCGGCAAAAACGGCCAGCAATGGTGGTCGACCGAGCGCCGTAGCGAAGAAAGGGGAGACGATTCCGCTGACGGTGACCGTACGTGATAGCGCCGGGAATCCGGTACCCTACGCCGACTTTACCCTCACGCGTGGAACGACGCTGGATCGCTCGAAAGCAACCGTTAACTCGAGTGCGGATGATCTTACCGTGAAGTCATTGATACCCGCGAACAGTGACGCTGGGCTGACGGCAAATGGGGCAAAAGTGCTCAGAACAACGGGCAGTGATGGCACAGCCACCTTTGAAGTGAGCCAGAATGCCACGACCGGTCTGGCGACACCGATAACCGTCACGCTGGCGCGCGATACAACCAAAACCGCCACGCTGGATGTTATCTACACGGTGATAACCAGCCCGGACTCACCGAGTGCGAAATTCTGGGGGCACATGCCGGACACCTTTACCAGTTCGGCAGGTGTCACCTTCAGACGACCGCTGCTGAAAGCCGAAGCGACTTCAGGGTCATCGATTAGCACTAACGGCAATGGTGAAGTGTGGTCGTATATGAGCAACGTTCAAAATTTAACATCGACAGATTGTCCGCTGGAGAATCAACCGCGCAGTAATGAATTGTTGGATTTGTATAATGATCATCCCAACGGCGCGATAAAGACTGACCTGGGGGTGCCGATATATGCAGGCAAGTGGTGGGCTTATGATATGGTCATGCCGGATTTATATACGTGGCAGTATCAGACGGTCAGTCTGAGCGCAGGAGATATCGCGAAGAGCTCAGCAAACAACGCGCTGATGCTTTGCCTGACGAAGCCGCATCCTGCAGGCGTCAGCGTAATGTTGACGTCATCCGCAATGGATAACGCCAGAACCCCCAGTAATGGCGGGCGACCCAGCGCATCAGTGAAAAAAGGTAACCCACTGCCAATTGTGGTGACGGTCAAAGATCGTGATGGCAACCCGCTGGCGGGAGAGGCCGTGACGCTCGGGCGTGGTTCAGCGATGAGTCGTTCAGGAACAGGAGTGAACACGGCGGCAAATGGAATGACGTTGACAGAGTTGACACCTGTGTCGGCGGAGTTTTCTCTGGCCGCACACGATACGCAATGGCAAGGTTTCACCGGCAGTGATGGTACGGCCACTTTCAATGTTGAACAGCCTGAGACCATCGGCCTGGCCATTCCGTTCACCGCTATACTGGCGCGAGATGTCGCAACTACCAGCGTCCTTGATGCGATCTTTACCGTCGTTACCAGCCCGGATTCCGCAATGGCGACCTACTGGGGCCATATGCCGGATACGGTAACGGCGGAAAACGGCGTGGTCTTTGAACGACCTAAATTGTGGAAAGAGCTGCCGTCGACATCCGGGGTTAGTCAGGTCAATAGTAACAATGAAGTCTGGCCCGTGTTTAACGCAACTCAGAGGGCAGACAGCAGCCTCAGTCCTTGTGAAGCGGCGCGTCGGCCATTGAGCGATGATTTAGAATCGCTCTACGCGCGCTATCCGGGGAATACGCTGACGACTCAAATTGGTTGGTCTACGCAGCATACGTGGTGGGCGCTGGATAACTGGCAGGGAGGCAGCAATCCGCAGGCAGTCAGTCTGAGTAATGGTTCAGCGTGGGGGACGGTGAATACCGCGTATCAGGCCTGTCTGGTTAACCCCCGCGCGACCGTCTCCAGCGTCACGCTGACATCGACGGCGCTGGATGCTACTACGCAGGCAGCGAAGGTAAAAAAAGGTGAAGCCGTGCCCCTCGTTGTTACCGTAAAAGACAGCGCCGGGAAGCCGGTACCGAATGTCGCTTTCACCTTAAAACGTGGTGAAGCCGTGCCACGCAACAGCGGGGCGACGTTGTATGGTGATGTTGCGGCGATGGATGATATGACGGTACAACCTGCCAGCGGGACGGTGGTAACGCTGGCTGACAGTGGGAATACGGTCGACGGTGTGACAGGGGCAGACGGTACGGCAAGTTTTACCGTTCGTCAGGATAATACACCTGGATATAAAACGCCGTTGACGGTGACGCTGACCAATAACGCCGCGATAACCGCGACGCTGGATACCATTTTCACCGTGCCGACCAGTCCGAATGTTGCCACGGCTTATTTCTGGGGACATATGGCGGATACCGCCACAGTAAGTGGCAAGACGTTACATCGCCCACTATTGAAATCAGAGTTGCCGTCAGGGGCTACAGCGGCAGGTACACCAACTGTGAATAATGAAACCTGGGCGCTGGCACATGTTATAGATGCTAATAAATGGGATATTGCACAGCAGTGCGACAGTATGAATAACGCGCCAACCACCGCAGAATTACAGACATTGCATTCTGGCTTTAGCTCGCTGGGGTGGCCTTCCTCGATAAGCTTCCCATATTTATCTACTGATAAGGCCGGGTCGTTTTACTGTGGTATTGAAGAAGGGGCTGGCACGCTAAACTGTGGTATTCAGCCTGCGAAAACATCCGGGTTTGCTACATGCTTCAGGTAAGGTTATCCAGCTTTAAATATCGCCGTGCCCGAAAGACAGATACGTATAGAGTAATTAGTTTTTTTTGCGCGGCTTGCGGCTTTTCGTCACAGCACTCACTTCACTGATCACTACGCCATCGCCCAGGCGAGTGGTCAGTGTCTCACCCACTTTCACCTGCTTAACCTGTTTTAGCACCGCGCCATCAGCGGCGCTGGTAACGCTATAACCGCGTGCGAGCGTGGAGAGTGGACTCACCGCTTCGAGGTGCGTCACTGTATTACCAAAGCGTTCGCGCGTGGCGCTAAGCTGTGCGCGAAGTGTTTCAGCGAGACGATATTCCAGCTGTTGGATCCGCGTTTGCGCACGGTGAATCTTCGGCTGCGGATTTTGCTGATTCAGCCGCTGTGTTAATCGCTGCTGTTGCTGACCGGCGCGTTTAAGCTGATTCTCCAACGCAAAGCTCATCCGCTTTTGCAGACGCTCAAGCGTGGTTTGCTGACGCGCCAGCCGGAGCTGTGGATGCTGCTGCTGTAAACGGTGATGAATCTGCGTAAAGCGACGCGTGCGGTTGGCGAGATAATAATCCATCGCCATCTCCAGCCGTTGACGGGTCGATTGCACCTGACGTAGCAATTCTTGCTGATTACGGCTCACCACTTCGGCGGCGGCTGACGGCGTTGGCGCACGTAGATCAGCAACAAAGTCGGCAATCGTCACATCGGTTTCATGCCCAACGGCGCTGACCACCGGAATGCGGCTGGCAAAAATCGCCCGTGCCACGCGTTCATCGTTAAAACTCCATAAATCTTCCAGCGAACCACCGCCACGCCCGACGATCAGTACGTCACATTCGTTGCGAAGATTCGCCAGCTCAATGGCGCGAACGATTTGCCCCGGTGCGTCATCGCCCTGAACGGCGGTCGGGTAAATTATCACTGGCAGAGACGGATCGCGGCGTTTCAACACATGCAAAATATCGTGCAGTGCAGCACCGGTCTTTGAGGTGATAACGCCCACGCAGTGCGCAGGTGACGGTAGCGGATTCTTGAATTGCTGGTCGAATAACCCTTCAGCCTGCAACTTCGCTTTAAGCTGTTCGTACTTCTGTTGCAGTAAACCTTCACCGGCGGGCTGCATACTTTCGACAATAATTTGATAATCGCCGCGCGGTTCATACAGCGTAATGTTGGCACGAACTAAAACCTGTTGTCCATGCTGCGGGCGAAAGGTCACCCGGCGATTGCTGTTGCGGAACATCGCGCAGCGCACCTGGGCGTTATCGTCTTTAAGCGTAAAGTACCAGTGACCGGAAGCCGGTTGTGTGAAATTAGAGATTTCGCCACTGATCCACACCTGCCCCATCTCATGCTCAAGCAGCAGACGAACCGTTTGATTCAGGCGGCTAACGGTAAAAATTGCAGGGGATTGAGAAGGTAACATGTGAGCGAGATCAAATTCTAAATCAGCAGGTTATTCAGTCGATAGTAACCCGCCCTCCGGGGATAGCAAGCATTTTTTGCAAAAAGGGGTAGATGCAATCGGTTACGCTCTGTATAATGCCGCGGCAATATTTATTAACCACTCTGGTCGAGATATTGCCCATGCTACGTATCGCTAAAGAAGCTCTGACGTTTGACGACGTTCTCCTCGTTCCTGCTCATTCTACCGTTCTGCCGAATACTGCTGACCTCAGCACCCAGCTGACGAAAACTATTCGTCTGAATATTCCTATGCTTTCCGCAGCAATGGATACCGTAACGGAAGCTCGCCTGGCTATCGCTCTGGCTCAGGAAGGCGGTATCGGCTTTATCCACAAAAACATGTCTATCGAGCGCCAGGCTGAAGAAGTTCGCCGTGTGAAAAAACACGAATCTGGCGTGGTAACCGATCCGCAGACCGTACTGCCGACAACTACCTTGCGTGAAGTGAAAGAACTGACCGAGCGTAACGGTTTTGCAGGCTATCCGGTAGTTACCGAAGAAAACGAACTGGTCGGCATCATCACCGGTCGTGACGTGCGTTTTGTTACCGATCTGAACCAGCCGGTTAGCGTTTACATGACGCCGAAAGAGCGTCTGGTAACAGTGCGTGAAGGCGAAGCCCGTGAAGTGGTGCTGGCAAAAATGCACGAAAAACGCGTTGAAAAAGCGCTGGTGGTTGATGATGAATTCCACCTGATCGGCATGATCACTGTGAAGGACTTCCAGAAAGCGGAACGTAAACCGAACGCGTGTAAAGACGAACAAGGCCGTCTGCGTGTAGGTGCAGCGGTTGGCGCGGGCGCTGGTAACGAAGAGCGTGTTGATGCGCTGGTTGCCGCAGGCGTTGACGTTCTGCTGATCGACTCCTCTCACGGTCACTCTGAAGGTGTTCTGCAGCGTATCCGTGAAACTCGCGCTAAATATCCTGACCTGCAAATCATCGGCGGCAACGTGGCAACAGCTGCAGGTGCCCGCGCGCTGGCAGAAGCCGGTTGCAGTGCCGTTAAAGTGGGTATCGGCCCTGGTTCTATTTGTACTACCCGCATTGTTACTGGCGTCGGTGTTCCGCAGATCACCGCCGTTGCTGACGCAGTAGAAGCCCTGGAAGGCACCGGGATTCCAGTTATCGCTGACGGTGGTATTCGTTTCTCTGGCGATATCGCCAAAGCTATCGCTGCTGGTGCAAGCGCGGTGATGGTAGGTTCCATGCTGGCGGGTACTGAAGAATCCCCAGGTGAAATCGAGCTCTACCAGGGCCGTTCTTACAAGTCTTACCGTGGGATGGGCTCTCTGGGCGCGATGTCCAAAGGTTCTTCTGACCGTTACTTCCAGAGCGACAATGCTGCCGACAAACTGGTGCCGGAAGGTATCGAAGGTCGCGTAGCCTATAAAGGTCGCCTGAAAGAGATCATTCACCAGCAGATGGGCGGCCTGCGCTCCTGTATGGGCCTGACCGGCTGTGGTACTATCGACGAACTGCGTACTAAAGCGGAGTTTGTACGTATCAGCGGTGCGGGCATTCAGGAAAGCCACGTTCACGACGTGACCATTACTAAAGAGTCCCCGAACTACCGTCTGGGCTCCTGATTCTCTTCGCCCGACTTCATGTCGGGCGATTTATATTATCTGTTTCACTTGCCTCGGAATAAGCGTCAATGACGGAAAACATTCATAAGCATCGCATCCTCATTCTGGACTTCGGTTCTCAGTACACCCAACTGGTTGCGCGCCGCGTGCGTGAACTGGGTGTTTACTGCGAACTGTGGGCGTGGGATGTGACAGAAGCACAAATTCGTGACTTCAATCCAAGCGGCATTATTCTTTCCGGCGGCCCGGAAAGCACCACCGAAGAAAACAGCCCGCGTGCGCCGCAGTATGTCTTTGAAGCAGGCGTACCGGTATTCGGCGTTTGCTATGGTATGCAGACCATGGCAATGCAGTTGGGTGGTCATGTTGAAGCCTCTAACGAACGTGAATTTGGCTATGCGCAGGTTGAAGTCGTAAACGACAGCGCACTGGTTCGCGGTATCGAAGATGCTCTGACAGCAGACGGTAAACCTCTGCTCGATGTCTGGATGAGCCACGGCGATAAAGTTACCGCTATCCCGTCCGACTTCATCACCGTAGCCAGCACCGAAAGCTGCCCGTTCGCCATCATGGCTAACGAAGAAAAACGCTTCTATGGCGTACAGTTCCACCCGGAAGTGACTCACACTCGCCAGGGTATGCGCATGCTGGAGCGTTTTGTGCGTGATATCTGCCAGTGTGAAGCCCTGTGGACGCCAGCGAAAATTATCGACGATGCTGTAGCCCGTATCCGCGAGCAGGTAGGCGACGATAAAGTGATCCTTGGCCTCTCTGGTGGCGTGGATTCCTCCGTAACCGCAATGCTGCTGCACCGCGCAATCGGCAAAAACCTGACTTGCGTATTCGTCGACAACGGCCTGCTGCGTCTCAATGAAGCAGAGCAGGTTCTGGATATGTTTGGCGATCACTTTGGTCTGAACATTGTTCACGTTCCGGCAGAAGATCGCTTCTTGTCAGCGCTGGCTGGTGAAAACGATCCGGAAGCAAAACGTAAAATCATCGGTCGCGTTTTCGTTGAAGTATTCGATGAAGAAGCGCTGAAACTGGAAGATGTGAAGTGGCTGGCGCAGGGTACTATCTACCCTGATGTTATCGAATCTGCCGCGTCTGCAACCGGTAAAGCTCACGTCATCAAATCTCACCACAACGTGGGCGGCCTGCCGAAAGAGATGAAGATGGGCCTGGTTGAACCGCTGAAAGAGCTGTTCAAAGACGAAGTGCGTAAGATTGGTCTGGAGCTGGGCCTGCCGTACGACATGCTGTACCGTCACCCGTTCCCGGGACCAGGCCTCGGCGTTCGTGTTCTGGGTGAAGTGAAGAAAGAGTACTGTGATCTGCTGCGCCGTGCTGACGCCATCTTTATTGAAGAACTGCGTAAAGCGGACCTGTACGACAAAGTCAGCCAGGCGTTCACCGTCTTCCTGCCAGTACGTTCCGTTGGTGTAATGGGCGATGGCCGTAAGTATGACTGGGTTGTCTCTCTGCGTGCTGTCGAAACCATCGACTTTATGACCGCACACTGGGCGCATCTGCCGTACGATTTCCTCGGTCGCGTTTCCAACCGCATTATCAATGAAGTGAACGGTATTTCCCGCGTGGTGTATGACATCAGCGGCAAGCCGCCAGCAACTATTGAGTGGGAATGATTTCCCGATAATTGATTAATGATCATGGCACAAGGATAAGTGCCATCATTAAATATTCTTCACATCTAATTAAGATACTACTCTGACTTAATACATCCATTTTTCCACCAACGCTTCACCTAATTTCTCGCGTAACATGTCTTCGTTATCTTCCTCACCATGCACTGTGAGCAGACATTTAAACATGACCAGGTCGAGATACTGACCAACATCACTAAACATTTGTGTCAGCATCGGTGGACAGTCGTGATCAAAGTACCAGACTTCGCCTGTTACCCGGTGAAAACACCACAAATTGCCATTCCCTAAATAGTCACCAAAAGCGATAAGTTGGCCGACAAGATTCCTCTGTTCATCACTATCAGAAAGATCTTCCAGAAGATCTGTAATCCCTGGGTACGCGTCGATTAATGGTTCAATTGCCGCGTAAGGTGCCGGTTGCACACTGCAAAGCGTTTCCGCCAGATCAAGAGCGCCAATGTGTTCATGATATGTGCGAAGTAATAGGGGAATGGTACACCCCAACCTTTGTTCGAGCGCATCAATTTCACTGGCGAGAACAGGGGTAATGGGTGAGAGTCGGTTCCACTCTACACTCCAGGCAAGGGCACAGGCGCGCCACCAGTTAATACGTGCAAAAATATCCGTAAATTCTGGCCATACCAATGGTGGAATGTCACTTTCAGTTATTATGGCGTCAGATTTTGAGCTCATATCAAGATTGACCTTATTTAAATCGAGTACAGGAATCTGTTTTTTTAATGAAAAAGCCCAAACTGCAGGCAGTTTGGGCTTGACTTAATCATACATCGCAAAAGTTTAATTAAACCAGCTATCTGACTTCTCGGCTTTGTTCTCTTCTGCTTTGCCTACGCTTTTGAGTAAATCGCGACCGCCCTCGGACATGTTTCGATTTGCATCAGCTTCCGACTGCACAACGTCGGTATGCGCAGCTGAACGTTTGAGCTCTTGATCGATGAATTCGTTCTCGCGTTTAACTCGCGCTTCTTCCCTTGCCAGAGCCAGTTTTTGTTTCTGGATCTCTAAGCTTCGAAGTTCATCTTCATAGCCTTGATCACGTTTTTTATCTTTGCTTGCTTCAGCATCCAGTTTGTCCTGACGAGCCTGGCGTTCTGCTGCCGCAGCAGCAGCTTTTTTATTCGCTGCTGCCTGGGCGTTAGCACGCCGTTGCTTCTCTTGCTGGATCTCCCTGTTGCGTTGCGCTACCCATTCGTCATGCTCTTTTTTCGCTTCATTTTTACCTTGCTGTTCAGCTTCTGCGACAGCAGAAAGTTGATCCTGTAATGAAGCGGCAAAAACAGTGCTACTAAGCGTAGAGAGAATGGCGCATAGCAAAATTTTCTTCATGACACCCCCCTGATATTATTTCTTCTCAGGGCATTGCGCGTTTGGCTGAATGCGGGTTTCATTGTAAGCGGTAGAGATGACCACCGCCAAACCAGTGGTGAACTGGCACTGTTTCCCTACCTGAGTTGAGGTATATACTTTTTTGCCTTCTTTATAGGTTAAGGAAACACCTTCAACTAACACTTTGTCATCAACCATGGAACCTGCCGCCGCACCAGCTGCACCGCCAGCAACAGCGCCTGTGGTGGTGTTCAGTGTGCTACGAGAACCGACGTTGTGGCCAGCTACGCCGCCAGCGACAGCACCCAATACCGCACCGAACGTCTGTGCAGCTTGTTTATTTTTCGTATTATCCACCGCAACTTTTGCTGGCAGAACGGAAATAATATTAACCGTCTTAGTCTCTTGTTTAGAGTTTAACTGATCGGTCTGATAGACATCGGCCGCATGTTCATCGGCATTTGACTGACACCCGGTAAGAGCAATAGAAGCCATAATTGCTACAGGTAATAAACATTTTTTAAAATTCATCACTATTCCTTGTTGTGTGTATTGAGAAAACAACCTATTTAAGATCATCGCAATTAAAAAGTAAATCGAGTGCGTAGAAACAAGAAAAGAAAATTAATAATTATATTTTTGGTGAATGTAATGATGAATAATATATGATTTATTATATACATTTAATGTATAAATTTTTTCTAATTAACTAATCTTTATATGATTCAGTGTATATTACATATATACCCACATCATCTAAGGTTAACTGCAAATACAGACAGGAAAATATCAGCATCAGACGTTATGCTGTTTAGAAGTTATCGCAAGGTAATAAACACGTTAGCGTTGAGTATGGGAACTGCTGGAGAGAGTGGATTGTTGTGCTTCTTTTTTGTCCTGATGATGATGCCAGGCGCCGACGGAAGAGTAGATGAAACGACCAAAGAAGAAGATAAAGCTGATAAGCAGTACGATACGGGTCATGCGACTGTTAAATCGATGTCGTTTTCGTAAACTGGTGGGCTGGCTCACAACGGGTTCCTTCAGTTAAACCCAAAAAAATGGGCGATACTTACATTAAGGCATATTGCTCAGAAATGGTCAATTCTTACGATTGTAAAAATATGTCAGCGCTTTCATTCGTAAATGTTATGAGAAATAGAATATTATTTGCATTAATAATGAGTTATTGATAACAGCAAAAAATAAACGTAATAAATGATTAATGGTGACCAAATAATTTGATATATATCAATTGATGCTTCAGAGTGGGCACTAAAATTGTCACCTCATTTGTGATGTTTATCATTACTATAATCTTAAGTCAGGTGGGATGCCTGTCTGTAAACACCCTCAGGGGAGAGGGGTTTCTACTGAGCATCTATGAAACTGAATGCCAAATATATAAAATTCCGAGATAAATGGTGGGCACTTCCGCTTATTCTTCCGTGTTTTTTACTTCCTTTATTAGCTAGCGCAAATAGTTACACTCATATTAGTTCTGGTAACGTAACACTCTTTTACTTGCCTTTGGCATTAATGATTAGCCTGATGTTATTTTTTGGTTGGGGTGCATTGCCAGGCATCATATTATCGATATTTTTGCGTAAATATCATGATGTTGGCTTATATGAAACACTGACTATATCAGCCAATTTTGTGCTCATTATTGTGCTAAGTTGGGGCGGATATCGGGTGTTTGTTCCCCGCCGGAGTCACATTTCACATGGCAATGCGCAACTTCTCTTTCAGCGGCTTTTCTGGCAGGTTTTTTGCCCGGCAGTCTTGTTTTTGTTGCTTTTCCAGTTTGCTTCTTTTGTCGGATTGTATGGCAGTCGCTCCAGCCAGATTGGCATAATGCCTTTTAATATTAGTACATTAATAAATTTTCAGTCACTGCTGGTGGGCAATCTGGTCGGTGTTCCACTTTGCTACGTTATTATTCGTATTTTACGTAACCCATTGCATATATTTGGCTATTATTCTCAGCTAAAACAACAGGTTGACAGAAAGGTCAGCAAAAAGGAATTTGTCTTGTGGTTAATGGTATTGACTGCATTGATGACTTTGCTCTGTATGCCATTGAATACCCGCAGTTCAATTTTCAGCACCAATTACACCTTATCGCTGCTTCTACCGGTGATGTTGTGGGGAGCGATGCGTTATGGCTACCGATTGATCTCACTGATATGGGCGGCGGTTCTGATTATCGGTATTCATAATCACAAAAGTTATATGCCGTGGTATGCAGGATACGATGTTCAGTTGGCGATTACTTCTTCGAGCTATCTGGTATTTTCTTTTATTATTAATTATATGGCAGTACTTGCTACCCGGCAGCGGGCGGTGGTAAACCGCATTCGCCGCCTGGCTTATTTCGATCCTGTAGTCCATTTGCCCAATATTCGTTCCCTTAATCGCACTTTGGCGAGTGCTCCCTGGTCGGTTATTTGTTACTTGCGCGTACCTGGCATGGAAATGTTAGTAAAAAACTACGGCATCATGTTGCGTATTCAGTACAAGCAGAATATTTCCCACTGGCTCGCACCGATGCTGGAGAAAGATGAATATGTTTACCAGTTGTCGGGTAATGATCTCGCATTACGTCTGAATACAGAAGGCCACCAGGAGCGTATTGAAGCGATAGATAAGCACCTGAAAAATTTCCGCTTTATGTGGGACGGAATGCCACTCCAGCCACAAATCGGTATCAGTTATTGTTATGTACGTTCGCCAGTTAACCATATCTATTTATTACTTGGTGAATTAAGTACTGTCGCAGAGCTCTCTATCGCGACAAATGCGCCAGAAAGTATGCAACGTCGCGGCGCGATGCATGTACAAAGAGACCTGAAAGATAAAGTAGCGATGATGAACCGTCTGCAACAGGCGCTTGAGCATGACCGTTTTTGCCTGATGGCGCAGCCGATTGTGGGTGTGCGGGGGGATGTTTATCACGAAATTTTGCTGCGTATGGAAGATGACGCTAACGGCAGGATCAATCCGGATATTTTCCTTCCAGTTGCCCACGAGTTCGGTTTGTCTTCCGCAATTGATCTATGGGTGATTGAACATACTCTGCAGTTTATGGCCGTAAACCGGGAGAAGATCCCGGCGCAGCGCTATGCGATTAACTTATCTCCAACATCTGTGTGTCGCCAGCGTTTACCGGAAGAGGTCAGGCATTTGTTGACCAAATACCAAATCGAAGCATGGCAGCTTATTTTCGAGGTTACCGAAAGTAATGCACTGACAAATATGGAACAGGCGCAAAACACCTTATTACAGTTGCAGGAACTAGGCTGTCGAATAGCCATTGATGATTTCGGTACAGGTTATGCCAGTTACGCACGGCTGAAAAACGTGAATGCCGATATTATGAAAATTGATGGTAGTTTTATCCGTAATATTGTCTCTAACAGCCTCGATTACCAGATTGTGGCATCGATCTGCCATCTTGCACGAATGAAAAAAATGCAGGTGGTTGCTGAATATGTAGAAAATGAAGAGATCCATCAGGCGGCATTGTCGCTGGGAATCGATTATTTTCAGGGTAATTTCTTTGGTGAGGCGAAACCGCTAAACGAAATTGTTGCGCAGAATGAGCAGCTAAAGAAATGCGTCAATCAATGAATCAAAACGCGTAATAAGGCTGGCCCGATGTGAAATCGGGCCACTTGTATCTCTTATGCTGTAACGCACATTATTTAGATATACCTTCTTCTTCAATCTTAAGTCGCCAGCCAGTGACTGAACTCCAGTACTCTTGCTCTTTTTCCAGATCCAACAATACCAGCGCATTCTGACTAAACCAGTCGTGGGGAAAGCGTAATGTCCAGTGGTTGTCATCTGTAATGAGTGTCAGTGTAGGCGGAGTGGTCGTCGCCTGACGCTGATTATTCAGCAACACACCAAGGCGCAGTAGCTGAATTAGCGGTAAATACTGTTTCTTCTTAAATAAGGTAAACCGGGGAAGATCGTCGAGCTTAATCGCTTTTCGATGATAGCGCACAAGGGTTGCCATCATCATTTGTTGTTCCTGATTAAACCCAGGTAAATCGCTGTTTTGCAAGATATAAGCTGAATGGCGATGCAAACCGCTGTGGTTAATATTCAGGCCAACTTCATGGAGCATAGCTGCCCAGCGTAACAACGCTTCAAGTTGCGGATGTGCAAGCTTAGGTTGCTGTGATTGCCACTGCTCATACATATGCATAGTGGTATCAAGAACACGGCGGGCTTGATCGCTGTCGATATGGTACTGATTCGCCAGGCTACTGGCGGTGCGGCTGCGCACATCCTGATGACGAAATCGGCCTTCCATTTCGTACAACACACCTTCGCGCAGGGCTCCGTCAGAAAGTCGCAATTCGCGAATGGCTAACGCATCAAACACCCCACAAAGTATCGCCAGGCCAGGTACAAATACCGCCTTACGCTCTTCAGATAATCCAGGCAAACTCAAGGCGGCAAAGTTGCGGTGCTTCAGGACTTCTTTCACCAATTTGTCGAGGCGTTCCTGGGTGATGATCCCATCGTCCTCGCCCATTTCGATAAGCACTTCATGGGCAGCTTTAATCGTTCCCGAGGCACCAAGCGCTACATTCCAGCCTTGAATGCGGAATTGCCAGGTGAGATTCTCCAGCTTTTGCACTGCAGCCATTCGCGCCCGCTGAAAATTCTCTTTATTAATGACGCCGCCAGGAAAATAGAGTTGTGCAAAACTCACACAGCCCATACGACGGCTTTCAACCAGAATCGGTTCGAAGTCTTCGCCGATGACCAGTTCTGTTGAACCACCTCCGATATCAATCACCAGCTTGCGGCCTTTTTCTGGTTGTGTGTGTTCCACACCCATAAAAATCAGACGCGCCTCTTCGTTGCCGGAGATGATCTCAATTGGGTAGGGGATGACTTTCTCCGCTCGCTTCAAAAAAATGGTCGCATTCTGCGCCTGACGTAATGTATGTGTTCCCACAATACAAACGCTGGAGGGAGAAAAACCTTGCAAACGTTCAGCAAACAGTGACAAGCAATTTAAACCACGCTCCATCGCTTCTTCGCTGAGCATGTTATCTTCACCAAGACCATCAGCCAGGTGGACGCGCTGTTTCAGGCGACCAATAATTTGCATTGCGCCATCGACCACACGGGCAATGACCATATGAAAACTGTTTGATCCCAGGTCGACAGCGGCAAATTCCTGCGGTCGTGGTGATTTATCATGTATTGGCATAGGGTTAGTCGGGTTGTTCAAGTGATTTGATATAATCGTAAATCGCCAGTTGTGCCTGAACTTTGCGGCGATTGCCGCGTGGCACATAGCGGTTACTCAGCTCTTTATCGATAAAACGTGCTTTTACTGTGTCGCTAAACAAAATATCAATGATATCCAGAACACGCTGTTTCAGGCGTGGGTCCAGAATCGGAGTTGCCACCTCAATACGATAATCAATATTGCGCGTCATCCAGTCTGCAGAGGAGAGCCAGACCTGCTTGTCGCCGCCGTTTTCAAAAATATAGACCCGGTCATGTTCCAGATATCGGTCAACAATACTGATAGCCCGAATGTTATCGCTGATGCCCTCAAGGTGAGGGATCAGTGAACACATACCACGTACTAACAAATTGACCTGCACACCGGAACCGGATGCCGCATAAAGTCTGTCTACCAGTCCTTTGTCTACCAGGTTATTCAGTTTCAGGGTAATACCAGAGGGTAAGCCCTGTTGAGCATTGGCAATTTCCCGGTCGATCATGTCATACAGTAACCGACGTGAGTTTTGCGGTGAAACCATCAGATAATCGAAGGTTACCGGACGATAGGGATTCTCAATAAAGTTAAACACCCGGCGTACTTCATTGGTGATACGAGCGTCGGCGGTCAGTAACGAGTAATCGGTATACAGGCGCGCGGTTTTTTCGTTGAAGTTACCCGTACCGATATGGGCGTAACGCACAACTTCATCGCCTTCTTTACGAGAAATCAGGAACAGCTTGGCGTGTATTTTTAGCCCAGGTGCAGAGAAAATCACATGTACGCCAGCTTCTGTCAGGCGCTTTGCCCAGTGAATATTGGCTTCTTCATCAAAACGGGCCTGTAATTCAACCACCACGGTGACTTTTTTACCGTTGTGAGCGGCATGGATCATTGAATCAATGATGCGAGAGTCTTTCGCTACGCGATAAATATTGATTTTGATTGCCAGTACACTGGGATCGAAAGAGGCCTGACGCAGCAATTCCAGCACATGTTCAAAGGTGTGATAAGGATAATAGAGCAGCACGTCACGTTCGCGGATAGCATCGAAACCGTTACGGAATTTATCTTTATCAAACCAGATATGGCGCAACCGCGGCAGCGGCTTATTTACCAGATTCGCTTTGCCAACATTGGGGAAATTAATAAAGTCTTTAAAGTTATGATAACGTCCGCCAGGAACAATAGAGTCATAACGAGAAATGGTTAATTTCTCGCGCAGCACTTCGACTAATGCGTCGGGCATATCACGTTGATAAACAAACCGCACAGGTTCAGCCGTCAGGCGCTGTTTCAGGCTGGACGACATCAACTCCATCAGACTGGATTCCATTTCGTGCACCAGGTCGTACTCGGCATCACGAGTCATCTTCATGGAATAGGCATTTAAGGCGTCATAATCAAAAAAGCCTTTGAAGATATCATCCAGGCAGTAACGGAGAATATTGTCCAGCAAAATCATTGGTTTGCGACGACGCGGAGCTTCCGGGGGCAGATTCACAAAGCGTGGCACTTTATCTGAAGGTATTTCCAGGAGTGCATAACGAATGGAATCTCCACGGATAATTTCCACCGCCAGATAGGTGTAGTCATCTTTCAGGAACTGCACCAGGTCCGTTTCACGGTTAATTAAAATCGGGGTAATGTGTTGGCGAAGGTACTGCTTAAAGTAATGACGCAGCCAAATTTGTTGATTAACCGACAGTTGCCGTTCATTAATCAGGAAAATTTGATTACGTGCCATCTCAAGTAGTAGCTCGTTGTACAGGCCGTCAAATTCCTGATCGGCCTTCAAAACGCGGGACTGGATTTTACCTAACAGATGGCGAGAATGTGAGTTCGAACCTTGTTCTTCGCTAATAATGATACGGCGCTTCAGTTCGGCGAAGCGGACTTTATAGAACTCATCAAGGTTATTGGAATAGATCCCCAGGAAACGCATCCTTTCAATCAGCGGATTGGATTTATCCGCTGCTTCCTGGAGCACGCGTTCATTAAACGCTAACCAACTGAGCTCTTTCTCGATGTATAGCTTTTCCTGACCCATTACCTCTTTTACTCCGTTTTATTCACGGGAAACTGCCGGGTTATTATGACGAGCATATTGACCAGATGTCCAACAGTGTCAGACAAGTATGGTTAAAGTCGGTGGAGAACCGATTTTAAATGCTGTTAAATGACGTAGAGAACACGGCGGGGAAGAGCGTTCCTCACGCAAGCAGAACCGTGAGGAACAGAAAAAAATAGTTATTCGTCAGCCGCATAGCCTTGAGGAGGCAGACGTTTACCATCCAGCCAGGCGGCGTTATCGCGCATTTTCAACCGACCATCAACAAACCAACTAATGACCAGAGGATAAATGGCATGTTCCTGCGTTTGCACACGAGCCGTCACATCATCTTCAGTATCACCTGCAAACACCGGCACTCTGGCCTGTAATATTACCGGGCCACCGTCCAGTTCATCTGTGACAAAATGCACGGATGTTCCATGCTCTTTATCACCATTTTCCAGAGCCTGGCGATGGGTATGAAGCCCTGGATATTTAGGTAGCAAAGAGGGATGAATATTCAGCAACTTTTCTGCGTAATGCTCCACAAATGTCGGGCTTAAAATACGCATAAAACCCGCCAGCACCACAACATCGGGCGTGTAGTTGTCAATCTCAGCAATAAGTTGCTTGTCAAAAGCGTCGCGGTTAGCAAAATCATTCGCTGACAATACATGCGTTGGGATACCCGCTTCCCTGGCACGTTCAAGGCCGAACGCGTCGGCCTTATTGCTGAAGACTGCCCGTACGGTGCCTTTGATTTTATTGACTTTGCAGGCATCGATGATTGCCTGCAAATTGCTTCCGTTGCCGGAAATAAGCACCACAATATTCATCAAGCAATAACCACACGTTGTTCGGCATCAGAGGCTTTAATCACCCCAATTTTCCAGGCCTTTTCACCGTTGGCATTGAGCAGGGCGAGGGCGTTTTCGACTTCCGCTTCTGGCAGAGCGATGATCATGCCGACGCCACAGTTAAAGGTGCGATACATTTCGTGGCGGCTGACGTTACCCGCAGTTTGCAGCCAGTTAAACACTTCCGGCCACTGCCAGGAGGATTCATCAATTACTGCCTGAGTATTTTCTGGCAGTACGCGAGGAATATTTTCCCAGAAGCCACCCCCCGTCAGGTGAGCAATAGCATGAACATCAACCTTGTCGATCAATTCCAGTACCGATTTCACATAGATGCGAGTCGGTGCCAGCAGGTGGTCTGCTAATGGTTTACCAGCGAGCTGCGTGGTTTGTGGATCGCAACCACTGACTTCGAGTATTTTGCGCACCAACGAATAACCATTGGAGTGCGGACCGCTGGAACCAAGAGCAATCAGTACATCGCCATCGGTTACTTTCGTACCGTCGATAATTTCTGATTTTTCCACCACTCCAACGCAGAAACCGGCAACGTCATAATCTTCGCCGTGGTACATACCTGGCATTTCTGCGGTTTCACCACCAACCAGAGCACAACCAGATTGCAGGCAGCCTTCCGCGATACCGCTAATAACGGAAGATGCGGTATCAACATCCAGTTTGCCGGTCGCGTAGTAATCAAGGAAAAACAGAGGTTCAGCACCCTGTACCACCAGATCGTTGACGCACATCGCTACCAGGTCGATACCAATAGTGTCATGACGCTGTAAATCCATCGCCAGACGCAGCTTGGTGCCAACGCCATCAGTGCCGGAAACCAAAACCGGTTCACGATATTTTTGCGGCAAAGCGCACAGCGCACCGAAACCGCCCAGACCACCCATGACTTCCGGGCGGCGCGTTTTCTTTACTACGCCTTTGATTCGATCAACCAGAGCATTACCTGCGTCGATATCAACACCGGCATCTTTATAGCTAAGAGAGGTTTTTTCGGTCACTGCTTAGGTCCCCACGCATTTACTAGCGTTAACAGAATAATTTCGGCGCAATTCTATCAGGCTAAGCAAACGTTTGCGAGCCTGTGTTGAACATGCTTTATCTGCTATTTTTTAACCAGCAGATGAATGATTGATCGATATCATGTCTTCAATGTATTGCGGCGAGGATGAAAAGCGGTATAATCCGTCGATTTTTTTTTAGGTTGCCACTCGTCTGAGGATAGGAGAAGAGTATGAAGATCGTGGAAGTGAAACACCCACTCGTCAAACACAAGCTTGGGCTGATGCGTGAGACCGATATTAGCACTAAACGCTTTCGTGAACTCGCCTCGGAAGTTGGCAGCCTGTTAACATATGAAGCGACCGCCGACCTGGAAACCGAGAAGGTTACGATTGAAGGGTGGAACGGTCCGGTTGAAGTCGATCAAATCAAAGGCAAAAAAATTACCGTTGTACCGATCCTGCGTGCTGGTCTTGGCATGATGGAAGGCGTACTGGAAAACGTACCGAGCGCACGTATCAGTGTGGTCGGGATGTACCGTAACGAAGAAACCCTTGAGCCAGTACCGTATTTCCAGAAACTGGTTTCCAATATCGATGAGCGTATGGCGCTGATCGTTGATCCAATGCTGGCAACCGGTGGTTCTGTCATTGCCACCATCGACCTGCTGAAAAAAGCGGGCTGCAGCAGCATTAAAGTGCTGGTGCTGGTTGCCGCGCCGGAAGGTATCGCGGCGCTGGAAAAAGCCCACCCGGACGTGGAACTCTATACTGCATCTATCGATCAGGGGTTGAACGAGCACGGATACATCATTCCGGGTCTTGGCGACGCCGGTGACAAAATTTTTGGTACGAAATAAATAATAAATTCTTTCTTAGCCGACTTTAAGAGTCGGCTTTTTTTTGACTAAAACGCTAATAAACTTAATCGTAGAGGAAAACACTATGACGCGCCGTGCTATCGGGGTGAGTGAAAGACCGCCGCTTTTACAGACAATCCCGCTTAGTTTGCAACACCTGTTCGCCATGTTTGGTGCAACTGTACTGGTGCCCGTTCTGTTTAATATTAATCCGGCAACCGTTCTGTTATTTAACGGCATCGGAACCTTGCTGTATCTCTTTATCTGTAAAGGAAAAATCCCCGCCTATCTCGGGTCCAGTTTCGCTTTTATCTCCCCGGTTTTGCTGTTGCTGCCGTTAGGTTATGAAGTGGCACTGGGTGGTTTTATCATGTGTGGTGTACTGTTTTGCCTGGTGTCTTTTATTGTGAAGAAAGCAGGGACTGGTTGGCTGGATGTTATGTTCCCACCAGCTGCCATGGGCGCAATCGTTGCCGTCATTGGTCTTGAACTGGCGGGCGTTGCAGCGAACATGGCCGGGTTACTGCCAGCAGAAGGTCAGGCACCTGATGGTAAAACGATTTTTGTTTCCCTGGTGACGCTGTCAGTCACGGTACTGGGGTCCGTATTGTTTCGTGGTTTCCTGGCGATAATCCCGATTCTTATCGGTGTGCTGGTGGGTTATGCCCTTTCGTTTGTGATGGGAATGGTTGATACCACACCAATTGTGAACGCCCACTGGTTTGCATTACCGACTATCTATACGCCGCGTTTTGAGTGGTTTGCTATTCTTACGATTCTGCCAGCAGCGTTGGTGGTGATTGCGGAACATGTCGGTCATCTGGTGGTAACGGCGAATATCGTGAAAAAAGATCTGATCCGTGATCCGGGTCTGCACCGCTCGATGTTTGCTAATGGCCTGTCGACCGTGATTTCTGGTTTCTTTGGTTCTACGCCGAATACCACCTACGGTGAAAACATTGGTGTCATGGCCATTACTCGCGTCTACAGTACCTGGGTCATCGGCGGTGCGGCGATTATCGCTATTCTGCTTTCTTGTGTCGGGAAACTGGCCGCTGCCATTCAGATGATCCCACTGCCAGTTATGGGCGGTGTATCGCTGCTGTTATACGGAGTCATTGGGGCGTCGGGTATTCGTGTCCTGATTGAATCAAAAGTGGATTACAACAAAGCACAGAACCTGATCCTGACTTCGGTTATTTTGATTATCGGTGTCAGTGGCGCGAAGGTGCATATCGGTGCCGCAGAGCTGAAAGGTATGGCCCTGGCTACGATCGTAGGGATCGGCCTGAGTCTGATCTTTAAACTGATTGGTGTCATGCGCCCGGAAGAGGTTATTCTGGAAGCAGAAGACGCAGATACACCGCAGAAGTAAAGTAGCAACCGGGCAGTTCCGCTGCCCGGTTCTAACATCATGTAATTCTGTGGTAAACTTCTCACGATTTTGTGAAATCCCTGGTTGAGGTATCTCTGAACACACCGGCACAGCTCTCTTTGCCACTTTATCTTCCTGACGATGAAACCTTCGCAAGTTTCTGGCCGGGGGATAACTCCTCTTTACTGGCCGCGCTGCAAAACGTGCTGCGTCAGGAACATAGCGGTTACATCTATCTCTGGGCGCGCGAAGGTGCGGGGCGCAGCCATTTGCTGCATGCAGCCTGCGCGGAACTTTCTCAACGTGGTGATGCCGTTGGCTATGTACCGCTGGATAAGCGTACCTGGTTCGTACCGGAAGTTCTGGACGGAATGGAACAACTTTCGCTGGTCTGTATCGATAACATTGAATGTATTGCAGGCGACGAATTGTGGGAAATGGCGATTTTTGATCTCTATAACCGCATTCTGGAGTCAGGCAAAACGCGTCTGTTGATCACCGGTGATCGCCCTCCACGCCAGTTAAACCTGGGGTTGCCGGACCTCGCATCACGGCTTGACTGGGGGCAGATTTATAAACTGCAGCCGTTATCTGATGAGGATAAATTGCAAGCATTACAGTTACGCGCCCGTTTACGCGGCTTTGAGTTACCTGAAGATGTGGGACGCTTCCTGCTGAAACGACTTGATCGTGAAATGCGCACACTGTTTATGACACTTGATCAACTTGATCGGGCATCGATTACCGCTCAGCGCAAACTCACCATTCCATTTGTAAAAGAGATCCTGAAACTGTAAACGCCGTAGGGTTAGCCACGGCGTTACGTTTTATTAGCTGACAATTTCCAGAACTTGCTCAGGTGGACGACCTATCCGCGCTTTACCATTCGCCACCACAATCGGGCGTTCCATCAGCTTCGGATGGTCCACCATTGCCTGAATCAAAGCATCTTCATTGAGACTGCTGTCTGCCAGATTTAATTCTTTATACAGATCCTCTTTCTGGCGCATCAGTTCGCGGGCGCTGCTCATCCCAAGCATTTGCAGCAACTCACGCAGCGTTTTGCCATCAGCAGGTGTCTCAAGATAGAGCACAACTTCTGCGTCCACGCCATTTTCCTTCAGCAAGGAAAGTGTTTCACGGCTCTTGGAGCAACGAGGGTTATGGTAAATTTTTACCGTTTTGTTCATTGTTCTTCCTTTAATACGAATTACATCTTGGTATAAGGTTTAAAGCGTTCTTGCAGCTGGCGCAGCTGATCGATGCGAGCATCATAACGGGCCTGTTGCAGACTGCCTAATTTGACCTGTGAACTGGCACTGCTCAATAGGGAGATGGCCTGATCGAGACGCCCCGTCAGGGCATAACCTTCTGCCCGTGCTGCCAGTTCCTGATCGCGATTATTCAACGCGGCTTCAGCCTGTGCCAGTAGATCCCAACCATTGCCGTCATCTTTATTATTAAAGGTGTAGCGATTCAGGATTGTTGCCGCCTGCTGTGGCTGTCCACTTTGCAGGTAAGCATTTGCGAGGTTGAGCTGCAATACTGGGTTAGTACGCAAATCACGGGCATTTTTCAGGCGATTAATTGCATCACTGGCTTTTTTCTCACCAAGATCAATATCCGTTGCCAGATCAAGATACCAGGCATTATTCGGTTCTGCCGCCAGCAGTGGCTGGAGGATTGTACGAGCTTCGCCATATTTACTGCCTTCCATTGCCTGTAACGCCCGACCATACTGCGCGGCCCGCTGTTGGCGAATGTTACCTTTGGCCCATTCATCAAGAAGATCGTTGGTTAACTGGTTGCGTCCGGAATTGTACATTCCCAGCGTACGAGCTTTGGCCAGATAAAAATCTTCTGACGATTGTGTCACCATTGGGCGCATCTGATTAGCGCGGTTGCGGGCATCTGCCAGACGGCTTTCCGGCAATGGGTGAGTTAACAAAATTTCTGGTGGCCGGGAAGAGTAACGTGCCTGGTCGAGCAGTTTTTCAAGGAACGTTGGCATTGCCTGCGGATCAAACCCCGAGCGTTGCAGTACCTGAATACCGATGCGGTCAGCTTCTTGTTCGTTTTGTTGCGTAAAGCTGATCATCCCCTGACGCGTTCCCGCCAGTGTACCGGTTAATGCTGCCATCCCTGCCTGCGGACTGGCCATTGCCAGTAAAATAGAGCCTAACGCACCGGCCCATGTCAGTGGAGCGTTACGCTTTTGATCTTCCATTGCGCGGGCCAAATGGCGCTGGGTAACGTGAGAAATTTCGTGGGCCATGACCGACGCTAACTGGCTTTCGTTATCGGCATAGCGAAAGAGTGCCGAATGCAGCACCACATTGCCGCCAAAAAAAGCAAAGGCGTTAATTTCGTCGTTATTGATCAGATAGAAATGGAAGGGCGTTTTTACGGAGTCGGCGTGTGAAACCAGCCGCATACCCAGTGAATTGATGTATTGATCAAGAAGTGGATCGTTTATCAGTGGGGCGCTGCCTCGCAGCTGGCGGACGTAATAATCGCCCATCTGCATTTCCTGACCGATAGAGAGTGTGCTTCCTGCTGAGGTTCCCATATCCGGCAGGGTATCAGCCGAATCGGCAAATGCCGGTGCCACCTGACCAATAGTCATTGCTGCGATGAGCGTTGCAACCAGGTTTTTTTTCAACTGCCTGAACATAACCTCTGTCCTGTATTTTTTGAGATAACCATTTGACCCATGCTGTGGAGTATTGTTCCCGTTGCGCCAGGGTTTGCGGGTAAACCTGAAAACACATGACGGGAATAACGTTTCAGTTTCCTGAATCAGCCATAAAAAGCGAAGTCTTTTTTGTGACATTTCGATACAATTCGGGATCGCAATCCCGCTATCAAGATTCAGGGACAGGTTTTTATGCTTGAAATGTTAATGCAATGGTATCGCCGTCGTTTTAGCGACCCCGAGGCGATCGCCTTGCTGGTTATCCTGGTTGCCGGATTCGGTATTATTTTCTTTTTCAGTGGCCTGTTGGCGCCATTGTTGGTAGCCATTGTACTGGCTTATCTGCTTGAGTGGCCTACTGCTCGCCTGGAGTCGATCGGTTGCTCCCGAAGCCTGGCAACGTCGCTGGTGTTGATCGTCTTTGTGGGTATCCTCCTGTTGATGGCGTTTGTCGTCCTGCCAATTGTCTGGCAGCAGGGCATCTATTTAATCCGCGATATGCCCGGAATGTTGAACAAGCTGTCTGATTTTGCTGCCACGTTACCACGGCGTTATCCGGCACTGATGGACGCAGGCATCATCGATGCCATGGCCGAGAATATGCGTACCCGCATGTTGTCGATAAGCGATTCGGTCGTAAAATTTTCGTTAGCGTCGCTGGTGGGCTTGCTAACTCTTGCTGTTTATCTGGTGTTAGTACCGTTGATGGTCTTTTTCCTGATCAAAGATAAGCAACAGATGCTGAACGCTGTACGTCGGGTGTTACCGCGTAACCGTGGTCTGGCCGGGCAAGTCTGGCAGGAGATGAACCAACAAATCACTAATTATATTCGCGGTAAAGTGTTGGAGATGGTCGTCGTTGGTGTGGCGACCTGGCTGGGCTTTTTGCTGTTTGGTCTGAATTACTCGTTGCTGCTGGCTGTACTGGTGGGATTCTCTGTTCTGATCCCTTACATTGGCGCTTTTGTGGTGACCATTCCGGTAGTGTGTGTGGCCCTGTTTCAGTTTGGGCTTGGAACGGAGTTCTGGAGCTGCTTCGCAGTCTATCTCATTATCCAGGCACTGGACGGCAACCTGTTGGTTCCTGTGCTGTTTTCCGAAGCGGTGAATCTCCATCCCTTAGTGATAATTCTGTCAGTGGTGATCTTTGGCGGTTTATGGGGATTCTGGGGCGTTTTCTTTGCCATTCCGCTGGCAACGTTAATCAAAGCTGTCATTCATGCCTGGCCTGACGGGCAGGTTAGCGACAGTTAATCTCAGGGCCCGGTGAATGTTTCATCGGGCCAATTTTCTAAAGCACTTCACGTACTGCGATCCCAAGGCGCTGCATTCGGGACAACAACGTGGTGCGTTTCATCCCCAGACGCGTTGCCGCGCCACGAGGCCCTGCCACAATACCGTTTGTCTCGCGCAATACCTGAATAATCCGTAGCCGTTCTTCTTCATCATTTTCAGGCGTAGCAGGATTAAACATTTGCGCCATTTGTCCTTGAGTAAAACTGTTTTCACTCATCGCAGGTAGCAAGCGCGTTTGTCGTGGATGAAGATGAAGATTGAGACTACCACCGCGGGTAAGCAAAACAGCACGTTCAATCACATTCTCCAGCTCCCGCACATTACCCGGCCATTCCCATGACATCAGCTGGCGCAGGGTGTCGGTTGAGATGGCATCAATTTTGCGTTTCATACTACGCGCCATTTTTTGCGTGAAATATTTCGCCAGAAGGGGAATATCTTCCGGTCGATCACGCAGTGGTGGCAATTCCAGAGGAAATACGTTCAACCGATAAAACAGATCACTACGGAACTGACGATCTTCCACCATCTGCCATAAATCGCGGTTAGTGGCGGCAATGACTCGCACGTTTACCGGAATGGTGCGGTTTCCTCCTAGTCGTTCAATTTCTTTTTCCTGTAATACTCGTAATAGCTTTGGTTGTAACTCCAGCGGTAGATCGCCAATCTCATCAAGAAATAGCGTCCCGCCATCAGCAATTTCAAAGCGACCGCGATGAGTATTAATAGCCCCGGTAAACGCCCCTTTGTCATGACCAAACAACTCGCTTTCCAGCAGTGCAGCAGGAATGGCTGCGCAGTTAATTTTCACCAGCGGTTTGTCATGGCGCAGACTGAGCTGGTGGATGGTACGCGCAATCACCTCTTTTCCGGTACCTGTTTCACCGCAAAGCAGGACGGTACTGTCACTTTGCGCCACAATTCCCACTTGCTGGAGTAACTCTTCCATCACCTGGCTTTGATAAATGATATCGCCGACGTGTTGAGAGCAGTGTAACTGTTCGTTAAGTTGGTTATTTTCTTGCTTTAACTGCTCTTTCAGATCGTTCATGTTATGCCACGCATCGGCATTATCGACCGCAATGGCAATCCGGTTATCCATCACCAGCAAACTCACCATAGAGGCGATAAACATATTCATAAAGAAGCCGATTGCTGCCGCTCCTTTACCAAGATATTCACGCATATAGGCCAGAGAATAGAGAGCACACACCGCGACCAGTACGGAAATCACCAGCAGCATAAAAGCTGAAAGGCTATCCATACGAATAGTGAGTGTGGCGAAGGGGAATGGCGTGATAAATTCTGTAACCAAAGGAATAGCAGAGTGCAGCTGCGTCAGAGCGCTGACAATACCGACCAGGCCACCGGCCAGGGATGCGATGCCGGAAATTTTTATGGCAATGCGATCCAGGCCGTAAAGGAACAGCGACGCGATTCCGGCAAAGAAATATAGCATCAGTGAACACAACAATAATTGCAGAGCGTCCATCAGCCTTGCTCCGAAGTAGAAGAAAATGAATCCAACCCTGTGTCTGCCAGACACGTGGCGGCAAGATGCTGTTTTTGCTTCATTTGCTGATGCAAAACTTTATCTGTGACGAGTTGCAGGGCGTTAGTGGCACAAGCTCGAATACAGGCGGGGCCTTCTGGCAGGAAATAACAGAGATCACATTTCACAGCGACTGCCTGGACGCCAACCTGCCAGCGTAATAAGGGATGCAATGTCGGTGAGCTTTCCGGGATATCGTTAAGTGGCTCCTCAGCCTGGTGCTGATATAACGCTGGCGCGTCCACTGGCCCACTTCCTGCAGCCGTTATCGCGCCAAACGGACATACCAATGCACAGAGTTTGCAGCCAATGCAGAGCGTTTCATTGAGCTGGATTGCGTCGTCATGCCGGGAAATTGCGTTAACCGGGCAGACCTGCTGACAGGGCGCATCCTCACAGTGATGGCACTGAACAGGCGCAGTTTGCTCAGGTGTGCAAACCAGGGCGAGTCGAGGATGTTGCTGTAAGCCTTGCTTTTTATGTACGTCCGAACACGCAGCGAGACAGGTTTTACATCCTGTACACCACTGAGGATCGGCCATTACAAAGCGGTTCATGTCGGCTCCTTAAATAAAAACAAAACGTTACGCCTTGCTATGCATAAAGGATGCCATCATTAAAAGTGCTTTTATTTCAGTTTGTTATATGATTTTCAACGTGAGGAGAATACAAAAGTGATGGACATAAACGTTCGGGGATACGCAATTCGGCACTAGTGTCGTAGGGACTTATAAGCTGTGAGCTAAATCACATTAAGGCAGGATGAGCGCTGACGGCACGGCATCAGCGCTGGAGAAAGGAATCAGGCGTTTTCTTTTATCCAGTTGAGCACAACGTCGTGGTGATCGCTGGTTTTAAAATTATCAAACACGTGTTCAATTTTGCCGTCAGCGTCGATCAGGAAACTGATACGGTGGATGCCATCATAAGTTTTACCCATGAATGACTTCTCGCCCCAGACGCCAAACTGCTCACAAACGCTGTGATCTTCATCAGACAAAAGCGTGAAGTTAAGCAACTCTTTTTCAGCAAAACGGGAAAGTTTTTCTGGCTTATCGGTGCTGATACCCAGCACATCGACGCCAACTTTTTTCAACTCGTCCATGTTATCTCGCAGGCCACAGGCCTGTACGGTACAGCCTGGCGTCATGGCTTTCGGGTAGAAATAGACCAGAACACGCTGTCCCTGGAAGTCGGTTAAATTTACTTGTTCCCCGTCTTGATCCGGCAAGCTAAATTTCGGTGCGATGTCACCGGCTTTCAGTGGATTCATTACTTAACTCCATTCTGTTCATCAGTATGTGAATAATTGACGACACTAATACTGCCTTGTGCATTCAATTCTGTACATAGCGCTTTGAAGTCTTGCTCAATATTTACCGAATCATGTGATGCCGGACTGTGCGCGGTGATCTGAATATGAAGTTGTGCAACATTATCGTTTTCAGCTGGTTGCGTGCGTGAAACCAGTTCCGCAATGTTCATCTTGTGGTTGTCAAAAAGCGCCGTAAAACGCTCAATTAAATGCGGCGAGTCTGGCACATCAACCTGTACCCATACCGTAGCGGGCATCGGCGGACGAGGTCTGGCGGAGGTTCGCTTCATCACAATGAGGAGATCCAGCTCTGCGCCTTTCAACGGCAGGGTTGATTCAATAAGGGTAATGGCATTCCATGAGCCAGAAAGCAGCATAATAAAGGTGAACTCGTCCCCCAGCATCGCCAGTCGACTGTCTTCAATATTACAGCCACAACTACTGACGTGACGTGTGATCGTATTCACGATCCCGGGGCGATCGGCACCCAGTGCTGTGATAACGAGGTAGTGTTGTGATGACGGTGTCAAACCTGTTATTCCTTTGAGAGGTGAGGTAATCATAAGGAAAGCATAAAAAAAACTGGCATACAACAAGCAACAGGTCTCTCGTCACTTGCTTTTATTGCCAGACCAAACGTACCATTGAGAAACTTGTTTGCACAGAGGATGGCCCCATGTTCACGGGAAGTATTGTTGCGCTTGTTACACCGATGGATGATAAAGGTAACGTCTGCCGGTCGAGCCTGAAAAAACTGATTGATTATCATGTCGCCAGCGGTACTTCGGCGATCGTTTCTGTTGGCACTACTGGTGAATCCGCTACTTTGAGTCATGATGAACATGGCGATGTAGTGATGATGACATTGGAGCTGGCGGACGGGCGTATTCCGGTGATTGCCGGAACTGGCGCCAATGCGACGGCTGAAGCCATCAGTCTGACGCAGCGTTTCAACGACAGCGGTGTTGTCGGTTGTCTGACGGTAACCCCTTACTATAACCGTCCCACTCAGGAAGGTTTGTATCAGCATTTCAAAGCCATCGCTGAACATACTGACCTGCCGCAGATTCTGTATAATGTACCGTCCCGTACTGGCTGCGATATGCTGCCTGAAACCGTTGGTCGCCTGGCGAAAGTAAAAAATATTGTCGCAATTAAAGAGGCAACGGGGAACTTAAGCCGTGTTCACCAGATCAAAGAGCTGGTTTCAGACGATTTTCTGCTGCTCAGCGGTGATGACGCCACCGGCCTGGACTTTATGCAGTTAGGTGGTCACGGGGTGATCTCTGTAACAGCTAACGTTGCGGCGCGTGACATGGCTGAAATGTGCAGACTGGCAGCAGAAGGGCAATTTGCCGAGGCGCGAGTTATTAACCAGCGTCTGATGCCGTTGCATAACAAACTATTTGTCGAACCCAATCCAATCCCGGTGAAATGGGCATGTAAGGAGTTGGGGCTTGTAGCGACCGACACGTTGCGCCTGCCGATGACGCCGATTACCGACAACGGTAAAGAGATCGTCAGAGCGGCGCTTAAACATGCCGGTTTGCTGTAAAGTTTAGGGAGATTTGATGGCTTACTCAGTACAAAAGTCGCGCCTGGCGAAGGTTGCGGGTGTATCGCTAGTTTTGCTACTCGCAGCCTGTAACTCGGATTCGCGTTACAAGCGCCAGGTAAGCGGTGATGAATCCTATCTGGATGCCGCACCGCTGGCTGAACTTCACGCTCCGGCGGGAATGATCTTGCCGGTTACATCGGGCGATTACACCATCCCGGTGACTAATGGCAGCGGTGCCGTTGGTAAAGCGTTGGATATTCGTCCACCGGCACAGCCGCTTGCGCTGGCCAGTGGTACGCGTACCCAGTTCAGTGGCGATACCGCAACCTTGCTGGTCGAAAATGGTCGCGGCACCACTCTGTGGCCGCAAGTTGTTAGTGTGATTCAGGCGAAAAACTACACCATCACCAAACGTGATGATGCCAGCCAGACCCTGACCACCGACTGGGTTGACTGGAACCGTCTGGATGAAGACGAGCAGTATCGTGGCCGTTATCAAATCTCGGTACAGCCGCAAGGTTATCAGCAAGCGGTACAGGTCAAACTGCTCAATCTTGAGCAAGGTGGCAAACCGGTTGCTGATCCGGCTTCCATGCAGCGTTACAGCACGGAGATGATGAACGTGATCTCCGCCGGGCTGGATAAATCTGCCTCTGACGCCGCGAACGCTGCACAGAATCGCTCTGCTGCCACGATGGATGTGCAAAGCGCCGCCGATGAAACAGGTTTACCGATGTTAGTGGTGCGTGCACCGTTCAATGTGGTCTGGCAGCGTCTCCCGGCAGCGCTGGAGAAAGTAGGTATGAAAGTGACCGACAGCACCCGTTCTCAGGGAAGCCTGGCCGTGACTTACAAGCCACTGTCTGACAGCGACTGGCAGGAACTGGGCGCACGCGATCCTGAACTGGCATCTGGCGACTACAAACTGCAGGTCGGTGATTTAGATAACCGCAGTAGCCTACAGTTCATCGATCCGAAAGGTCATACTCTGACTCAGAGTCAGAACGACGCACTGGTAGCTGTCTTCCAGGCTGCGTTTAGCAAGTAAAAATACAGGGCTGGAGTCATCCGGCCCTTTTTTCTGATATGATACGCAAACGTGTGCGTCGACAGAAAAACGCGATTTTAGCGGTAATTCGCACGAAATTTGTTTGTCGGACGCAGGTCGGATAAGGCGTTCACGCCGCATTCGACAAACATCTGGCACATCAGACAGCAAAAGATTTTAAAACGTTAATTCACACCCAGGAGTGATAAAGATGCAAAAGCAAGCTGAGTTGTATCGTGGTAAAGCGAAAACCGTATACAGCACGGAAAACCCGGACCTGTTGGTGCTCGAATTCCGCAATGATACGTCAGCAGGGGATGGCGCGCGCATTGAGCAGTTTGATCGCAAAGGTATGGTGAACAACAAGTTCAACTACTTCATTATGAGCAAACTGGCTGAAGCGGGTATCCCGACTCAAATGGAGCGTCTGCTCTCCGATACCGAATGTCTGGTGAAAAAGCTGGATATGGTGCCGGTTGAGTGTGTCGTGCGTAACCGTGCTGCTGGCTCTCTGGTGAAACGTCTTGGAATCGAAGAAGGTATTGAGCTGAACCCGCCGCTGTTCGATCTGTTCCTGAAAAACGATGCCATGCACGATCCGATGGTCAACGAATCTTACTGCGAAACCTTTGGCTGGGTAAGTAAAGAGAACCTGGCACGTATGAAAGAGCTGACCTACAAAGCGAATGACGTGCTGAAAAAACTGTTCGATGATGCTGGTCTGATTCTGGTCGACTTCAAGCTGGAGTTTGGTCTGTACAAAGGTGAAGTGGTACTGGGCGATGAGTTCTCCCCGGACGGCAGCCGCCTGTGGGACAAAGAAACGCTGGAGAAAATGGACAAAGACCGTTTCCGCCAGAGCCTCGGTGGCCTGATCGAAGCCTATGAAGCCGTTGCCCGCCGCCTGGGTGTACAGCTGGACTGATTTTTCTATTCATCATCTTGCCGTGCTGCTGGCACGGCAAGACAACCGCTCTCATAAGATGTGCATTGAACGCTCATTCCTCCGCCATTTCATCCCGCTTTCCTGTGGTAATCTTCCTCTGAACCACCTACGATCATTTCTATAATGAATATATTGTTGAGGTATCTATGCGCTGGCAAGGGCGACGTGAAAGTGACAATGTTGAAGACAGGCGCAATAGCTCCGGCGGTCCGTCAATGGGCGGTCCCGGTTTTCGCCTGCCAAGCGGTAAAGGCGGGCTGATTTTACTGATAGTCGTGCTGGTTGCAGGCTACTATGGCGTTGATTTAACCGGGTTGATGACCGGGCAGCCGGTTTCCCAACAGCAATCAACGCGGTCAATTAGCCCAAATGAAGACGAAGCCGCAAAATTCACCTCGGTGATTCTGGCAACCACCGAAGACACCTGGGGACAGCAGTTCGAGAAGATGGGTAAGACCTATCAGCAACCGAAGCTGGTCATGTACCGTGGAATGACGCGCACCGGCTGCGGGGCGGGCCAGTCCATTATGGGGCCGTTCTATTGCCCGGCGGATGGCACGGTTTATATCGATCTCTCCTTCTATGATGACATGAAAGACAAACTTGGCGCGGATGGCGATTTTGCCCAGGGGTACGTTATCGCCCATGAAGTCGGTCATCATGTGCAGAAACTGTTAGGCATCGAGCCGAAAGTCCGTCAACTGCAACAAAACGCGACGCAGGCGGAAGTGAACCGCTTATCTGTGCGTATGGAACTCCAGGCCGACTGTTTTGCCGGTGTCTGGGGGCATAGTATGCAGCAGCAAGGCGTTCTGGAAACCGGCGATCTGGAAGAAGCGCTGAACGCGGCGCAGGCCATCGGCGATGACCGTTTACAGCAGCAAAGTCAGGGGCGAGTCGTACCAGACAGTTTCACTCATGGCACTTCTCAGCAACGCTACAGCTGGTTTAAACGTGGTTTCGACAGCGGCGATCCGGCACAATGCAATACTTTTGGTAAAAGCATTTAACTTTCGGGGCAGGGATGGCTGAACTGACTGCGCTTCACACATTAACAGCGCAAATGAAACGTGAAGGGATCCGCCGCTTGCTGGTGTTGAGCGGGGAAGAGAGTTGGTGTTTTGAGCATGCGCTTAAGTTGCGTGATGCCTTACCTGGTGACTGGCTGTGGATTTCGCCGCAGCCAGTCGCTGAAAACTACTGTTCTCCCTCGACGCTACAAACTTTACTTGGGCGCGAGTTCCGGCATGCGGTATTCGACGCCCGCCATGGCTTTGATGCCGCTGCCTTTGCAGCACTTAGCGGAACGTTGAAAGCGGGAAGCTGGCAGGTGTTGTTACTCCCTGCATGGGAAGAGTGGGAGAACCAACCTGATGCCGACTCGCTGCGCTGGAGTGATTGCCCTGACCCTATTGCGACGCCGCATTTTGTCCAGCATCTCAAACGCGTACTTACGGCGGATCACGGCGCTATCCTCTGGCGGCAAAACCAGCCATTCACGTTGACGCATTTTGCTCCCCGTACTGACTGGCACCCCGCGACCGGCGCACCACAACCAGAACAACAGCAACTCTTACAGCAACTACTGACCATGCCGCCGGGCGTGGCAGCGGTAACTGCTGCGCGTGGGCGCGGTAAGTCGGCGCTGGCAGGGCAACTCATTTCTCGTATTGCGGGCAGTGCGATTGTCACCGCGCCTGCAAAAGCGGCAACGGATGTACTGGCACAATTTGCGGGCGAGAAGTTTCGCTTTATTGCGCCGGATGCTTTGTTAGCCAGCGATGAACAAGCCGACTGGCTGGTGGTTGACGAAGCCGCGGCCATACCTGCGCCGTTGTTGCATCAACTGGTATCGCGTTTTCCTCGAACGTTGTTAACCACTACGGTGCAGGGCTACGAAGGCACGGGACGTGGTTTTTTGCTGAAATTTTGCGCTCGCTTTCCGCATTTACACCGTTTCGAATTGCAACAGCCGATCCGCTGGGCGCAGGGATGCCCGCTGGAAAAAATGGTCAGCGAGGCACTGGTTTTTGACGATGAAAACTTCACCCATACACCACAAGGCAATATCGTCATTTCCGCTTTTGAACAGACCTTATGGCGAAGCGATCCGGATACACCGTTAAAGGTATATCAGCTATTGTCTGGCGCGCACTACCGGACCTCGCCGCTGGATTTACGCCGCATGATGGATGTACCTGGGCAACATTTTTTCCAGGCGGCTTGTGAAAACGAGATCGCCGGGGCGCTGTGGCTGGTGGAGGAGGGCGGATTATCTCAAGAACTCAGCCAGGCGGTATGGGCAGGTTTTCGTCGCCCGCGGGGTAATCTGGTAGCCCAGTCGCTGGCGGCGCACGGCAGCAATCCACTGGCAGCGACATTGCGCGGACGGCGGGTCAGCAGGATAGCAGTTCATCCAGCTCGTCAGCGTGAAGGCGTTGGGCAACAGCTTATTGCCCTTGCTTTAAACTATACGCATGACCTCGACTATCTTTCGGTGAGTTTTGGCTACACCGAGGAGTTATGGCGTTTCTGGCAACGCTGCGGTTTTGTGCTGGTGCGAATGGGTAATCATCGTGAAGCCTGCAGCGGTTGCTATACGGCGATGGCACTGTTACCGATGAGTGATGCGGGTAAACAGCTGGCTGAACGTGAGCATTACCGTTTACGTCGCGATGCGCATGCTCTCACGCAGTGGAATGGCGAAACGCTCCCCGTCGATCCACGAAATGATGCCGTCCTTTCTGAGGACGACTGGCTTGAACTGGCCGGTTTTGCTTTCGCTCATCGTCCGCTATTAACGTCGTTAGGTTGCTTAACGCGTCTGCTACAAACCAGTGAACTGGCATTACCGGCGTTGCGTGGACGATTACAGAAAAACGCCAGTGACGCGCAGTTATGTACAACACTTAAACTTTCAGGCCGCAAGATGTTACTGGCCCGTCAGCGAGAGGAGGCCGCGCAGGCGCTGTTCGCACTTGATAATGTTCGCACTGAGCGTCTGCGCGATCGCATAACGCAATGGCAATTTTTTCACTGACTCCTTCAATTTTCTCCCATGGTCATTGTGAGTCAGCGGCGTAAAATTAATGACATCAGTTAAGGAGTTCGCCATGAAACATGACCATTTTGTTGTTCAAAGCCCGGATAAACCTGCACAACAGTTGTTACTGCTTTTCCACGGTGTCGGGGATAACCCGGTAGCGATGGGTGAGATCGGCAGCTGGTTTGCGCCGCTGTTTCCTGATGCACTGGTGGTGAGCATCGGTGGTGCGGAGCCGAGCGGTAATCCGGCGGGGCGTCAGTGGTTTTCGGTGCAGGGGATTACGGAAGATAATCGCCAGGCGCGTGTGGATGCCATCATGCCGACCTTTATTGAGACGGTACGCTACTGGCAGAAACAGAGCGGAGTAGGGGCTAACGCCACGGCGTTAATCGGTTTCTCACAAGGCGCGATTATGGCGCTGGAGAGCATTAAAGCCGAACCGGGTCTTGCCTCGCGCGTCATTGCCTTTAACGGACGTTACGCCAGCCTGCCGGAAACCGCGTCTACAGCCACGACAATTCACTTGATCCATGGCGGTGAAGATCCGGTTATCGATCTGGCGCATGCGGTTGCGGCGCAGGAAGCGTTAATCAGTGTCGGTGGTGATGTGACGCTGGATATCGTGGAGGATTTAGGCCATGCGATCGACAATCGCAGTATGCAATTTGCCCTGGATCACTTGCGTTATACCATTCCGAAACATTATTTCGACGAAGCGCTAAGCGGTGGCAAGCCTGGCGATGATGATGTGATTGAAATGATGTAAAAGACAGATTACCAGGCCTGATAAGACGTATGATGCGTCGCATCAGGCATCATGGCCGGATGCGGCGTTAACGCCTGATCCGGCCACTTAGCTTACTTCTTCGGTTGATCCTTTTTCGGCCAGTCATCGTCATCGTCCCACTTATCGTTGAAATCACGATGCGGGGGAAGCTCCGGCTTGTTGGCGAGAAATTTCTTATGGTCGACGCGCTTAAGATCTTTAATCACGTTCAGCAGGACGCCTACCAAAAAGACAATCACCAGAATCCACCAATATTTAGCCAGCCAGTCCATGCTTATTTCCTCTTGCAGAACCACTCATCAGGCGACGAGCTGTTCCATGATACGTTGATACATACGGGCAAGTAGCTGCAGGTCGGCAGCGTTCACACATTCATTAATTTTATGAATAGTGGCATTGACCGGCCCGAGTTCCACAACCTGCGCCCCCATGCGGGCAATAAAGCGCCCGTCGGACGTTCCGCCTGTGGTCAGTAGCTGCGGTTTAATTTCATTATAGTGCTCAACCGCGTTAACGACCGCATCCACCAGTTTACCGCGCGCGGTCAAAAATGGCTGCCCGGAAAGCCACCAATCCACCGTATAACGCAGTTGATGTTTTTCAAGCAAGGCAAGCACCTGCGCTTTGATCATCTCATCCGTCAGTTCGGTGCTAAAGCGGAAGTTAAACTGCACAAACAGTTCACCCGGAATAACGTTGTTACTGCCCGTTCCCGCCTGAATATTGGCAATCTGCATACTGGTCGCCGGGAAGAATTCATTACCCTGATCCCACTCAATAGCCACTAATTCATTAAGGAAAGGTGCTGCGCGATGTACCGGATTGTCAGCCAGATGTGGGTAGGCCACATGCCCCTGAACGCCATGAATGGTTAGGTTGCAGGTTAACGATCCACGACGACCATTTTTCACCACATCACCTACCACTTCGATGCTCGATGGTTCGCCGACCAGGCAGTAATCGAGACGCTCATTACGCGCCATTAACGCTTCGACGACTTTTACCGTACCGTTGTGGGCACTGGCTTCTTCATCAGAAGTGATCAGGAATGCCAGTCGACCTGTATGGTTGGGATGTTGCGCGACAAAACGTTCTGCTGCTACCACCATCGCTGCCAGCGAGCCTTTCATATCTGCCGCGCCGCGCCCGAATAACATGCCGTCACGAATGGTCGGTTCAAACGGCGGATTAATCCAACGGTCGGCGTCGCCAGGTGGCACCACATCGGTATGCCCGGCAAAGGCTAACGTTTCACCTTGCCCACGCCATGCCCAAAAATTCTGCGTATCGGCAAAGTCCATGCGTTCAACGGTAAAACCGATCGCCTGCAAACGTTTAATCAACAAAGCCTGACATCCTGCGTCATCAGGACTCAGGGAAGGGCGGCGAATAAGCTGTTGTGTCAGCTCAATAACCGGGCACGACATAGACTACACCTCATGGAAAAATTGCTGATAACTGGAATCACTGAAACCCAGCAGAATAGGCTTCCCGGGCGCGCAGAGCAATGGGCGTTTGATAATTGCAGGCATTTCAGTCATTAATGCCGCCGCAGAGGCCGCATCGGTGATTTTATTGCGGGTGGTTTCATCCAGTTTACGCCAGGTTGTACCACGGGTGTTGAGTAACGCCTCCCAGCCTAATTCGTTGATAAAACCGTTCAATAATTCGCTGTCCAGCCCATCAACGCGATAATCATGAAAACAATAGTCGATGTTATTGGCTTCCAGCCAGCGGCGTGCTTTTTTGATGGTGTCGCAATTTTTAATGCCGTAAAGAGTAACCATAGTGAATCCTTTTTCGCTAAAACCGAATAATTACGCAATGAGATTGTTATATATACAACGTCACGTTGTGTAATATTAGTTATCGGGAAATATAACATTGTTTGGAGTCTGTTAATAATATTCCCGAGCTGTTTCAGAACCAGGCGCTCAACAAAACTCAGAATTTACCTGGTTGCATCTGTATGTTTTTACATCAAAATTACAATAGAAGTAAAAAGAGTATGAATATTTCAGATTATTGTAGTTCGTCACAAAAAAATTATGGCTACAACGTCATAGTAATTACTGAAAGCTCCCAACCCCGGAGGCATTAATCACAGCAATCGGTGTAAATAGCTTCAGTAAGAGAAAGTGAGTTTGTAGAATACCCATAATTATAAGAGAGGTTGTTATGATTGAACGTGAACTGGGGAACTGGAAAGACTTTATCGAAGTAATGCTTCGTAAATAAGCTTCTGGACGAAATGCGTAACATCAGGCCCTGAGTCCAGGGCTATAAATCATAAAGATGGAAAAGGCGACTCATTGGCAAGTCGCCTTTTTGTTTGATTATTCCGGGCGCGGCTTCAGTGGGAAGCGGCGACGCACCAGGACAAAGAATAGCGGCACGAAGTATATGGCGAGAATAGTCGCCGAAATCATCCCGCCCATTACACCTGTACCTACTGCATGTTGGCTGGCAGAGCCCGCACCATTGCTGATCGCCATTGGCAATACGCCGAAAATAAATGCCAGCGATGTCATCAAAATTGGACGTAAACGCTGGCGACAGGCATGGAGCGTCGCTTCCAGCAAATCATGTCCTTTCTGATTCATATCATTGGCGAATTCAACGATCAGAATGGCGTTCTTCGCTGCAAGGCCAATTACTGTTAACAACCCCACTTTGAAATAGACATCGTTTTCCAGTCCGCGCATCCAGGTTGCCAGTAGCGCCCCCACCACACCCAGCGGCACAACTAACATGACGGAGAAGGGGACGGACCAACTTTCATACAATGCAGCAAGGCACAGGAAGATAACCAGCAACGAAATCGCATACAGTGCTGGGGCCTGGGCACCGGAAAGCCGCTCCTGATACGACATTGCTGTCCACTCCAGTCCGAATCCACCGGGCAGCTGATGCACCAGATTTTCCATAATCTCCATCGCCGTTCCCGTGCTCACGCCTCTGGCAGCTTCACCAACAATTTCAACTGCCGAATAGCCATTATAGCGCTCCAGGCGTGGCGAGCCGGTCTCCCAACGAGAGGTCGCAAAAGCGGAAAAAGGCACCATGCCGCCATCTTTATTGCGTACATACCACAGATTAATATCGTCTGGCAGCATGCGATACGGCGCAGCGGCCTGCACATAAACCTTCTTCACACGGCCACGATCCATAAAGTCGTTAACGTAACTAGAGCCCCAGGCCGTTTGCAGGGTATCGTTAATATCATCAATGGAGAGCCCCAGTGCCTGTGCTTTACGCTGGTCGATATCAATTTGTAACTGTGGACTGTCGTCGAGACCATTATGCCGAACACGTGTCAGGGAAGGATCTTTGCCCGCCAGTTCCAGCAGTTTGTCTCTGGCGGCCATCAACGCGTCGTGTCCCGCTCCGGCGTGATCCTGTAATTCCATATCGAAACCAGCAGAACTACCAAGACCGCTGATCGACGGTGGATTACTGGCAGTCACTTTCGCTTCGTTGATCTTCTTAAAAGCTTGTGTGGCGCGATCAATAATGGCAAAAGCACTACCGGTTTTCGGATCGCGATCATCCCAGTCTTTCAGGCGAACAAACATGCGGGCTACGTTCTGACCGTTACCCCCAGGTCCGGAACCGACGGTGGCAAACACCGACATAATGTTATCTTTCTCGTGAGTGAAGAAATACTTCTCCACTTGCTCGACAACTTTCAGGGTTTGTTGTTGAGTGGAGCCGCTGGGTAACTGTACTGACGTGGTAAACATTCCACGGTCTTCCTGCGGCAAAAACGAAGAGGGCAGGCGCATAAATAAAACCACCATGCCGCCAATCAGTAACAGGTAAATAAGCAGCCAGCGCAGGCTGCGATGAAGAATTTTTGCCACGCCTCTTTCATAGCGATCAGCATTGCGGTTAAACACGCGGTTGAACCAGCCAAAAAAACCTTTCTGCCCGTGCTGCTCGCCTTTATGCAATGGTTTGAGGATTGTGGCGCACAATGCCGGAGTAAGTATTAATGCCACCAACACGGAAAGCACCATGGCAGAGACAATGGTGATAGAGAACTGGCGATAAATGGCCCCGGTTGTGCCACCAAAAAATGCCATTGGAATAAACACAGCGGAGAGCACCATGGCAATGCCGACCAGTGCGCCCTGGATCTGCCCCATTGATTTACGTGTGGCTGCGCGAGGCGACAATCCTTCTTCACTCATGATGCGTTCGACGTTTTCCACCACCACGATAGCGTCATCCACCAGTAGACCGATCGCCAGCACCATCGCAAACATCGTTAGGGTGTTGATACTGTAATCAAAGGCGTAAAGCACCGCAAAAGTGCCAAGCAGCACCACAGGAACAGCAATGGTCGGGATAAGTGTCGCGCGGATGTTCTGCAAAAACAGATACATCACAAGAAATACCAGTGCTACTGCTTCCAGTAGCGTCTTTACCACATCTTCAATAGAGGCTTTAACAAACGAAGTGGTTTCATAGGCTACCTTGTACTCCAGCCCATGGGGGAAGTATTGCGCCAGTTCGTCCAGCCGCTCAATGACTCGTTTGGCTGTCGCCATTTCGTTGGCGCCAGAAGCCAGTTTTACCCCCAGCCCGGATGCCGGATTGCCATTAAAGCGGCTAAGATAGCCATATTTCTCCGCACCCATTTCAACAGTGGCTACGTCACCTAATTTAACTTCGGAACCATCCTGATTAACGCGTAACGTGATTGCGCGAAACTGTTCAGGTGTTTGTAAAAGCGACTGAGCATTGATGGTGGCATTCAGTGCCTGTTGAGGAATTGACGGCGTACCGCCAAGTTGCCCGACCGCAATCTGCGCATTCTGCGACTCAATGGCATCAGTGACATCTTTAGCCGTCATCTGGAAACTATTGAGTTTCGCCGGATCCAGCCAGATACGCATGGAATATTGTGAACCATAGGCATCGATATCCCCGACGCCATTCACGCGACTTAACGGGTCCTGAATATTACTGGCAACGTAATCGGCAATATCTTGTTTATCCATCGAACCATCAGTAGAAACGAAGGCGATGGTGAGAATGTTGGTATCACCGGTTTTACGTACTGTCACGCCCTGATTTTGTACTGCTTGCGGTAGCTTACGCAGTGCCGATTGCAGCTGGTTTTGTACCTGTTGAACGGCTTCGTCAGGATCAGTACCCGCTTCGAAAGTCAGCGTTACTGATGCCTGGCCTGTACCGCTGCTTTGCGACGACATATACATCAGGTTATCCAGTCCGGTCATATTTTGCTCGATAACCTGGGTAACCGTATTTTCCAGTGTTTGTGCCGAAGCGCCCGGATAGTTTGCCGAGATACGCACATTAGGCGGCGAAAGTTCCGGGTACTGTTCAACGGGAAGAGAAAAAATCGCCAGGGTTCCTGTCAGGCAGATCAGGATTGCCAGCACCCAGGCAAAAATGGGGCGATCAATAAAGAAATTCGCCATTAAAAGAGAACCTCGTGTTTCTGCGTATCGTTATGGGCATACCTTGTTTCACTGTAGCGGCAAGGTACGGGCCAATCGTGGAGAAAAAAAGGAGATAATGTAAATTATCGTGCCTGTTTCACGCGCCTGAAGGATGGTTCTGCTCATCTTCTACGGATCGAAAACTGATACTCACCAAAGTACCGCCACCAGACGGTTGGGAAAAACTTAGCGTACCACCCAGCCGTTCCGCGCGTTCGCGCATGATATTCAATCCGTAGTGCCCCTCAGGTTCAGTGGGGTCGCCAATGCCAATTCCGTTATCACGAATAAACACGGTGTGGTTACCGTCAGGAGCAGTTACGCAACTGACTGCGATCTCACTGGCGTTAGCATGTTTGATCGCATTAACAACCGCTTCACGAATAATCTGTAACAAATGCACCTGCATTTGCGCATCCAGCGCCAGTGTTGGCAGGCGACAGTCGAGGCTGAGCTTAGCGGAAGTTTGGTTTTGCAGGGTATCCAGCATTTCGCGTAGTGCAGAAGGCAGATCAGCCTGTTGCAATGTCAGGCGGAACGTTGTGAGCAGTTCACGCAGCTGCTGGTACGCATCATTTAAGGCGCGTGAAAAATCCGCCATGATACTTTGCGCTGTGTCGTTATCTTGCGGAATTGATCGTTTCAGAAGCGTGAGCTGAATACGCAGATAAGAGAGCACCTGCGCCAGCGAATCATGTAATTCCCGTGCGATGGTGGCGCGTTCTTCCATCAGTAGCAGTTGCTGGAAATGCTTCTGTGCCTGATTAAAGTACAAACCACGACCTAACATGGTCGATACGCTATTCATTAACGGTGCGAAAGCAGAAGCATTCTCGCTTTGCCATTGCAACTCGCCATAAACAGTATCCTGCATTGTCACCGGTATAATCTGTAAGGGTAATTCGCCATTTTTGTGCCCTTCACTAATACGCCAGTTATCGCCAACAGTAAGTTCCAGCCAGCAGGCTGCATCATGTTCCCGGACTATCTGCAATATGAGGCGGAAACAGTGAACATCAATCTGGCTGGTATTTAGCGCCTGAGAGCATTGATACAGTACCTCCAGACGGCGCTTGGCCTCATGCAAATCACGCGTTTTTTCTGCAACCGAAGCTTCCAGTGACAGATATAGCTTTTGTAATTCACTCGACATTTGAGTGAAGGTCTTGGCCAATAAACCTAATTCATTGGGGAGACTGGTATCTAAGGGCAACGAATCAAACTGACCTTGCTCCATTCGCTGGCTGGCCATCACCAAATGATTCAATGGCTGCACCACCTGATGGCGAATCCGCCGTAGGGTAAAAAAGACGAGGGTAAAAATACCTATTCCCCCGGCCAGCGATATCGCCACAACCAACATCATTTTACGTTCAGCATAGTGTTGCAAAGCCAGAACGAAGAGATCTATCTGGTTGACATAGTTATTAATATTTTCCTGATACCAGTCAATATCGCCTTCGTTCAGCCGTTTATTCATCTCCAGCCAATTGGCGTGAAGATGGGCATAGCGAGTTTTCACCGCTTGTGGCACATACCATGCGTTGAGATTGTTTAATACCGGTGAATGCAGCGCTTGCTGGAAAAGCTGACGATGATCATGCAGTTGCTGGCTTTGCCGCTGTAAATCGTAGCCTAGCCGATAGCTTTGCATTCGCAGCGAACCGGCAATATTGATGGCCTCTGCGTCACGCAAACTGCTCGCCAGTGTCAATAGCGCGATACCGGTGGAGAGAATGGACAACAGGACAATATAAAAAAAGGCCCTGGCCAGACTGGCCGAGACGGGACGTTTAACGATCACTCGCATTTTCTCCGCGAAACAGGGTCAATATGAAATTAAACAAAGCGTTTCAGATAATTACATCCAAAATAATATCAGCTGTGTAATAAATTGATCTGCCACATGTTCAGTCGAAATAGTTGGGCTTTATGGGCAGATGAACATTGCCGACGCGCATTTTTGTCGGTAATAACAGGCGTGCAAAGAATAAGGTTTTTACAACCAAAAAAGAAGGTCGCCATGAATCGATTTATTACGGCCAATAGCCAGCAGTGCCTGGGCTGTCATGCCTGCGAAGTGGCCTGCGTAATGGCTCACAATGATGAGCAACATGTGTTGAGTCAGCAACATTTTCACCCAAGGATTACGGTTATTAAACATCAGCATTTGAACAGTGCGGTCACTTGCCATCACTGTGAAGATGCGCCTTGCGCCCGCAGCTGTCCGAACGGAGCTATCAGCCACGTCAATGACAGTGTTCAGGTTAATCAGCAAAAATGTATTGGCTGCAAATCCTGTGTTATTGCCTGCCCGTTTGGCACGATGCAAATTGTATTGTCACCTGTTTCAGCAGAGCGGGTAAAAGCTACGGCGCATAAATGCAATCTGTGTGAAGGGCGTGAAAACGGTCCCGCCTGTGTGGAAAACTGCCCGGCAGATGCACTGCAACTGGTTACTGAAGCCGCGTTAACCGGGTTGGCGAAAAATCGCAGGCTGCGAACGGCACGGCAAGAAAATCAATCCTGGCACGACGGCTTAGAACAGGAACGCCCGCTCACCTTTAGTAAAGTTGAGCAGATGCGTGCCACTCCACCACGTGGTGAACCGGACAAACTGCCCATTGCCGCGCGTAAAACCGGGTTTGATGAAATCTATCTGCCGTTTCGTGCTCAACAGGCACACCAGGAAGCTTCCCGTTGCCTTAAGTGCGGCGAACACAGCGTGTGTGAGTGGACTTGCCCACTGCATAACCATATTCCCCAGTGGATCGAACTGGTTAAAGCCGGAAATATAGATGCCGCCGTCGAGCTGTCTCACCAGACTAATACGCTGCCAGAAATTACCGGGCGCGTTTGTCCGCAAGACCGGCTATGTGAAGGGGCTTGTACTATTCGTGATGAACATGGTGCAGTCACTATCGGAAACATTGAACGTTACATTTCAGACCAGGCACTGGCAAAAGGATGGCGCCCCGATCTCAGTGGTGTCAGCAAAGTCGGTAAACGTGTGGCGATTATTGGTGCAGGACCGGCAGGGCTTGCCTGTGCCGATGTGCTGACACGCAACGGTATTGATACCACGGTGTTTGATCGTCACCCGGAAATTGGTGGCTTACTTACCTTTGGTATTCCCTCCTTTAAGCTGGATAAATCGCTGCTTGCGCGGCGTCGTGAAATCTTCAGTGCAATGGGAATCGACTTCAGGCTCAATTGTGAAATTGGCAAAGATGTGATGCTGGAAACGTTGCTGGAGGAGTACGACGCAGTATTTGTTGGCGTTGGCACTTACCGCTCGATGAAGGCGAACTTACCGAATGAAGACGCGCCGGGGGTATACGATGCGTTACCGTTCCTGATAGCCAATACCAAACAAGTGATGGGGCTACCAGAATTGCCAGAAGAGCCGTTTATCAATACTGCCGGGCTGAATGTTGTGGTGCTTGGTGGTGGCGATACAGCGATGGACTGCGTCCGTACGGCGCTACGTCATGGTGCGAGTAATGTCACCTGTGCGTATCGTCGTGATGAAGCTAACATGCCGGGATCGAAGAAAGAGGTGAAAAACGCCCGCGACGAAGGGGCTAATTTCGAATTTAACGTCCAGCCGATTGAGATTGAACTTAATTCACAAGGGCATGTATGTGGGATTCGTTTTTTACGCACTCGTCTTGGTGAACCTGACGCAAATGGTCGTCGTCGCCCGGTGCCTGTCGAAGGTAGTGAGTTCGTTATGCCTGCAGATGCGGTTATTATGGCGTTTGGCTTTAATCCTCATACAATGCCGTGGCTGGAAGCGCATTCAGTGAAAGTGGATGACTGGGGGCGGATTGCTGCAAATGTGAACAGCAAATACCGTTACCAGACCAGTAACCCGAAAATCTTTGCTGGTGGCGATGCTGTACGCGGTGCTGATCTGGTGGTAACAGCAATGGCGGAAGGACGCCATGCTGCACAGGGCATTGTCGACTGGCTGGGCGTAAAATCAGTCAAATCTCACTAACGCACTACGCAGACAAACCCAACTTCGCGGCGTAAGATGATGAGTCTTCTTATGCCGTGGAGCTGGTATGTCACAACAAATTACCCTCATCAAAGATAAAATTCTCTCCGAAAACTATTTCACCCTGCACAACATTACCTACGACCTGACCCGCAAAAATGGCGAAGTGATCCGCCATAAGCGCGAGGTGTACGATCGTGGTAACGGCGCGACAATATTGTTGTATAACCTGGAGAAGAAAACAGTAGTGCTGATTCGTCAGTTCCGTGTTGCGACCTGGGTAAATGGCAATGAAAGTGGTCAGTTAATTGAAACCTGCGCCGGGCTGCTGGATAACGATGAGCCGGAAGCCTGTATTCGTAAAGAAGCTATTGAAGAGACAGGTTACGAAGTGGGTGAAGTACGTAAATTGTTTGAGCTATATATGTCGCCGGGCGGTGTGACTGAGCTTATCCACTTTTTTATCGCAGAATATAGCGAAAGCCAACGCACTAATATGGGCGGTGGTGTAGAAGATGAAGATATTGAGGTGCTGGAGCTGCCCTTTACTCAGGCACTGGAAATGATTAAAAGCGGTGAGATACGTGACGGTAAGACTGTGTTATTGCTCAACTATTTACAATCTTCACATTTAATGGATTGAAAAATAAGAATAATATATTTGGTTAATTTTGGCGCAATCCGATAAATCTTATTGAGTGAGACATCAGGCGCAACGAAGATACCCCTTGAGTTGTAAGTTTGGCTTCTGGGGTTGTATCGTCCATGCGCTATCGCGTTATTCTACTTTTCCTGCTCGGTCTGATACCAACGTCGCTGACGTGGGCTGCACCTGCCCAACGCATGTTCTTAGACTGGCAAGTCACCTGTAATAATCAAAATTTCTGCGTAGCGCGTAACACTGGCGAACATGGTGGGCTGGTCATGACCTTGAGCCGTAGTGCAGGTGCGCATACCGACGCGGTTTTACGTATTGATCTTGGTAGCCTCAGTACTCCAGATATTGCCGAAGAGGCAATAGCTCCGCGTTTACTTCTTGATAGTAAACCGCTGTTATTTACAGGCGAAACGTGGAAAATCACTCCCTGGCATTTAATGACCGACGATTCGGCGACAATTACCGCTTTTTTACAGCAAGTACAGGATGCGCAAGCTATTACGCTGGATGGTGGTAACCAATCCATTTCACTGTTGGGATTAAAAGCCGCGTTACTGTTTATTGACGCGCAGCAAAAGCGCGTTGGTAGTGAAACGGCGTGGATTGAAAAGGGCAATGATCCGCCTCTTAGCGTTCCTCCCGCGCCGCCGCTGAAAGGTGTTGCGATTGTTAACCCGACACCGACACCATTAAGTCAGGAGGAGCGTAACGACCTGCTGGATTACGGGAACTGGCGGATGAACGGTTTACGCTGTTCACTGGACCCGTTGCGTCGTGAGGTGAGTGTGACGGCGCTTACCGATGACAAAGCATTGCTTATGATTGGTTGTGAGGCTGGCGCTTATAACACCGTTGACCTGGCGTGGATTGTTTCACGGAAAAAGCCGCTCGCCTCCCGCGCGGTACGCCTGCGTTTACCCTTCAATAACGGTCAGCAAAACAATGAACTGGAATTAATGAATGCGACGTTTGATGAAAAGTCGCGTGAGCTGGTGACATTAGCGAAAGGGCGAGGATTAACCGACTGTGGTATTCAGACGCGCTGGCGTTTTGACGGCCAGCGTTTTCGTCTGGTGCGTTACGCCGCAGAGCCTACCTGTGATAACTGGCATGGGCCAGATGCCTGGCCCACATTGTGGATCACCCGTTAAAGATATTGTGTGCACGTATCAGGCGCTTTTAACCCCCAGAACCTTATGCGCTTTTGCCACAATATTCTCGGGGGTAAAGCCAAAGAATGGGAACAGTTTATCCGCCGGGGCAGATTCTCCGTAGCTGGTCATCCCGACAATTGCCCCTTTCAGACCAACATATTTGTACCAGTAATCGGCAATACCCGCTTCCACCGCCACGCGGGCTGAAACATTAGAAGGCAGTACCGACTCGCGATATTCCTCATCCTGAGCGTCGAAAATATCCGTCGAGGGCAGGGAAACAACGCGAACATTGCGACCTTCTCCCGCTAATTTCTCCGCTGCTTGCAGGGTAATTTCCATCTCTGAACCGGTAGCAATAAGAATAATATCTGGCTTACCGCCGCTATCTTTCAGCACATAACCGCCACGGGCAATCTCTTTTACCTGATCCGGCGTTCGTTCTACCTGTGCCAGATTCTGCCTTGAGAGAATCAGTGCTGTTGGTCCATTGTGGCGCTCAACCGCCAGCTTCCAGCCCACCGCTGCTTCCACCTGATCGCACGGTCGCCAGGTGCTGAAATTCGGCGTCAGGCGCAGACTGGCCAGTTGCTCAACGGCCTGGTGCGTCGGACCATCTTCCCCTAAGCCAATAGAGTCGTGGGTATAAACCATTATCTGCCGCGCTTTCATCAGTGCTGCCATCCGCGCGGCGTTACGGGCGTATTCAACAAACATCAGGAACGTCGCGGTATACGGCACGAAGCCGCCGTGGTGCGCAATGCCATTGGCGATAGCGGTCATGCCAAATTCACGCACCCCGTAGTGAATGTAGTTACCCGCCGGATCTTCCTTCAGCGACACAGAACCTTTCCAGATGGTGAGATTGCTGGGGGCCAGATCCGCCGAACCGCCAAGCAGTTCAGGCAGCATTGGCCCGTAAGCGTTAAGCGTATTTTGCGAAGCCTTACGGGTAGCGATTTTCGCCGGATTCGCCTGCAACTCATTGATATATTTCTGTGTCGTTTTTTCCCAGTCTTTCGGTAAACCACCGCTCATCCGACGGGTAAACTCTTCTGCCAGTTGTGGATGAGCCTTTTTATAGGCGGCAAACTTCTCATTCCAGCTCTGCTGCGCTTTTTCGCCTTTTTCGCGGGCATCCCAGGCGTGATAAATCTCTTTAGGGATCTCAAATGGCGGATGGTGCCAGCCCAGTTTTTGCCGTGCCAGCGCCACTTCTTCTTCCCCAAGCGGTGCGCCGTGCGCCTCTTCCTTACCTGCTTTATTCGGCGAACCAAAGCCAATCACCGTACGGCAGATAATCAGCGACGGTTTATCTTTCACGCTTTGCGCTTCAAGAATCGCTTCCTTCACCGCCTGCGGATCGTGGCCGTCGATTTCATGGATCACATGCCAGTGATAGGCTTCAAAACGTTTTGCCGTATCGTCGGTAAACCAGCCTTCGGTTTCTCCATCAATCGAAATACCGTTGTGATCGTAAAAACCAATCAGTTTGCCCAGCCCCAGTGTGCCCGCCAGCGAACAGACTTCGTGAGAGATACCTTCCATCAGACAGCCGTCGCCCATAAACACATAGGTGAAGTGATCGACGATCTCATGATCCGGCTGGTTAAACTGCGCCGCCAGTGTACGCTCTGCTATCGCCAGCCCGACGGCGTTAGCCAAACCTTGTCCAAGTGGACCGGTGGTGGTTTCAACACCTGGTGTATAGCCAATCTCCGGGTGGCCTGGGGTTTTCGAATGCAACTGACGGAAGTTCTTCAGCTCTTCCAGCGGCAGGTCGTAACCGGTCAGATGAAGCAAACTGTAGAGCAGCATCGACGCGTGACCGTTGGAGAGAATAAAGCGGTCGCGATCATACCAGGTTGGATCGCTGGGGTTATGTTTAAGAAAATCGTTCCACAGCACTTCGGCAATATCTGCCATGCCCATCGGCGCGCCGGGATGACCGGAATTGGCTTTTTGCACCGCATCCATACTGAGTGCGCGAATCGCATTGGCAAGGTCTTTTCGGGACATAAAACACTCCGTGGCTGGTTTTTTAGAATTTAGCGGCAAGCAGGTCTTCCAGTTTTCGTTGGTCAACGGCAAACAGACGGATACCCTCAGAAAGTTTTTCTACTGCCATGGCATCCTGATTGTGTTCCCAGCGGAATTCCGCTTCTGTCATTGGCACTGGACGGGGGAGAGCTTGTGATGCCGGGATCAGCTTGCGTACCACTGGCGACACCTTTTCCTGCAACTCTTTTAGCAGATTCGGGGCGATGGTCAGGCGATCACATCCTGTCAGAGCAAGGATTTGCTCAGTACGACGGAAGCTGGCACCCATTACTATCGTGTCGTAGCGATGCTGCTTGTAGTAGTCGTAGATATTGCGCACCGATTTAACACCCGGATCTTCTTCCACGACATACGGGTCCATCGGATTGCGCGCCTGATACCAGTCATAGATTCGCCCGACAAAAGGTGAAATCAAAAATACGCCAGCTTCGGCACAGGCGCGGGCTTGCGCGAAGGAGAATAGCAGTGTCAGGTTGCAGTTAATACCTTCTTTTTCCAGTTCTTCTGCGGCCCGAATTCCTTCCCATGTGGCGGCAAGTTTGATCAGAATCCGCGATTTATCCACGCCCTGCTGCTGATAGAGTTCCACCAGATGACGGGCTTTTTGCATACTTTTTTCTTTATCGAAAGAAAGTCGGGCGTCAACTTCAGTTGATACACGTCCGGGGACAATTTTCAGAATCTCTGTACCAAAATTAACCGCCAGTTTGTCGCAGGCAGCAACGACCTGCTGTTCCTGGGTTTTACCGTTTTTCTTACCCCATGCGATGGCATCAGCAATTAAGTGACCATATTGCTCTAATGCGGCAGCTTTCAGTAATAGCGATGGATTTGTGGTGGCATCCTGGGGTTGATAATGACGAATAGATTCGATGTCGCCACTGTCTGCCACAACGGTGGTGAACTGTTTGATGCCGTCTAACTCGTTCATGGAAATACTCCTTGAAAAGTAAAGTCTTAGATGAGTGCTTTAGCTCACACTTCTGAGAAAATCAGGTAAACACATCAAAAAAGCATAGCAGACAGGCATGATCTTGCGGATTTATACACGTAACGGCAGTGTTATAGGATTATTGCCAATACTTTATTTGAATGATGATATTTTGGACTTGCTCAAAGTCTGTGACCTGTAGGAAGGTAATAATGTGCGGCGCGTTAGCGGTAGCTGTACAACTTAATCGAACGATACGTGAAAGGAATACCCAATGGATGACCAATTAAAACAAAGCGCTCTTGATTTTCATGAATTTCCAGTACCAGGGAAAATCCAGGTTTCTCCTACCAAACCTCTTGCAACGCAGCGCGATCTGGCGCTGGCTTACTCACCTGGCGTTGCCGCTCCTTGCCTGGAAATCGAAAAAGATCCACTGGCCTCTTACAAATACACCGCCCGTGGCAATCTGGTCGCAGTAATTTCTAACGGTACGGCGGTACTGGGACTGGGCAATATTGGTGCGCTGGCAGGCAAACCAGTGATGGAAGGTAAGGGCGTTCTGTTTAAGAAATTCGCAGGTATTGATGTCTTTGATATTGAAGTTGATGAGCTAAACCCGGACAAATTTATTGATGTTGTGGCAGCTCTGGAGCCAACCTTCGGTGGTATCAACCTTGAGGATATCAAGGCGCCTGAGTGCTTCTATATTGAGCAGAAGCTGCGTGAGCGCATGAATATTCCGGTGTTCCACGATGACCAGCATGGTACGGCCATTATCAGCACAGCGGCAATTATCAACGGATTGCGCGTAGTCGAGAAAAACATCTCTGATGTGCGAATGGTAGTTTCCGGTGCGGGCGCAGCAGCTATCGCCTGTATGAACCTGATGGTGGCACTGGGGATGCAGAAACACAATATTGTGGTCTGTGACTCGAAAGGCGTTATTTATCAGGGACGTGAACCCAACATGGCAGAAACCAAAGCGGCTTACGCGGTGGTTGATGATGGAAAACGCACTCTCGATGATGTGATTGAAGGGGCTGATATTTTCCTCGGTTGCTCTGGCCCGAAAGTGCTGACGCAAGAAATGGTCAAAAAAATGGCCCGTGCGCCAATGATCCTTGCTTTGGCAAACCCGGAACCAGAAATCCTGCCACCACTGGCAAAAGAAGTTCGCCCGGATGCCATTATCTGTACTGGTCGTTCTGACTATCCGAACCAGGTTAACAATGTGCTCTGCTTCCCGTTCATCTTCCGTGGAGCGCTGGATGTAGGCGCAACAGCGATTAATGAAGAGATGAAACTGGCGGCGGTACGCGCGATTGCCGAACTTGCTCACGCTGAACAGAGCGAAGTCGTTGCTTCTGCTTATGGTGATCAGGATCTGAGCTTTGGTCCGGAATATATTATTCCGAAACCGTTCGATCCACGTCTGATCGTCAAGATCGCACCTGCGGTGGCAAAAGCTGCAATGGATTCTGGAGTAGCGACGCGGCCGATTGCGGATTTCGACGTTTATGTCGATAAGCTGACCGAGTTTGTCTACAAAACCAACTTATTCATGAAGCCTATTTTCTCCCAGGCCCGTAAAGCGCCGAAACGTGTTGTATTACCGGAAGGGGAAGAAGTTCGTATCCTGCACGCCACTCAGGAACTGATCACATTGGGTCTGGCAAAACCGATCCTGATTGGTCGCCCAAATGTGATCGAAATGCGGATCAAGAAACTGGGGCTTCATATTCAGGCGGGCGTCGATTTTGAGATCGTCAATAACGAATCCGATCCGCGCTTTAAAGAGTACTGGAGTGAGTACTACAAGATCATGCAGCGTCGTGGCGTTTCGCAGGAACAGGCACAGCGAGCGGTGATCAGTAACCCAACAGTAATTGGCGCAATCATGGTGCATCGTGGTGAAGCAGATGCAATGATTTGCGGCACCATTGGTGACTATAACGAGCATTATGCAATCCTGAAAAATGTCTTTGGTTACCGTGAAGGAGCGCATACCGCCGGGGCGATGAATGCACTTTTACTGCCCAGTGGTAACACCTTTATTGCAGATACTTATGTCAACGATGAACCTAATTCCGAAGAATTGGCAGAAATCACCCTGATGGCGGCTGAAACGGTACGCCGTTTTGGTATTGAGCCACGAGTGGCGCTGCTGTCACACTCCAACTTTGGTTCCTCTAATTGCCCGTCATCCAGCAAAATGCGTAAAGCGCTGGAACTTATTAAAGCGCGAGCTCCTGAACTGATGATTGATGGCGAAATGCACGGTGATGCGGCGCTGGTAGAGGCTATTCGTAGCGACCGGATGCCGGACAGTCCACTGAAAGGTGCTGCCAATATTTTGGTTATGCCGAACATGGAAGCGGCGCGTATTAGTTACAACTTGCTACGCGTTTCCAGTTCGGAAGGTGTCACCGTTGGCCCGGTATTAATGGGAATAGCGAAACCTGTTCATGTATTAACGCCGATCGCTTCCGTACGTCGTATCGTGAACATGGTGGCCCTGGCGGTGGTTGAAGCGCAGACTCAGCCGCTGTAAGAGGCTTAATTAATATCAGGCGTGGAAATATCTCCGCGCCTTTTTTATTTCCATTGACTCGTTCTGATTTCGCTGAAGATGCTCGGTCTCTGCAATTAACTGCACGTGAGCCGTGGTTTGATGAGACACTATCGTTGGTGCTGCATCTGCGGATGCGGGAGTTGGGGAGAGATTTAGGGCCGGATGGGTGAGCCGGCCAATAGTGAAGTTACAAATTACGTTGAATTGCTATGTATTTTATTGCCCAACGGGATAGGCGATAAACAAACCGACAATTGTCAAAATACACGCCAGCAGGAATACCAACATACAATTTACGCGCTTTCGCGAAATTTTAAATAAATAGCAAAATAGTGTTGTTACCACGATCACTACCGGGATAGTCATAAAATTAATAACGATGAGTGCTATCAATCCAAAACTTGCTCCTCCACCGTGGGGAATAAAAATGTGTTCTTCAAAATAAACTTCCATAGCAAATGCCAGCACGCATCCCAGAAAACTCATATCCAGATGAGGGTGCCATTTACTTTCTTTATGTGATTTGTCTGACAATTTTAATCGCTCCCTTTGTCGCTCGCGATAAATAATTCCTACGATTGCTGATAAGACGTCGCTGTTGTCCGGCACTCCGGGCAGATAAACGCGTAAATTATCCCTTCGCCATATTGTTCAATATCGGCATAATCCAGTTGCGCAAGAAACATCATTGTGTGGGAACATTGCGGACAGAGAGGATATTCCGCGTCCTGAATCCAGGTTGGATGCCCGCCAAGTTGCGAGAAAGAGACAGGTAAAAATGGGTCTGCGGCAAATAACGGTGACCTAAGGTTTCCCTGTCTCATGCTGTTTACAGGGAGTCGACGCCATTCCGATACATCATCCGGCAGCCAGGCAGGCGGGATATTTTTTGCAGACAAATGAGCGTTACCCCGTGAGTCTATGTAACCGAAAATGGTGCTATAGGCGGTGCAACATTCACACGTCACGACGCGAAACCTGCCTTTATCGCTAAGACCCGTTGCCTTCAGGTCAACGTCGAAAAGATTTGTTAGGGGCAATGCGCAATTTGGACAGGTATCGCTGCGTTCATCAACAACACGCAAAGCTTCGCAACACCCGGTGTTTTTCATCTCCAGATGAAAACAGTGAGGAAAATAGAGATTACGTCTCTGCCCTTCAGCGGTTAACTCCCAACCGGCCTCATGCGCATATTCTTCTGGCGCGATGTAAAGTGAACTGCGCCACAGCGGCGGGTTATTGCGCCAGTAGGCAAAACGTTCAACAACAACGTCATCCCCAATCCATGCCAGACATTGCAGAATAAAATTTCTGTTTTCTGCATCAACCTCAACCCGTTCTAACAGCGTATCGCGAACATCCGCTGGGGCGCGGTGGAAAGGCAGGGGAGAATAAGCGTCCAAATCATCATAAGAGATCCATTCTCTGAAATAGGCATTCAAATTTGCCTGGGTAAATGCCGCCAGACAAAGGCAAATCTCCTGAGCGAGCTTATATTCACCAGATGCAAAGCGTTCTGTGGCGTAATCAGCCATTTGCTGCGCTTGATCGGCGGTCAACTGTTGATACAGGGCATCTGTGGGAACGGGGCAGGGAGTCCAGGCGATTAACGCATCGAATTTTCGCGGCTGGTGAACTAATTTCAGCATAGCAACCGGATCGCTTAACCCTGCAAACGCATTCACGATCTTTTTGTTTTTCTTGATATATTCGTCGTGCTCACGTTGCTGTTGGGCCTGCTCGCAGGGCATGCAGTATCCGTTAGTACGCGCTGCGGTTTCCGGAAGAATGGTTGATGTACAAGCGGGGCTTTTACAGGGAATACGGTGAGTCATAGAGGCGCTCCTTGCCTGAGGATATTAAGTCGAAAGAGATTATTATTAGATATTAGGGTGTCACTATGGCACACAAATTAAAACAGCATTAATTTTATGCCACCAACAGAGGGTTATTTTTCTTTTATTTTCATGATATTAAACCCAATCCCTGACCTTAATAAACTCACTTAACGCCGCTTCCGGGCTGCCTGCTTCCGGTTGATAATCATACTCCCAGCGTACCAGCGGTGGCATTGACATCAGGATAGACTCGGTGCGCCCGCCAGTTTGCAGGCCAAACAGCGTGCCGCGATCCCAGACCAGGTTGAACTCGACATAGCGACCGCGACGGTAGAGCTGGAAATTGCGCTCGTGCTCGCCGTATTCCATCGCTTTGCGTCGTTCAACAATCGGTAAATAAGCGTCGGTGTAGCCTTTACCTACCGCCTGCATAAAGGCAAAACAGTGGTCAAAGTCTGGCGTGTTCAGGTCATCAAAGAAAAGCCCGCCAATACCGCGCTGTTCGTTACGATGTTTGAGATAGAAGTATTCGTCGCACCACTTTTTGTAACGCGGATAAACGTCTTCGCCAAATGGCAGGCACAGGTCACGGGCGGTGCGGTGCCAGTGAATAGCATCGTCTTCAAAGCCATAGAAAGGGGTTAAGTCGAATCCACCGCCAAACCACCAGACGGGATCGGCACCCGGTTTTTCGGCAATAAAAAAGCGCACATTCGCGTGGCTGGTGGGAACGTACGGATTATGCGGATGCACTACCAGCGAAACGCCCATCGCTTCGAAACTGCGTCCGGCAAGTTCCGGGCGATGAGCAGTGGCGGAAGCAGGCATCGCCTCACCGTGGACATGTGAAAAGTTGACGCCCGCCTGTTCGAAAACACCACCATTACGCAACACCCGACTACGCCCACCGCCGCCAGCTTCGCGCTGCCAGCTATCTTCGACAAACTCTGCGCCATCGACAGCGGTCAACTGCTGACAAATTGTATCCTGAAGGTTGAGCAGGAACTGTTTAACCTGGTGTGCGTCGGGTTTCATAACTTATCGCTTTTTCGAATGTGCTTTCTGGTTGTCGAACCAATGGAAATAACTGATCACGCCTTCAGCAATCGCTGTGGCGATTTTCTGGCGAAATGCCGCCGTGCCTAACAGCCGCTCTTCTTCCGGGTTGGTGATAAACGAGGTTTCCACCAGCACAGAAGGGACAGACGGCGATTTCAACACCACAAACGCGGCTTGTTCGGTATTGCGACTGTGCAGCTTATGCACCGGCTTAATCTTTTTCAGAATATGCGAGCCAAGCGTCAGGCTGTTTTTAATGGTATCTGTTTGCACCAGATCAAACAGCACTTGCTGCAATAGGTGATCCTTGTCAGTCGCTTTTTTTCCGGCAACTTCATCAGCGCGGTTTTCGCGTTCAGACAGGTACTTCGCCATTGCGCTACTTGCCCCACGGTTAGAGAGGGCAAATACCGAAGCACCGGCAGCTTTCGGGTTAGTAAAACCGTCGGCGTGAATTGACATAAACAGATCTGCGCGATGCTTATGGGCAATTTCAACGCGATCGTACAGCGGGATAAACGTATCGCCAGAACGCGTTAAACGCGCATCAATGCCGTGATTGCGCAAAATGGAACGAACATTTTTGGCAATCGCCAGCACCACGTGTTTTTCTTTCGAGCCGTTGCGACCAATCGCTCCGGTATCAATTCCGCCGTGGCCTGGATCGAGAACGACTACCCGTTTGCTCCCGGCTTTTTTGGCTTTCGGCTTACTGTGTCCGTTACTGGTTTTTAAAGGTTCTTCTTTGGCGATGGCTTGCGACATCCCTGACAGCGTCAGAGCTGCAAGCCCTGCTTTCAGCACCTGGCGGCGCGAAGTGAGTGTTTTTAGTGGTTTAAAAGTGCTCATACGGCCTGAGTTGTAATAATAAAGTTCCAGATGTTATATCGTATCGCGTATTCCGTTACGACCGCTTGATGTTGAGAATTGTTTTACTTTTCATTTCAATAAATGACAACTGACAATTATGCCACTTTTACAATCGATTTTCGTCAGATATTGGCTAAATCGCCTGTTCACGCCATAATCACGGTTTTAAGCCCAAAAAGGTAACCAATACCATGGAGATACGCGTATTTCGCCAGTCAGATTTCGAAGAGGTGATCACCCTTTGGGAGCGTTGCGACTTGTTGCGTCCGTGGAATGATCCGGAAATGGACATCGAACGTAAGATGCATCATGACGTCAGTTTGTTCCTTGTCGCCGAGGTGAACGGTGAAGTGGTGGGAACGGTGATGGGCGGGTATGACGGGCATCGCGGGTCTGCTTATTACCTTGGTGTGCATCCAGAGTTTCGTGGGCGTGGCATTGCTAACGCGTTGCTTAATCGGCTGGAGAAAAAGCTGATTGCTCGTGGCTGCCCGAAAATTCAGATCAACGTGCCAGAAGATAATGACATGGTCTATGGCATGTATGAGCGTCTGGGTTATGAACATGCCGAAGTGCTGAGTCTGGGTAAGCGTTTGATTGAAGATGAAGAGTACTGAGTTTCATCCTGCCCATTATGATGCGCACGGACGCCTGCGTTTACCTTTTCTCTTCTGGTTCGTGCTGTTGCTTCAGGCGCGAACCTGGGTGCTGTTTGTCATTGCCGGTGCGTCGCGTGAGCAAGGTACTGCGCTGCTGAATCTGTTTTATCCCGATCACGATAATTTCTGGCTGGGGTTGATTCCTGGCATTCCTGCGGTGCTGGCGTTTTTGTTGAGCGGTCGGCGGGTTACGTTTCCTCGCATCTGGTATGTACTCTATTTTCTGTTGCTGTTGGCGCAGCTTGTTTTGCTTTGCTGGCAACCGTGGCTGTGGCTGAACGGTGAATCCGTTAGCGGTATTGGTCTGGCGCTGGTAGTGGCGGATATAGTGGCGTTAATTTGGCTTTTGACCAATCGACGTTTACGCGCTTGTTTTATTGTTGAGAAAGAATAACGGCACTTTTTGGTGAATTTGCACTCCAAGCAACGTTATTGAATAACCAAAGGAAGTGACATGAAATCGCTGCGTTTAATGTTATGCGCTATGCCGTTGATGCTGACCGGCTGTTCCACGATGTCGTCAGTTAACTGGTCTGCCGCTAACCCGTGGAACTGGTTTGGGTCGTCCACCAAAGTGAGCGAGCAGGGCGTGGGTGAATTAACGGCGTCCACACCACTGCAAGAACAAGCCATTGCCGATGCGCTTGATGGCGATTATCGCCTGCGCAGCGGAATGAAAACCGCGAACGGCAACGTGGTGCGCTTTTTTGAAGTGATGAAAGGCGACAGCGTAGCGATGGTGATTAACGGTGATCAGGGCACGATCAGCCGCATTGATGTGCTGGATAGCGATATTCCAGCTGACACCGGTGTTAAAATCGGTACACCGTTTAGCGACCTTTACAGCAAAGCATGTGGCAATTGCCAAAAAGCCGACGGTGATGATAATCGTGCTGTCGAATGTAAAGCCGAAGGCAGTCAACATATTAGCTACCAGTTCAGCGGGGAATGGAGTGGTCCTGAAGGGTTAATGCCTTCGGACGATACCCTGAAAAACTGGAAAGTCAGTAAAATTATCTGGCGGCGTTAATTTGCGTCTGAACAAACCGCCGCCGCGAAAAAACACGTAAAATAGCGCCCAACAATGCCACGGATTGCGTGGCATTCTTATTTTCAGGAGGAACAATGTCTCAGGTTCAGAGTGGCATTTTGCCAGAACATTGCCGCGCGGCGATTTGGATCGAAGCCAACGTTAAAGGGGAAGTTGACGCCCTGCGTGCGGCCAGTAAAACATTTGCCGACAAACTGGCAACTTTTGAAGCGAAATTCCCGGACGCGCATCTTGGTGCGGTGGTTGCCTTTGGTAACAACACCTGGCGCGCTCTGAGCGGCGGCGTTGGGGCCGAAGAGCTGAAAGATTTTCCGGGCTACGGTAAAGGCCTTGCGCCGACGACCCAGTTCGATGTGTTGATCCACATTCTTTCTCTGCGTCACGACGTAAACTTCTCTGTCGCTCAGGCGGCAATGGAAGCCTTTGGTGACTGCATTGAAGTGAAAGAAGAGATCCACGGCTTCCGTTGGGTTGAAGAGCGTGACCTGAGCGGCTTCGTTGACGGTACTGAAAACCCGGCGGGTGAAGAGACGCGCCGCGAAGTGGCGGTTATCAAAGACGGCGTGGATGCGGGCGGCAGCTATGTATTTGTGCAGCGTTGGGAGCACAACCTGAAGCAACTCAACCGTATGAGCATTCACGATCAGGAGATGATGATCGGCCGTACCAAAGAAGCTAATGAAGAGATTGACGGCGATGAGCGTCCGGAAACCTCTCACCTGACCCGCGTTGATCTGAAAGAAGATGGCAAAGGGCTGAAGATTGTTCGTCAGAGCCTGCCGTACGGCACCGCCAGTGGCACTCATGGTCTGTACTTCTGCGCCTACTGCGCGCGTCTGCATAACATTGAGCAGCAACTGCTGAGCATGTTTGGCGATACCGATGGCAAACGTGATGCGATGTTGCGTTTCACCAAACCGGTCACTGGCGGCTATTACTTCGCGCCGTCGCTGGACAAGTTGATGGCGTTGTAATCGTTTCTGATTCGATGATTAAAGGCCAGCCAGTATCACAACTGACTGGCCTTTTTATTACTGCTTTAACGCCGCATACACCTGATCAACCACCCAACCATAAGTTGCAATCGGTAGCTGACCGCTTTCGAACATATTGGGATTTTTTTGTGGATCGGCAACTGGTGAATGTGGCTTGTTGCTTAACATCACAATCGCCATATGATTCACCGGATCGATAACGGTCACCGTCCCGGTCCAGCCAGTGTGACCGTAGGTTTGCGGGCTTGCCAGCGTGCCAAACGTCGGCGTCATGGTGGCATTACCATTCACGCGCCAGCCGAGGCCAAAAGTAGCATCTTCCTTAGAGCTGGTGGTGAACATCTTCACCGTTTCCGCACTGAACAGCTGCACATCGCCATAGCCGCCGCCGTTCAGCATCGTTTGCATTAACACCGCAATATCGCCGGTATTGGAAAACAAACCTGCGTGCCCGGAAACGCCGCCCATCGAATAGAATGCTTTTTCATCGTGCACCTGACCCCAGAGAGTGGAGGTGCGGATATTCGGGAAGTGAATCACGCCATCGCGGGTATTGCCGTTCAGTTCCGTGGCGGCAATTTGCTGTGGTTTAAAGCCTTTCAGCAGCGGATTAAACACCGTATGCGTCAGGCCGAGCGGGCGATAAATCGACTCTTCAACATAGCGGTCAAGCGGCTGACCAGTAACTGACTCGACGATAAATCCAAGCAGCATATAATCGACATCGCTGTAGATATGTTTGCTGCCGGGCTGATATTCCAGCGGCGTGCGCTTGATCATTTCCAGCGTCTGGCCTTTATCCTGGGAATATAACGCGCCCGCGACGGCTTTATTTGGGTATTGCGGGTCCGCCGGGAAACCGCCGCTGTGATGCAGCAGATCAGAAATCCGCAGCGTGTTTTTGCCTTTGATGGTGTCATTTGGACTGTCGGCAAATCCCGGAATATATTTCGCAATCAGATCGTCAGGATGTAGTTTGCCTTCGCTCATTAGCTTTTGTAGGGCGAAGTTAGTGGCGTACATTTTTGTGTTTGAGGCCAGGTCATACAGCGTCTCGGTGGTTGCTTTTACTGGCTACTTCATTAACACGCTGCCATCGTACTTTTTCGCCGCGCCCCAGGCTTTGCGATACACAATCTGATTATCTTTAATGATCAGCAGGTTAACGCTGGGATAACCGGCATCAACTTGCTGGCTTATCCAGCGATCCATCTGATTAAGCCGTTCGACGTTAAACCCTGCTTTCTCTGGCGAACTTTCTGTCAGAACAGGGTATTTTGCGGCGCTGACGCTACAGCTGACAGCCAGCAGAGAAAAATAAAGCATTGTCCGTTTCATAATCAGTCCAGATTGACGTTACGGCAGCCAAAGAGTGTGGTGAAAATAAACCCACAAACCCATGCCACCAGAATCCCACCTGCATAAACCGCCATTGCCGGAAGGATACCTTGAGCGGAAGTCATCAGCGGCAGCGCCACCAGACCAGACGGCCCAAAGGCACTGTTTAAGCCCATCGGCAGGCCCCACCAGGCTATCAGGCCGATAAACAAACCGCCCGCCGCGCCACCTAAACAGGCGGTAACAAACGGTTTCATGCGGGGTAGGGTGACGCCGTAAATTAACGGTTCGCCAACGCCCAGCAGACCGGGAATAATTGCCCCGCGGACCTGACTGCGTAATGCACTGTGCGGTTGCGCCCGCCAGTAGAGCGCCAGCGCCGCACCCACCTGGCCCGCGCCTGCCATTGAAAGGATGGGGAACAGGCTGTTGAATCCCTGGCTGTCCATTAAGGCCAGGTAAACAGGAATAAAGCCCTGATGCACGCCAAACACCACGGCGATCAGGAATAGCCCTGCTAAAACTGCACAACCGAGCGGATTACTGTTCAGGTGCATAAACAGCCACGACATGCCTTCGAATAACCAGCCACCCAGCGGCATAATGATCAAATACGCTAGCGTGGCGGTGATCAGCAGAGTGATTAACGAGGTCAACAGCATGTCGAGATCGTCTGGCATAAAGCGGCGCACCATGCCTTCGATGCGGGCGCAGGCCCAGGCGGCAATCAACACGCCGATAATATTGCCACGCGGATCGATGGGCAGACCGAAGAAATCGTGAAAACCGGCGTAGTAACCGGTGGTGGCAGCAGGGTTATAACCGAGCAAAAAGAGCGCGGCGATAATTGCGCCATTGACGCCCGTGCCGCCAAATGCCTGGGCGGCGTTATAGCCCACCAGAATCACCAGGAAAGTGAACAAACCTTTGCTGAACACCTTCATAAAATTCAGCGCATCGGGTAGCGTTCCCTGAGCATCTGCCGGAACGTGCATCACGGTGGCAATTAACGTCGCTATCCCCAGCAACAGACCCGCAGCAATAAAACCGGGGATCAGCGGCGTGAAGATAGTGGCGAATTTGGCAAGAAACTGTTGCACGCCGGAGGTCTGTTTGGCTTTTAACTGGCGTTTATTCTGAGCGGCGATTTCTGCGGCATCCTGTACCGGGGCTTCGCCCAGCAGTTCGCTCATCGCTTTTGCGGCACGATGCGCTTTACCTGGTCCAAAAACGACCTGTACCTGATCGCTGGTCAAAATGACACCCTTCACGCCTTCCAGCGTTTTGATATTGGGATCAACCAGTGAACTGTCATGTACACCCAGACGCAGGCGCGTCATACAGTTACCACAACTGGCGATATTCCCCGGTCCGCCGACACGGGTAAGGATGGTGTTCAGAAGTTCACCGCTGATCTCTTTGGCCATGGGTTATTCCTTGTCTAAAACCTGACGAATAAAGCCGCCGTGTTGATCCAGGCGTTTTTTTGCTTCTGCGGCATCGAGATTTTTCAGCACCATCACAATGGCCGTTTTACAGTTGCGCTCGCAAGCAATTAACGCCGCTTCCGCTTGTTCGGCGTTACATCCGGTGGCGTTTTTAACGATATTGACCTGGCGCACATGCAATTTTTCGTTGGTGGCGACCACATCGACCATCAGGTTGCCGAACACTTTGCCGGATTTAATCATCAGCCCGGTAGAGAGCATATTGAGCACCAGTTTCTGCGCTGTGCCTGCTTTCATTCGCGAAGAACCGGTAACCACTTCGGCACCAACCACCGGAGTAATAGCAAACTCAGCGGTGGTTGAAACGGCGCTCCCCGGATTACAGGAAATGCCCACTGTGCGGCAACCGAGTTGGCGTGCGTATTCCAGCCCGGCAATCACATACGGTGTGCGACCGCTGGCAGCAATACCAACCACCACATCCTGTGCGGTTAAGCCGATATTTTTTAGATCGTTAACACCACCTTCCCGGCTATCTTCTGCGCCTTCCACCGCGTGCTGAATGGCATATTCACCGCCAGCAATCAAACCAACCACCAGGCCCGGTTTGACGCCGTAGGTCGGCGGACATTCGCTGGCATCAAGAATACCCAGACGACCGGAAGTCCCCGCACCGATGTAAATCAGTCGACCGCCGCCGCTTACCTGGGCGTGGATAACATCGATCGCTGCGGCGATATCCGGCAGTACACGCTCAACGGCAAGTGGTACGGTTTTATCTTCATTGTTGATAATCCGGCACATTTCCAGCGTTGATACGCGGTCAATTTCAGCCGAGGCGGCGTTCGAGCCTTCGGTAATCATCTTTTCAAGTTGCATCGGTGGTGACCTTACTATTTACGATCAAATAATTGCAGATGGATGGAATCATATATCCCGAATTGACAGACTTAAAGGAATCATTGAGTCTACACTCGCAGAGTGTGAAGAGCGTCATAAGAACTTAAGCGGAATTTTTGCTGCCAGCCCAGGAGAGTGGAAGATGTTGTACCTGACGAAAATACGCAATGCAGAAAGTGAATTTACCGGGAACGAGCAAAAAATAGCTGACTTTCTGCAGGCCAAAGTGAGTGAGCTGAAATCCGTCTCTTCGCGCAAGATGGCGAAACAGCTCGGTATTAGCCAGTCGAGTATTGTGAAGTTCGCCCAGAAGCTCGGCGCGCAAGGGTTTACCGAATTGCGTATGGCGTTGATTGGCGAATACAGTGCCAGCCGGGAGAAAACGAATGCTACGGCGCTGCACTTGCACAGTTCGATTACCAGTGACGATTCGCTGGAAGTGATTGCCCGCAAACTGAATCGCGAAAAAGAGCTGGCACTGGAACAAACCTGCGCGTTACTCGATTACGCGCGGCTGCAAAAAATCATTGAGGTCATCAATAAAGCGCCGTTTATCCAGATAACAGGCCTGGGCGGTTCGGCGCTGGTGGGGCGCGATCTTTCATTCAAACTGATGAAAATTGGCTATCGCGTGGCCTGTGAGGCCGACACGCACGTACAAGCTACCGTTTCCCAGGCGTTGAAAAAAGGTGATGTACAAATCGCTATCTCTTACAGCGGCAGTAAAAAAGAGATTTTGCTATGCGCCGAGGCAGCGCGAAAGCAGGGGGCAACGGTGATTGCCATTACTTCACTGACTGACTCTCCGCTGCGGCGGTTGGCACATTTCACCCTCGATACCGTTTCTGGTGAAACCGAATGGCGTAGCTCGTCGATGTCCACCCGCACGGCACAAAATTCGGTTACCGATTTACTGTTTGTTGGGCTGGTACAACTTAATGATGTCGAGTCATTGAAAATGATTGAGCGCAGCAGTGAGCTAACACAACGCCTGAAATGATGCATAAAGCAGCGACTGGATTGAGATTTTCCTGAATTAGTGAGCTGATCCGCAGCAATATTTTGTTTATCCTGTATTTTCAGAGGGAATGGAGTGTAACGCTCTGTATTAACAAGGAGAGCATTAAAATGGGTAAACTCACGGGCAAGACAGCACTGATTACGGGCGCATTACAGGGAATTGGCGAAGGAATTGCCAGAACTTTTGCGCGTCATGGCGCAAACCTAATCTTGCTGGATATCTCCCCTGAGATCGAAAAGCTGGCGGACGAACTGTGTGGTCGTGGTCATCGCTGTACGGCGGTTGTCGCCGATGTGCGTGACCCGGCGTCGGTAGCCGCAGCTATCAAGCGCGCAAAGGAAAAAGAAGGGCGCATTGATATCCTGGTGAATAACGCAGGCGTTTGTCGTCTGGGCAGTTTCCTCGATATGAGCGATGAAGATCGCGATTTCCATATTGATATCAATATAAAAGGCGTATGGAACGTCACGAAGGCGGTGCTGCCGGAGATGATTGCCCGCAAAGATGGTCGCATTGTGATGATGTCTTCGGTCACTGGCGATATGGTGGCCGATCCGGGCGAAACGGCGTATGCCTTAACGAAAGCGGCGATTGTTGGCCTGACTAAATCGCTGGCGGTGGAGTACGCGCAGTCTGGTATTCGCGTTAACGCCATCTGCCCAGGATATGTTCGCACGCCAATGGCGGAAAGCATCGCGCGTCAGTCAAACCCGGAGGATCCGGAATCGGTGCTGACTGAAATGGCGAAAGCAATCCCGCTGCGTCGCCTCGCCGATCCGCTGGAAGTTGGCGAACTGGCGGCCTTCCTCGCATCCGATGAATCCAGCTATTTAACCGGTACACAGAATGTGATTGATGGCGGCAGCACACTGCCGGAGACGGTTAGCGTCGGCATCTGATTCACCTCTGTTTCCTCCCTGCATGTGTGGGGAGGATTTCGTCTTATTCCCTTTTCAACTTCCAAATCACCAAACGGTATATAAAACCGTTACTCCTTTCACGTCCGTTATAAATATGATGGCTATTAGAAAGTCATTAAATTTATAAGGGTGCGCAATGGCCGTTAACTTACTGAAAAAGAACTCACTCGCGCTGGTCGCTTCTCTGCTGCTGGCGGGCCATGTACAGGCAACGGAACTGCTGAACAGTTCTTATGACGTCTCCCGCGAGCTGTTTGCTGCCCTGAATCCGCCGTTTGAGCAACAATGGGCCAAAGACAACGGCGGCGATAAACTGACGATAAAACAATCTCATGCCGGGTCATCAAAACAGGCGCTGGCGATTTTGCAGGGCTTAAAAGCGGACGTTGTCACTTATAACCAGGTGACCGACGTGCAGATCCTGCATGATAAAGGCAAGCTGATCCCGGCTGACTGGCAGTCGCGCCTGCCGAATAACTGCTCGCCGTTTTACTCGACCATGGGCTTCCTGGTGCGTAAAGGCAACCCGAAGAATATCCACGACTGGAACGATCTGGTGCGCTCCGACGTGAAGCTGATTTTCCCGAACCCAAAAACCTCCGGTAACGCGCGATATACCTATCTGGCGGCATGGGGCGCAGCGGATAAAGCTGACGGTGGCGACAAAGCCAAAACCGAACAGTTTATGACTCAGTTCCTGAAAAACGTGGAAGTGTTCGATACCGGCGGTCGTGGCGCAACTACCACCTTTGCCGAGCGCGGGCTGGGTGATGTGCTGATTAGCTTCGAATCGGAAGTGAATAACATCCGCAAGCAGTATGAAGCGCAGGGCTTTGAAGTGGTGATTCCTAAAACCAACATTCTGGCGGAATTCCCGGTAGCGTGGGTCGATAAAAACGTGCAGGCCAACGGTACGGAAAAAGCGGCAAAAGCCTACCTGAACTGGCTCTACAGCCCACAGGCGCAAACGATCATTACCGATTATTACTACCGCGTGAATAACCCGGAAGTCATGGACAAACTGAAAGACAAATTCCCGCAGACCGAGCTGTTTCGCGTGGAAGATAAATTTGGCTCCTGGCCGGAAGTGATGAAAACCCACTTCAACAGCGGCGGCGAGTTAGACAAGCTGTTAGCGGCGGGGCGTAACTAATGTTTGCAGTTTCTTCCAGACGCGTGCTGCCGGGCTTTACCTTAAGCCTCGGCACCAGTCTGCTGTTTGTGTGCCTGATTTTGCTGCTGCCGCTCTCCGCACTGGTGATGCAACTGGCTCAGATGAGCTGGGCGCAGTATTGGGAGGTGATCACCAACCCGCAGGTGGTCGCGGCCTATAAAGTGACGCTGCTGTCGGCGTTTGTGGCATCGATTTTTAACGGCGTTTTCGGCCTGCTTATGGCGTGGATTTTAACCCGCTACCGCTTTCCGGGCCGCACGCTGCTTGATGCGCTGATGGATTTACCGTTTGCGCTACCAACGGCGGTAGCAGGTTTAACGCTGGCCTCGCTCTTTTCTGTGAACGGTTTTTACGGCGAGTGGCTGGCGAAGTTTGATATCAAAGTCACCTACACCTGGCTTGGTATCGCGGTGGCGATGGCCTTTACCAGCATTCCGTTTGTGGTGCGTACCGTGCAGCCGGTGCTGGAGGAGTTAGGCCCGGAATATGAAGAAGCCGCAGAAACGCTCGGCGCAACGCGCTGGCAGAGTTTCTGCAAAGTGGTGCTGCCGGAGCTTTCTCCGGCGCTGGTGGCGGGCGTGGCGCTGTCGTTTACCCGTAGTCTCGGTGAGTTTGGTGCGGTGATTTTTATCGCCGGGAACATCGCCTGGAAGACGGAAGTGACGTCGCTGATGATTTTTGTTCGCTTACAGGAGTTTGATTACCCGGCGGCGAGCGCAATTGCTTCGGTGATTCTCGCGGCATCCCTGCTGCTGCTGTTCTCAATTAACACTCTGCAAAGTCGCTTTGGTCGGCGTGTGGTAGGTCATTAATGGCGGAAGTGACACAGTTGAAGCGTTATGACGCGCGCCCGATTAACTGGGGCAAATGGTTCCTGATTGGCATCGGGATGCTGGTTTCGGCGTTCATCCTGCTGGTGCCGATGATTTACATCTTCGTGCAGGCATTCAGCAAAGGGCTGATGCCAGTTTTACAGAATCTGGCCGATCCGGACATGCTACATGCCATCTGGCTAACGGTGATGATTGCGCTGATTGCCGTCCCGGTAAACCTGGTGTTCGGGATTCTGCTGGCGTGGCTGGTGACGCGCTTTAACTTCCCCGGACGCCAGTTATTGCTGACGCTGCTGGACATTCCGTTTGCCGTGTCGCCGGTGGTTGCCGGTCTGGTCTATCTGCTGTTCTACGGCTCTAATGGCCCGCTCGGCGGCTGGCTGGATGAACATAATCTGCAAATTATGTTCTCGTGGCCGGGAATGGTGCTGGTCACCATCTTCGTGACCTGTCCGTTTGTGGTGCGCGAGCTGGTGCCAGTGATGTTAAGCCAGGGCAGCCAGGAAGACGAAGCGGCGATTTTGCTTGGCGCGTCCGGCTGGCAGATGTTCCGCCGCGTCACGCTGCCGAACATCCGCTGGGCGCTGCTTTACGGCGTGGTGCTGACCAACGCCCGCGCGATAGGCGAGTTTGGCGCGGTGTCGGTGGTATCCGGCTCGATTCGCGGCGAAACACTTTCGCTGCCGTTACAGATTGAATTGCTGGAGCAGGACTACAACACCGTCGGCTCCTTTACCGCCGCGGCACTGTTGACGCTGATGGCGATTATCACCCTGTTTTTAAAGAGTATGTTGCAGTGGCGCCTGGAGAATCAGGAAAAACGCGCGCAACAGGAGGAACATCATGAGCATTGAGATTGCCAATATTAAGAAGTCGTTTGGTCGCACCCAGGTGCTGAACGATATCTCACTGGATATTCCTTCTGGTCAGATGGTCGCGTTGCTGGGGCCGTCCGGTTCCGGGAAAACCACGCTGCTGCGGATTATCGCCGGGCTGGAGCATCAAACCAGCGGGCATATTCGTTTCCACGGCACCGACGTCAGCCGCCTGCATGCACGCGATCGCAAAGTCGGTTTTGTGTTCCAGCACTATGCGCTGTTCCGCCATATGACGGTATTCGACAATATCGCCTTCGGCCTGACGGTGCTGCCGCGTCGCGAGCGCCCGAATGCCGCAGCCATCAAAGCGAAAGTGACAAAATTACTGGAAATGGTGCAGCTTGCCCATCTGGCGGATCGTTATCCGGCCCAGCTTTCCGGCGGGCAGAAACAGCGTGTGGCGCTGGCGCGCGCGCTGGCTGTGGAACCGCAAATTCTGCTGCTTGATGAACCGTTTGGTGCGCTGGATGCGCAGGTGCGTAAAGAGCTGCGTCGCTGGCTGCGTCAACTCCATGAAGAGCTGAAATTCACCAGCGTGTTCGTGACCCATGACCAGGAAGAAGCGATGGAAGTCGCCAACCGCGTGGTGGTCATGAGCCAGGGCAATATCGAACAGGCTGATGAACCCGATCAGGTCTGGCGCGAACCGGCGACCCGTTTTGTGCTGGAGTTTATGGGCGAAGTAAACCGCTTGCAGGGAACGATTCGCGGCGGGCAGTTCCACGTTGGTGCGCACCGCTGGCCGTTGGGATATACCCCTGCGTACCAGGGGCCGGTGGATCTCTTCCTGCGCCCGTGGGAAGTGGATATCAGCCGCCGCACCAGCCTCGATTCGCCGCTGCCGGTGCAGGTGCTGGAAGCCAGCCCGAAAGGTCACTACACCCAATTAGTCGTGCAGCCGCTGGGGTGGTATGAAGATCCGCTCACCGTGGTAATGCGTGGTGATGATGCACCGGTGCGCGGCGATCGTTTGTTCGTCGGGCTGCAACATGCGCGACTGTATAACGGCGACGAGCGTATTGAAACCCGCGATGAGGAACTTGCTCTCGCACAAAGCGCCTGATAGGTTGAGTGAATGTTAAACGCCCGGAGGCGCTTCCCGCGATCCGGGCTTTTTAATGGCAAGGTTTTGTAACCTGTAGGCCTGATAAGACGCGTAAACGTCGCATCAGGCAACACCACGTATGGACAGAGATCGTGAGTACATTAGAACAAACAATAGGCAATACGCCTCTGGTGAAATTACAACGAATGGGGCCGGATAACGGCAGTGAAGTGTGGTTAAAGCTGGAAGGCAATAATCCGGCCGGTTCGGTGAAAGATCGTGCGGCGCTTTCGATGATCGTCGAGGCGGAAAAGCGCGGGGAAATTAAACCGGGTGATGTGTTAATTGAAGCCACCAGTGGTAACACCGGGATTGCGCTGGCAATGATTGCCGCGCTAAAAGGCTATCGCATGAAATTGCTGATGCCCGATAACATGAGCCAGGAGCGTCGCGCGGCGATGCGTGCCTACGGTGCGGAGCTGATTCTGGTCACCAAAGAGCAGGGCATGGAAGGTGCGCGCGATCTGGCGCTGGAGATGGCGAATCGTGGCGAAGGCAAGCTGCTCGATCAGTTTAATAATCCCGATAATCCTTATGCGCATTACACCACCACCGGGCCGGAAATCTGGCAGCAAACCGGCGGTCGCATTACCCATTTTGTCTCCAGCATGGGGACGACCGGTACGATTACCGGCGTGTCGCGCTTTATGCGCGAGCAATCCAAACCGGTGACCATTGTTGGTCTGCAGCCGGAAGAGGGCAGCAGCATTCCCGGCATTCGTCGCTGGCCTGAGGAATATCTGCCAGGCATCTTCAATGCTTCGCTGGTGGATGAGGTGCTGGATATTCATCAGCGCGATGCGGAAAACACCATGCGCGAACTGGCAGTGCGGGAAGGGATTTTCTGCGGTGTAAGTTCCGGCGGCGCGGTTGCCGGAGCACTGCGGGTGGCAAAAGCCAACCCCGGCGCTGTAGTGGTGGCGATCATCTGCGATCGTGGCGATCGCTACCTTTCTACCGGGGTGTTTGGGGAAGAGCACTTTAGTCAGGGGGCGGGGATTTAAGATTATTGTACAGGCACCGTTTTATCCGTCTGCGCAATTAACGCATGTAAAAAAGGTTGCGCGTTTTCATCGCTCTTACCGGGCATCTTCACAATATACGGCTTCCCGGTAATCGATGATGACGAAGCAACCTTATCAATAAATTGCTCAGCAGTATCAATGCGATTACGGGTATTGCCCAGCTTCAGACGCAAATGGGAAACCGCTTCATCGCAGGTATGTTCATCGCCGTTGCGCACAAATATCAAATCCTTTTTCTGTGCTAATCCCTCCAGCATGGCGTTGATGCGGGCTTCTTCGTGGGCGGTTAACTTCGCGTAAGCGGGGAGTGTCATGAGCAGCGTTATTAAAAGACAAATGATTTTCTTCACTGAATTACCTTATCCTTGTGTGGTGATAGCCGATTTGACTGCCAGAATCAGGTAAAGTTTCGGTTGGAATACGATGAGGATCATCGGCAAGGAGAAAAATTAAATGAGTAGTTTGTTGTTGTTTAACGATAAGAGCAGAGCGTTGCAGGCGGATATCGTCGCCGTGCAGTCGCAGGTAGTTTACGGCAGCGTGGGCAACAGCATTGCCGTGCCTGCTATTAAACAGAACGGCCTGAATGTCTTTGCCGTGCCGACGGTATTGCTGAGCAATACGCCGCATTATGACACTTTCTACGGTGGTGCGATTCCGGATGAATGGTTTAGCGGCTATTTGCGTGCACTTCAGGAGCGTGATGCGCTGCGCCAACTTCGTGCTGTAACCACGGGCTATATGGGAACGGCATCGCAAATCAAAATCCTTGCCGAGTGGCTGACTGCGCTACGCAAAGACCATCCTGACCTATTGATCATGGTCGATCCGGTGATTGGCGATATTGATAGCGGAATTTATGTCAAACCTGACCTTCCCGAGGCGTATCGACAATATTTACTGCCGCTGGCGCAGGGAATTACCCCCAATATCTTTGAGCTGGAAATCCTGACCGGTAAAAATTGCCGCGATCTCGACAGTGCCATTGCTGCCGCAAAAAGTCTGCTTTCAGACACATTAAAATGGGTGGTGATTACCAGCGCCTCCGGTAATGAAGAAAATCAGGAGATGCAGGTGGTGGTGGTCAGTGCCGACAGCGTGAATGTCATTTCCCATTCACGGGTAAAAACCGACCTGAAAGGGACTGGCGACCTGTTTTGTGCTCAGCTTATCAGTGGTTTGCTGAAAGGGAAGGCGTTAACCGATGCGGTGCACCGCGCGGGGTTGCGCGTACTGGAAGTGATGCGCTACACCCAGCAGCATGAGAGCGATGAATTGATTTTGCCGCCGCTGGCGGAAGCATAAAAAAATGGCGCCGATGGGCGCCATTTTTCACTGCGGCAAGAATTACTTCTTGATGCGGATAACCGGGGTTTCACCCACGGTTACGCTACCGGACAGTTTGATTAGTTCTTTGATTTCGTCCATGTTGGAGATAACAACCGGAGTCAGGGTAGACTTGGCTTTCTCTTCCAGCAGCGGCAGATCGAATTCAATCACGGTATCGCCAACTTTCACGCGCTGACCTTCTTCAGCAATACGCTTGAAGCCTTCGCCTTTCAGTTCAACGGTGTCGATACCGAAGTGGACGAACAGTTCAACGCCGCTATCAGATTCGATAGAGAACGCATGGTTGGTTTCAAAGATTTTACCAATGGTGCCGTCTACAGGCGCGACCATTTTGTTTCCAGTTGGTTTGATAGCAATGCCATCACCAACGATTTTTTCCGCAAAAACGACATCCGGCACGTCTTCGATATTGACGATCTCGCCAGAGAGCGGAGCAATGATCTCAATAGTTCCGGTATCCTTCTTGTCGTCGGAAACCAGAGATTTCAGTTTATCGAACAAACCCATGATCTTCTCCTAAGCAGTAAATTGGGCCGCATCTCGTGGATTAGCAGATTGTTTTTTCTTCAATGAACTTGTTAACCAGCGTCATTAACTCGTCCGTTGTCGGTTGAGCAAGAGCCTGCTCTGCTAACACCTTCGCATCTTCGAAGTTCGTGTTACGGATAATCTTCTTAATGCGCGGGATAGAAATGGCGCTCATAGAGAATTCGTCCAGACCCATCCCCAGCAACAGAAGTGTAGCACGTTCGTCGCCTGCAAGCTCACCACACATGCCAGTCCATTTGCCTTCTGCATGAGAAGCATCAATAACCTGCTTGATCAAGTTCAGCACGGACGGTGACATCGGCTGGTAAAGATGTGAAATCATATCATTACCACGGTCAACTGCCAGGGTGTACTGCGTTAAATCATTGGTGCCGATACTAAAGAAGTCCACTTCTTTGGCTAAATGACGCGCAATTGTCGCAGCTGCTGGTGTTTCCACCATTACGCCGATTTCAATTGACTCGTCAAAGGCTTTGCCTTCATCGCGCAGTTCTTGTTTGTAGATTTCGATCTCTTTGCGCAGTGCACGCACTTCTTCAACAGAGATAATCATCGGGAACATAATGCGCAATTTACCGAAAGCAGAGGCACGCAGGATGGCGCGAACTTGATCACGCAGGATTTCTTTACGATCCATTGCAATACGTACTGCACGCCAGCCGAGGAACGGGTTCTCTTCTTTCGGGAAGTTCATATATGGCAGCTCTTTGTCGCCGCCGATGTCCATGGTACGTACAATCACAGCCTGTGAGCCACACGCCTCAGCCACTGCTTTGTATGCCGCAAACTGTTCTTCTTCAGTGGGCAGCGCGTCACGATCCATAAACAGGAATTCAGTACGATACAGACCAACACCTTCTGCGCCGTTACGCTCTGCACCTTCAACGTCACGCACGGTGCCGATGTTAGCGCAAACTTCTACCTGATGACCATCCAGCGTAATGGCTGGCAGATCTTTCAGTTTAGCAAGCTCTGCTTTTTCAGAAGCCACTTGCTCCTGAACCGCGCGCAGTTTATCAATAACTTCGTTGGTTGGATTGACGTAAACCTGATTATTTACGGCATCCAGAATCAGATAATCATCATTTTTCACCTGGGAGGTGACGCTACCAGTACCTACAATGGCAGGCAATTCCAGAGAACGCGCCATGATTGAGGTGTGGGAAGTACGTCCACCCGCATCGGTGATGAAACCCAGCACCTTTTTCAGGTTCAACTGAGCAGTTTCAGAGGGGGTCAGATCCGCTGCAACCAGGATAACTTCATCCTGAATGGAGCTCAGATCGATAATCTTCAGGCCCAGGATGTTGCGCAGCAGGCGCTTACCGATATCACGCACGTCAGCCGCACGTTCTTTCAGGTATTCATCATCCAGTTCTTCCAGGGCAGAAGCCTGACCTTCGATAACTTCATGAGCAGCTGCATCAGCTGTCATGTGTTTATCTTTAATCAGGGCTATGATTTCCTGCTCCAGCTCCTCATCTTCGAGTAGCATGATATGCCCTTCAAAGATGGCTTCTTTTTCTTCGCCGAAAGTTTCACCAGCTTTCGTTTTGATCGCTTCAAGTTGCGCAGATGCCTTGGCACGACCGCTCAGAAAACGTTCAACTTCATGGTCAACCTTATCGGCAGAAATTTTTTTCCGGTCAATAACGATTTCGTCTTCTTTCAAAAGCAGAGCTTTACCGAAAGCGATACCCGGGGATGCTAAAATGCCTGAAATCATAACCCTACCTTACTTGTGACTGATATTTAATTGGACCCGGAAAAAATTACTCGAGTTCCGCCATCAGTTTGACCAGATGCTCAACTGCTTTTTGTTCGTCTTCACCTTCAGCAGAGATGGTAACAACCGTACCTTGAGTCAGACCCAGGGTCTGCAGTTTGAACAGGCTTTTCGCGCTGGCGCTTTTGCCATTGGAAGTCACAGTGATCTCAGAAGTGAAGCCTTTAGCTTCTTTAACAAACTGAGCAGCAGGGCGGGTGTGCAGACCGTTCGGAGCGGTGATGGTAACTTCTTGCTGGAACATTATATTTCCCCAACTTATTGGTTTAGTGTTGTGGAACTAAAGTCTAGCCTGGCGGCTCAACTTTAGCCTGTATTGTTCGCGCCAACTTTTAAGGACGCGGCACACCAGGTGTTAACGGCGGTCCTTGCTGAAAACGTCTGGCTGATGATGTTCTGCTCATCATTAAACATTATGCCGCTAAAGGAAGAATTGAACCAAATCATTAAATCGATTCAGCAGGCGGCTTTCCTGTAACGATTAATTTCGAGCATCAAAATAATTTGTCAGGTTAAATACCAGTTCCGACAGGTTGGATCAATGCCAGGAGAGGTCAAACTTTGAAGCAGGCCACAAAAAAGCACCTGAAAAGGTGCTTTTTTACGCGTTTTTAACACTTTGGCATCACTGTTGCAGTTCTTTCTCAGTGAAGAGATCAGCAAACAAAGCAGTGCTCAGATAACGCTCACCTGAAGAAGGTAGGATAACCACAATATTTTTATTGGTAAAGCTTTCATCTTCCTGCAACTTCAATGCAGCAGCCACTGCTGCGCCAGAAGAGATACCCGCAAGGATACCTTCTTCTTCCATCAGGCGGCGTGCCGTAGATATTGCTTCTTCATTGGTGATACCAATAACTTTATCAACCAGTTTGAGATCCAGATTCGCCGGAATAAAACCAGCACCGATTCCCTGAATTTTATGTGGGCCAGGCTTCAGTTCTTCACCTGCCAGCGCTTGAGCGATAACCGGAGAGTCGGTTGGCTCAACAGCGACAGAGATGAGATCAGTCTTGCCTTTGGTGCCTTTAATGTAACGGCTTACACCCGTTAACGTACCGCCAGTGCCTACACCCGCGATAAAAACATCAACTTGCCCATCGGTATCTTCCCAGATTTCCGGGCCAGTGGTTTTCTCATGAATTTCCGGGTTTGCCGGATTGCTGAACTGTTGCAGCAGTAGATATTTTTCTGGATTGCTGGCAACAATTTCTTCCGCTTTCTGAATCGCGCCTTTCATACCTTTTGCGCCTTCAGTAAGAACCAGATTCGCACCGAGCGCTTTCAGCAATTTACGGCGTTCGATACTCATGGTTTCTGGCATGGTCAGAGTCAGTTTATAACCACGAGCAGCAGCTACATAAGCCAGCGCAATCCCGGTGTTACCACTGGTCGGCTCAACCAGTTCAACACCCGGTTTCAAAACACCGCGTTTTTCGGCATCCCAAATCATATTGGCACCGATACGGCATTTCACGCTGAAACTTGGATTACGTGATTCCACCTTCGCCAGAATGCGTCCGTTACCGATGCGATTCAGGCGAACCAGCGGTGTATGACCGATAGTCAGCGAGTTGTCTTCATAAATCTTACTCATGGCCTGTCCTTAACTGTATGAAATTGGGATACCTCTCCAGCATACCTGCCGTACAGAGATGGGGAAGTAAGTAATTCGCATATCTATATGCTGAGATGAAATAATGGTTATCAGTATGGAATAAGAGGCGGCATAAGCCACCTCTGTTCGCTACACAATTACCTTATTTCCATAACGCATGCTTATCACGATAGCAATCTACCCACATCGCTGTCGCCCCGCAAACGGCAACAGGCATGATGAATAAATTGAGTACCGGGATCATGGTGAACAGACTGGTCAGTGCGCCAAACTGCATGTTAGTCACTTTACGTGTACGCAGCGCCATACGCATCTCTTTGAATGGCACTTTATGGTTATCGAACGGGTAATCGCAATATTGAATGGCCAGCATCCAGGCGCTGAACAGGAACCACAGAACCGGAGCAACAGTTTGCCCAACACCCGGAATAAAATAGAGAATCAGCAATACGATAGCGCGTGGGAGATACCATGCGAGTTTTTGCCATTCTCGCTTCATAATACGTGGCAGGTCTTTCATAATACCGAAAATACCGGTATCTGGTGGTGTCGCACCCGTCAGACGAGCTTCGAGTTGTTCTGCCAACAAGCCATTAAATGGCGCTGCTATCCAGTTCGCCAGGGTAGAAAAGAAATAGCCAAAAATAAGCAAAACAGAAATCACTGCCAATGGCCAGAGGATGTAACTCAGCCATTGTAACCACTCCGGCACATAACTCATCAACGCCGGGATCCAGGTGTCCAACTGAGTGAAGAGCCACCAGAAAGCGCCACCCATGAGCAGAATGTTGACCAGTAAAGGCAGAATCACAAAACGACGGATACCTGGTTGCGAAACCAGTTTCCAGCCCTGTGAAAAGTAGTAAAAACCGCTGCGTGGTACATTTGCGGATGATGAAATCATAATCAGGACAGACTCCTTCTTGTTAAGCCCTGGGATTAATCTGTGTATCTTACCGGGTTAATACCGCAGTGCCAGTTAGGAAATGTTCGAAAAAACAGCAAAAAGCACATTTTCGTTCATCTTTGTGCGGTGAAAGTTAAGAGTACACTTGCACTAGACGTAATCGACAAATACTCTTAGTGAGTAAATGTTTGCCGTGGTGGCAAGGTGTTAGAACAACAGAGAATATAATGATGCAGGATTTGCGTCTGATATTAATCATTGTTGGCGCGATCGCCATAATCGCTTTACTGGTACATGGTTTCTGGACCAGCCGTAAAGAACGATCTTCTATGTTCCGCGATCGCCCACTGAAACGTATGAAATCAACCCGTGACGACGATTCTTATGACGAGGATGTCGAAGAAGACGAAGGCGTTGGTGAAGTTCGTGTTCACCGCGTGAATCATGCGCCGGCGAGTAACCCGGAACATGATGCTACTCGTCCGTCGCCGCAACACCAGTACCAACCGCCTTATGCGTCTGCGCAGCCGCGTCAACCGGTCGTGCAGCATCCGCCTGAGCCGCCGACGCCGCATGTTCAGCGTCCCGTAGAGCCGGTACAGCAACCGGTTTACCAGCAGGCGCCAGCGCAACAACCTGTTCATCAGCCGCAACCGGTTCAGCAACCTGTTGCGCCGCAGGTACAACCAGCGCCGCAGCCTGTGCCACCTGCACAGCAACCTTCTGCCCAGGCATTCCAGCCAGCGGAACCGATCGTTGAGCCGCAGCCTGAGACCGTTGTTGAGCAATCACCCGTTGCTGAAAAACCGAAGCGCAAAGAAGCTGTCATAATCATGAACGTCGCGGCGCATCATGGTAATGAGCTGAACGGTGAACTTCTTCTTAACAGCATTCAGCAAGCGGGCTTTAAATTTGGTGATATGAATATTTTCCATCGCCATCTTAGCCCGGATGGTAGTGGTCCGGCGTTATTTAGTCTGGCAAACATGGTGAAACCGGGAACTTTCGATCCAGAGAATACCGAGTTCACAACACCGGGTGTCACTATCTTTATGCAGGTACCGTCTTATGGTGACGAGCTGCAAAACTTCAAGCTGATGCTGCAATCTGCGCAGCATATTGCCGATGAAGTGGGCGGTGTAGTGCTTGATGATCAACGCCGTATGATGACTCCACAGAAACTGCGTGAGTATCAGGACATCATCCGCGAAGTAAAAGCCGCCAACGCCTGATACACTTAAGGCCAATTAACTCCTCTTCGAACCCCCGCTTGTCGGGGGTTTTTAGCATTGATGGTGCGATATGGAATCAATCGAACAACAACTGACAGAACTGCGAACGACGCTTCGCCATCATGAATATCTTTATCATGTGATGGATGCGCCGGAAATTCCCGACGCTGAATACGACAGGCTGATGCGCGAACTGCGCGAGCTGGAAACCAAACATCCAGAACTGATTACGCCTGATTCGCCTACCCAACGTGTAGGTGCTGCGCCGCTGGCGGCTTTCAGCCAGATCCGCCATGAAGTGCCAATGCTGTCGCTGGATAACGTTTTTGATGAAGAAAGCTTTCTTGCTTTCAACAAACGTGTGCAGGACCGTCTGAAAAGCAACGAGAAAGTCACCTGGTGCTGTGAGCTGAAGCTGGATGGTCTTGCCGTCAGTATTCTGTATGAAAATGGCGTTTTAGTCAGTGCCGCGACCCGTGGCGATGGCACCACCGGGGAAGATATCACGTCTAATGTGCGTACTATTCGCGCCATTCCGCTGAAGCTACACGGAGAGAATATCCCGGCACGGCTGGAAGTGCGTGGTGAAGTGTTCCTGCCGCAGGCGGGCTTCGAAAAGATTAACGAAGATGCGCGACGCTCGGGCGGGAAAGTGTTTGCTAACCCGCGTAATGCGGCTGCAGGTTCACTGCGTCAGCTTGATCCGCGTATTACAGCGAAGCGACCGCTCACTTTTTTCTGCTATGGCGTCGGTGTTCTGGAAGGTGGCGAGCTGCCGGATACTCATCTTGGCCGTTTACTGCAATTTAAAAAGTGGGGTTTGCCGGTCAGCGATCGAGTAACGCTTTGCGAATCGGCGGAAGAAGTGCTGGCGTTCTACCACAAAGTGGAAGAAGACCGCCCGACGCTGGGCTTTGATATCGACGGCGTGGTAATTAAGGTCAACTCTCTGGCACAGCAGGAGCAGCTTGGCTTTGTCGCGCGAGCCCCGCGCTGGGCGGTAGCGTTTAAATTCCCGGCGCAGGAACAGATGACCTTTGTGCGTGACGTCGAGTTTCAGGTTGGGCGTACTGGCGCGATTACTCCTGTTGCGCGTCTTGAACCAGTCCATGTTGCTGGTGTGCTGGTGAGTAACGCCACACTGCATAATGCTGACGAAATCGAACGTCTTGGTTTACGCATTGGCGATAAAGTGGTGATTCGCCGCGCTGGCGACGTGATCCCGCAGGTGGTTAACGTCGTGCTTTCTGAACGCCCGGAAGATACCCGTGAGGTTGTATTCCCGACGCATTGCCCGGTATGTGGTTCTGACGTCGAGCGTGTGGAAGGTGAAGCTGTTGCCCGCTGTACCGGTGGCCTGATTTGCGGTGCTCAGCGTAAAGAGTCGCTGAAACACTTTGTTTCCCGCCGCGCGATGGATGTTGACGGTATGGGCGACAAAATCATCGATCAGCTGGTTGAAAAAGAATATGTCCACACTCCGGCGGATCTGTTCAAACTCACCGCGGGCAAACTGACCGGACTGGAGCGCATGGGGCCGAAATCGGCACAAAACGTGGTTAACGCGCTGGAAAAAGCGAAAGAAACCACCTTTGCCCGTTTCCTTTATGCGCTTGGCATCCGTGACGTCGGCGAGGCCACTGCAGCAGGTCTGGCGGCATATTTTGGCACGCTGGAAGCGCTGGAAGCCGCTTCGATTGAAGAGCTGCAAAAAGTGCCAGATGTTGGAATTGTTGTTGCCTCCCACGTTCACAACTTCTTTGCCGAAGAAAGCAACCGCAATGTCATCAGCGAACTGTTGGCGGAAGGTGTTCACTGGCCTGCACCGGTAGTAATCAACGCGGAAGAGATTGACAGCCCGTTTGCCGGTAAAACCGTGGTGCTTACGGGCAGCTTAAGTCAGATGTCGCGTGATGACGCTAAAGCTCGACTGGTCGAACTGGGGGCGAAAGTCGCGGGCAGTGTGTCGAAGAAAACTGATCTGGTGATTGCCGGAGAAGCGGCTGGTTCTAAACTGGCGAAAGCGCAAGAACTGGGCATTGAAGTGATCGATGAAGCGGAAATGCTGCGTTTGCTGGGAAGCTGAGATGGAAAAAGAGCAGCTGATTGAAATAGCCAATACGATAATGCCGTTTGGCAAGTACAAAGGACGTCGCTTAATCGACCTGCCGGAAGAGTATCTTTTGTGGTTTGCCCGCAAGGATGAATTCCCGGCAGGGAAGCTCGGTGAGTTAATGCAAATCACGCTGCTGATTAAAACCGAGGGGCTGACGCAACTGGTCCAGCCCCTGAAGCGTCCGCTTTAAGCTTTATCGGCGCTGCTTTCCTGCTGCGCCTGTAACTGTTCGGTCTGGCGTTTGTATCGACGCGCCAGCACCGCACAGACCATCAATTGGATCTGATGGAAAATCATCAGAGGCAGCACCATCATACCGATCACCGATGTGGGGAACAGAATGTTTGCCATCGGGATGCCATTTGCCAGACTCTTTTTCGAACCACAAAAGACGATAGTAATTTCATCTGCCTTATTAAAGCCCAGTCGGCGTGCCATAAAGACGTTAACCACAATCACAATAGCCAACAGTACGCAGCTGACCACCACAATGAACAGCAACGATCCCCAGCCAACTTTGTGCCAGATGCCGTTAACGACGGCTTCGCTGAATGCCGTATAAACCACCAACAGAATGGATGTCTGGTCAGTTTTCGCAATCCACTTCTTATTGCGTGCCACCCAGTTGCCAATCCAAGGGCGAGAAAGATGTCCCAGCACAAACGGCAGCAACAGTTGCAGCATAATTTTACCGACCTGCTCAAGGCTGCCCTCTGCACCGTGAACATTCATCACCAGACCAACCAGCAACGGTGAAAGGAAAATTCCCAGCAGGCTGGATGCCGACGCAGAACAAACCGCCGCCGCGACGTTACCGCCTGCCATTGACGTGAAGGCGATTGCAGACTGCACGGTAGCGGGGAGAATGCACAAGTAGAGAAAACCGGAGTAGAGCATCGGGTCGACATTTACGGGTTTCCACCAGGCAAACAGCACGCCCAGAATCGGAAACAGCACGAAGGTGCTACACATTACCCACAAATGTAGTCGCCAGTGGCTACCACCCGCAATGATGGCTTCACGCGACAACTTCGCGCCGTGCATAAAGAACAGCAGGGCAATGGCTGCGGTGGTCAGATTTTCAAAGAAGGGGACGAAATTGCCTCTGGCAGGAAAGAAAGAGGCCAACAGCACTACCGTGATAAGTGTCAGCGTAAATGGGTCAAGAATGCGAAAAAGTTTCATAACGGCTCCAGCAGAACGATGCCAATATTGTGCGTTTTTCTGGTTTATAAATAAAACTGATTTACGGCATCAACAGGTGAACAGACCACAAATTCAGATGATCTCAGGGGATATATACTCTGAATAATTCAAGTTGCAGTGGCAGTACATGCAACCTGAAGCATAACGAGTGTATCAATGTAGCTGTGGAGATCGACATTTGCCAGAGAATAGTAAACTTCTGGCGGGGAAGGGGGAACCGTCACCAGGAAGTGACGGCTATTGGCTATAAAACAATCAAAAGATGTATTTAACTGAATAAATTATGCCGTCCTGGAGAAAGGCTTCGCCAAGTTTATTATCGGCGTAGCGGTACTGTATTCCAGCAGTAAAATGAGGCGTGGCATTCCACCAAAAAGCGACGGCTCCATTGATACCGTCTTTACCGCCGTTACCTGCGGCGTAGCTTTCATCGCGATCAAACTCATATTCGTTCCAGTTTGTCAGGGTAAATTTCTCACTACCAAGCATAAAACTATAGCCTGCAACCCATCCCATCACATAACCATTATCCCCGGTATAATAGGTCTGATCGGTATAACGTTTTGCAAAAAATGGCTTAAACCAGTAACCGTTTCCTGTAAAATTATATCCTAAGCCATAAAGGAACATATCATCGTGGAAATTAACACGATTTGGTGAACCGTAAGTACCGTAAGCATGTAAATAAAGATTTAATCCGCTATCACCTAAATAAATACGGTTGGTATTTTTAAAAGTATATCGCTGCTCACTGCCTGGTTTCGTATGGCGACTGTTATAGAAATTCTCCCAGTCAAAAAAACCGTACAGTTCACCCCAACTGAAGTTTGCACCACCTTCAATTTCCAGATAGCCAAAATCATCTTTGTGAGATTTATTACTGGTTTTCCTGGTAGTGTCTGATGTCCAGTCAAGATAATGCAGACCTATATCTGCAAATCCACCTTTAAATTCAGCATGCACCAGTTGTGGTAAAGCGAGTAACGTCGCAGCATATCCGGCCAACAAAATTTTTTTGGTCATGGTAAGTTCCATCTGTTCAGGTATTATTTTAATGAATTGCAGTACGATGAGTAAATTATGATTGTTGGTGATTTTATTTTGGTGTTGGCCGTTTATACCAATACTTTATTTTTTATAAATCATTCACAGAGGATCTGAATTTAAATGAAGTATTGATATAGAATCAAAATCAATGGCGGTGATAAATGATATTGGTAACTTAAGGCAGGTAATCGTTATAAATGCAGGGTAAAGCTTAATTTCACATGTCACTAATAAGGACTATTCATGACTGATTCACTTTTTTCGCAAAATCCAGTCTGGTGTGTCGATATCATTCGTCGCTACAAACCTGATTTTACACCTCGTGTGGCCTTTATTCTGGGTTCAGGGCTTGGCGCGCTGGCAGAACAAATTGAAGACGCGGTTGCCATTTCCTACGAAAAATTACCCGGTTTTCCTGTCAGTACTGTTCATGGTCATGCCGGAGAGTTAGTGCTTGGGAATTTGGCTGGCGTACCAGTAGCCTGCATGAAAGGGCGTGGTCATTTTTATGAAGGTCGTGGTATGACCATCATGACTGATGCCATTCGTACCTTCAAATTGCTGGGCTGTGACTTGCTGTTTTGTACTAATGCAGCCGGATCACTGCGTGCTGATGTTGGCCCTGGCAGTTTGGTGGCACTAAAAGACCATATCAATACTATGCCTGGAACGCCGATGGTAGGCTTAAATGACCAACGTTTTGGTGAGCGCTTTTTCTCACTGGCGAATGCCTATGATGCTGACTATCGTGCAATTTTGCAGAACGTCGCTCAAGAGGAGGGGTTCCCTTTAAGTGAAGGTGTCTTTGTTTCATATCCTGGCCCAAATTTTGAAACTGCTGCCGAAATTCGCATGATGCAAATTATTGGTGGTGATGTAGTAGGTATGTCTGTTGTACCAGAGGTTATTTCTGCCCGTCATTGCGATCTAAAAGTGGTGGCTGTTTCGGCAATTACCAACCTGGCTGAAGGGTTAAGCGATGTGAAGCTTTCTCATGCACAGACGTTGGCTGCAGCAGAATTATCACAGCAAAACTTCATTAATTTGATTTGTGGTTTTTTACGCAAAATCGCCTGAGAAAAATAACAATCGGCCTCACTGATGAGGCCATAATTATGCGATAAGGAAACGAAAATGAGTATCGCAACACGTTTAAAGGTGATGTCATTTTTGCAATATTTTATCTGGGGGAGTTGGTTAGTTACCCTGGGTTCCTACATGATTAACACCTTACACTTTACTGGTGCCAACGTTGGCATGGTCTACAGTTCTAAAGGTATCGCAGCAATAATTATGCCTGGGATTATGGGTATAATTGCCGACAAATGGTTACGCGCAGAGCGTACCTATATGTTATGCCACCTGGTTTGTGCTGGCGTGCTATTTTACGCAGCATCGGTTACTGATCCCGATACAATGTTTTGGGTGATGCTGATTAATGCAATGGCGTTTATGCCAACCATCGCTTTGTCGAATAGTGTCTCATATTCTTGCCTGGCACAAGCAGGGCTGGATCCGGTTACAAGTTTTCCACCTATTCGTGTTTTCGGCACGGTGGGATTTATTGTGGCCATGTGGTTAGTAAGCCTGTTGCATCTTGAACTTAGCAGTCTGCAGCTTTATATCGCTTCTGGTGCTTCTTTAGTTTTGTCAGGTTACGCTTTAACTTTGCCAAAAATACCGGTAGCAGAAAAGAAAGTTGCTACATCACTTGTTAGCAAGTTAGGTCTGGATGCTTTTGTATTATTTAAAAATCCACGGATGGCAATATTCTTTTTATTTGCCATGATGTTAGGGGCAGTCTTACAAATTACTAATGTTTTTGGCAATCCATTCCTGCATGATTTTGCGCGTAACCCACAGTTTGTCGACAGTTTTGTAGTGAAATATCCTTCTATTTTACTTTCTGTTTCGCAAATGGCGGAAGTCGGCTTTATTCTTACCATTCCATTTTTTCTGAAGCGCTTTGGCATTAAAACCGTTATGTTAATGAGTATGGTTGCCTGGACATTGCGATTTGGTTTCTTTGCTTTTGGTGATCCATCGCCGCTTGGTTTTATTCTACTGCTATTGTCGATGATTGTTTACGGATGCGCTTTCGATTTCTTTAATATCTCTGGTTCTGTCTTTGTCGAGCAGGAGGTTGATTCCACCATTCGTGCCAGCGCGCAGGGATTATTTATGACCATGGTCAATGGTGTTGGTGCCTGGGTAGGCTCTATTCTAAGCGGTATGGCAGTGGACTATTTTACCATCGATGGTGTAAAAGACTGGCAAACTATTTGGCTGCTATTTGCCGGTTATTCACTGATATTAGCGTTTATATTTTCTGTATTCTTTAAATATAAACATGAACCAGAGAAAATGAGTCATAAATCACTGGCGCATTAATAACTATACGCTAATTAATTCGAGTTGCAGTCACCGCACATGTAACTTGAAGTATGACAAGTATATTAACTGGCGAGCAAATAGCCCGCCAGTTAAATGCTTCATTCATCAAGTCATATAAAATTATTCAAAATATAAATTTACCTTAAGGGATAACAATGAAAGACATTCTTTTATCTTCGGGAATTGGTTTTGGTATAGGTGCATTGTTTACATTATGTCGATTACCTATTCCTGCCCCGAATGTATTGCCAGGCGTATTATCTATAGTATTTATGTATATTGGTTATCTGGCGGTAAAATTTATCTTTCACTAATTGATGTGATAAATTTAGAACGTTAATCATCTTCTCATGGAGCGCAATAAACATGGAGCGAAACCCTCGTATAGACCTTAAGTTATTGCGCTACTTTCTTGCGGTGGCAGAAGAGCTGCATTTCGGACGCGCTGCCGTACGGTTGAATATGTCACAGCCGCCTTTAAGTATTCATATTAAAGAACTGGAACAACAGCTCGGCACACTGCTTTTTGTTCGTCATTCACGAAGCGTGGCTTTAACACATGCTGGAAAGATCTTGATGGAAGAGTCTCGCCGGCTACTGGCAAGCGCAAACCATGCGCTTTCTCGTGTGGAGCAAATCGGCCGTGGTGAGGCAGGGCGGATTGAACTCGGCGTAGTTGGCACGGCAATGTGGGGAAAGATGCGCCCGGCAATGCGCAATTTTTTGAAAGAACATCCAAATGTTGAAGTCCTGTTTCGTGAAAAATCACCCGGTATGCAAATGGCGCTACTGGAAAGAAGAGAACTGGATGCCGGGATCTGGCGAATGGCACTACAGCCATCAAGTGGATTTACCAGTTTACGCTTGCATGAATCCTCTTTTCTTGTGGCGTTACCTGAAGACCATCCAATGGCGAGGTGTGAATCGATCCCCTTACTGTCTCTCTGTAATGAATACTTCGTTACGCTACCTTCAGCTCACTCTGACTGGGCTTTTTTGCAAAGCGTTTGCCAACAGGCTGGATTTACACCACTGATCGTACGTGAAGTTGTCGAACCACAGACGGTATTGGCAATGATTAGTATGGGAATTGGAATTACCTTGATGGCAGAAAGCTATGCACAAATGAACTGGCCTGGGGTGATATTTCGTCCCCTTGATGAGCCTGTTCCGGCAGATTTATATATTGTTTACGATCAGCAGCAGGCGACACCTGCATTGCAAACGCTGGTTAGGGCATTAACGGGGTAGATAGTGGTTGAGAGGAATAGCAAAAAAGCGCCTTTAGGGCGCTTTTTTACATTGGTGGGTCGTGCAGGATTCGAACCTGCGACCAATTGATTAAAAGTCAACTGCTCTACCAACTGAGCTAACGACCCGAAGTGGTGGGTGATGACGGGATCGAACCGCCGACCCCCTCCTTGTAAGGGAGGTGCTCTCCCAGCTGAGCTAATCACC
>NZ_JAEOHX010000089.1:0-504 GCF_019366485.1 Escherichia sp. GZ89 | reverse complement strand
CGGATCGGGATAAGGTACGCCGTTAAATGAAATCGCGGCTTTTGTGGTCGTTGCCGGGCAATTCGTCATTTTTATGGTGAAAGGAATGGTGGCGGTATTGCCACCGGCCACAGCGATATCCGCCCGGGCATATTGCCCAAGAGAGATCGTGTCAGGTACCGTCACGGTACACGGATCGGCATAAATTAATCCCGTAACGTTAATGTCTACGGCATCTGCGGTATTGTATGCCGCGCTGATCGAGGGCGACCATGATGCCAGACCCGTGAACGTTAACAGGGCGGCTAATGCAGCAAATCTGTTCATATTCATCTTTTATCCCACCAGAATCACTGGCATTGCTCGTGTAAGATTTCTACGCCAGAAGCGGAGGGGGAGCTCGGTATACGATAAGAGACCTGACACCGGTCTGCTGCTGTTGGCCCCCACTTCACTAATAACCGCCCTTGTTTTTCCAGTCCGGTTAACCAGGCTTGCCCCGCATCACCAACAAAACTGCTGTGA
>NZ_JAEOHX010000088.1:0-504 GCF_019366485.1 Escherichia sp. GZ89 | reverse complement strand
ATTACCGTTACCGGCATAAATATGAGCCGGGGTATTTTTATTGGATGGCGTGGACTCGCGCCCCATCTCGTTCAACAGCTTTTCGCGGGCCTGCTCCAGCGAACATTCAGGATCGGCAAGACACTGAGCCTGCAGCGTCTGATAACGCCCGCCAAACATGGCAAACAGATCATTAATACCGTTTACACGCGCTTTTTGCTCTGCCAGTACCTGCGCACGGATACTGTTTTCATCCACCACGGGTGCTGCTGCCTGCACTGGCGTCCGGGAGGCTGCAGGTTCATCATCCTGTACGCGTGGAGCACTGTTGCGTGGCGGAGTAATCATGTTTCGAATGGATTCCGGCATCTTTTTAAATTCCTCTGTACGTTTTGACTGAATACATGCCATTGCCTTAACGGCTGGCGTTACCTGATCAGCAAATCCATGTGCCAGACATTCGGCACCGGACATCCAGGTCTCATCCGCCAGCATGGCAGCAATTTCATCGGTGGTTTTCCCGGT
>NZ_JAEOHX010000087.1:0-509 GCF_019366485.1 Escherichia sp. GZ89 | reverse complement strand
ACGCAGGCCATTGCCCGTTACGGTCGTAACGTCACGAAGATGGATGCCTTTGGCTGTACCAGCCGGGGGCAGGCACATCGCGCCGGGCTGTGGCTGATTAAAACAGAACTGCTGGAAACGCAGACCGTGGACTTCAGCGTGGGTGCCGAAGGGCTTCGCCATGTACCGGGCGATGTCATTGAAATCTGCGATGATGACTATGCCGGTATCAGCACCGGCGGGCGCGTGCTGGCGGTAAACAGCCAGACCCGGACGCTGACGCTCGACCGTGAAATCACGCTGCCATCCTCCGGTACCACGCTGATAAGCCTGGTTGACGGAAGTGGCAATCCGGTCAGCGTGGAGGTTCAGTCCGTCACCGACGGCGTGAAGGTGAAAGTGAGCCGGGTTCCTGACGGCGTTGCTGAATACAGCGTGTGGGGGCTGAAGCTGCCGACGCTGCGCCAGCGCCTGTTCCGCTGCGTGAGTATCCGTGAGAACGACGACGGCACGTATGCCATCACCGCCGT
>NZ_JAEOHX010000086.1:0-511 GCF_019366485.1 Escherichia sp. GZ89 | reverse complement strand
CATAGCGACCCGCGCGAGGGCTATCACCAGGACTGGAATACGCTGATCTACAACTATGGTCGTCGTGAAGTCAGTAATTATCTGGTGGGTAACGCCCTGTACTGGATGGAGCGTTTTGGGATTGATGCGCTGCGTGTCGATGCGGTGGCCTCTATGATCTACCGCGACTACAGCCGCAAAGAGGGCGAGTGGATACCGAACGAGTTCGGCGGTCGTGAAAACCTGGAAGCCATTGAGTTTCTGCGTAATACCAACCGCATTATTGGCGAGCAGGTGCCCGGCGCGGTCAGCATGGCGGAAGAGTCGACAGACTTCTCTGGCGTGACGCGTCCACCGGAAACGGGTGGGCTGGGGTTCTGGTACAAGTGGAATCTGGGCTGGATGCACGACACGCTGGACTACATGAAGCTGGACCCGGTGTACCGCCAGTATCATCACGACAAGCTGACCTTTGGTATGTTGTACAACCATACCGAAAACTTTGTTCTGCCGCTGTCGCACGATGAGGTGG
>NZ_JAEOHX010000085.1:0-513 GCF_019366485.1 Escherichia sp. GZ89 | reverse complement strand
AAAGCGGTGCTGTGTCCCGGCGTGGAAATCACTTTTAAAGATGAAGTGAATAACAGCGAGCAGCGCTGGTGCTACCAGGATGGTCTGAACGACTATCTGGGCGAAGCGGTAAACGGCCTGCCGACGCTGCCGGAAAAGCCGTTTATCGGTAATTTTAACGGTGAAACGGAAGCGGTTGACTGGGCGCTATTGTGGCTGCCGGAAGGCGGCGAATTACTGACGGAAAGCTACGTCAACCTGATCCCGACCATGCAGGGGGGGACGCACGTCAACGGTCTGCGCCAGGGCCTGCTCGACGCGATGCGCGAATTTTGCGAATACCGCAATATTCTGCCGCGCGGCGTCAAACTGTCGGCGGAAGATATCTGGGATCGCTGCGCTTATGTGCTCTCCGTGAAAATGCAGGACCCGCAATTTGCCGGGCAGACCAAAGAGCGTCTGTCGTCGCGTCAATGTGCGGCATTTGTTTCCGGCGTGGTGAAAGATGCCTTCAGCCTGTGGCTGAACCAGAAC
>NZ_JAEOHX010000084.1:0-516 GCF_019366485.1 Escherichia sp. GZ89 | reverse complement strand
AAGCTGAATACCCGCGCCAATCTCGCCAATTTCGTGCGCTTTTTCCAGCAGCATGACTTTTATTCCCTGGCGCGCCAGCGACAGCGCGGTCGCCGCGCCGCCGATTCCGCCACCTACAATAATTGCGCTTGTCACGTGAGTCATGGTCATTCTCCTTTTCAGGCCGGGATTTTATCTTGTTGATTTTCCGGCGCGGCGGCAATAAACGCCGGTAGCTGTACGCAGGCGTCATAAACGGCTTTACAGCGCGGATAGCCTGATAAATCGCAGCCCATCCTGAGCGCATTCGCCCACTGAGGAATCAGGCAGCAGTCCGCAAGGCCTGGCGCGTCGCCCACGCAGAATCGTCCGGACTGACTTTTACGCAATAGCTGCTCTACCGCGCTTAACCCTTGCTGTATCCAGTGGGCGTACCAGCGTTTTTTATCCTCTTCGCTAACCTTCAGCTCATCGGTCAGGTAGCGCAACACGCGCATGTTATTGATCGGGTGTATATCGCAGGCGATAGCGTAGACA
>NZ_JAEOHX010000083.1:0-517 GCF_019366485.1 Escherichia sp. GZ89 | reverse complement strand
AATAAACCGGTCATTGCGGATGGGCAACTGTTTGTCGGCCTGGCGCTGGATGAAACGAACCAGTACGATCTCAGCGATGAGCGTATACAGACCTGGTGTGAACAAATTCTCGGCGAAATGGCCGAACACTACGCCTGAAGCCTTACTCGCTGTATTTCCCTCTCGACGGAACCGCGTTTGCGTCGTTCCGTCAGAGTTGGCGCTATATCGGCTGCTGTAACAGTATCCGACGCAACTCACGCCATTCCGCTTCTTCCACGCTATCCGCCGCCAGCCATAAATGCTGATGACGTCCAGACTCTGCGCGTAAACGCAACACCATCCCGCTCTTCAGTAACCAGGGAGGACGCAAGAGCGTCCAGTCCTGTCCCTGCCAGCGTAAGCGCCCGTCCATGAGTAGCTTGATCTCTCCCTGGCAGGTATTAATCCTGCGCTGGCTACGTACACAGTCAAACACGACCAGCGACAGTAGTATCATCCATAACGGGGTATAACTCAGCGGCCAGGGCATCAATAA
>NZ_JAEOHX010000082.1:0-519 GCF_019366485.1 Escherichia sp. GZ89 | reverse complement strand
TTGAGCAGTTGAAAGTGATCCGCGAGCGTCTGAAAAACGCCCGTCTGGATGACACGTCCAGCGAGTTTAATACCCAGCGTGTTGAGTGTCTGGAGCTGGATCACCTGATGGAAACCGCCTACGCCACTGCCGTATCAGCCAACTTCCGGACGGAAAGCCGCGGCGCGCATAGCCGCTTCGATTTCCCGGAGCGTGATGATGCCAACTGGTTGTGTCATACCCTGTATCAGCCGCAAACGGAATCCATGACGCGCCGAAGCGTCAATATGGAACCGAAACTGCGTCCGGCGTTCCCGCCGAAGATTCGTACTTATTAATTGCGGAGACAGGATGATGAAACTCGAATTTTCGATTTATCGTTATAACCCGGATGTCGATAACGCTCCGCGTATGCAGGATTACACCCTGGAAGGCGAAGAAGGGCGCGACATGATGCTGCTGGATGCGTTAATCCAGCTTAAAGAAAAAGATCCCAGCCTTTCTTTCCGCCGTTCCTGCCGCGAAGGTGTGTGTGGTTCT
>NZ_JAEOHX010000081.1:0-519 GCF_019366485.1 Escherichia sp. GZ89 | reverse complement strand
AGGCGATAATGTCCTGTGGCGTGGCCTCCACGCGAGAGGTGGGATTAGAGAGCGGCATGACGATCGGGCGAGGGCAATGCTTATGCATCTCGCGGATGATCTCTTCAGTAAAGAGCCCGGTCTGGCCGGAAACCCCGATCAGGATATCCGGCTTCACGTTACGCACCACATCCAGCAGCGACAGCACGTCATTTTCGGTATCCCAGTGCTGGAGATTGTCGCATTTCTGCACCAGTTTTGCCTGGAACGGCAATAAATTAGGCATCCGGTCCGTCAACAGGCCGAAGCGATCGACCATAAAAACGTTCTGTCGAGCGGCATCTTCGCTTAAACCTTCACGCTGAGTCTGCGCGATGATCTGTTCAGCAATCCCACATCCGGCTGAACCCGCGCCGAGGAAAACGATTTTCTGCTCGCTAAGCTGACTGCCGGCAGCGCGGCTGGCGGCGATCAACGTACCGACGGTCACGGCTGCGGTGCCCTGAATATCATCGTTAAAGGAGCAAATCTCATCACGAT
>NZ_JAEOHX010000080.1:0-523 GCF_019366485.1 Escherichia sp. GZ89 | reverse complement strand
TACTGCGGCTAAACGGGATTTCAGGACATGAAAGCAGTATTGCAAACGTTATGCAGCACGCGTTCGAACAGCAGGCCAAAGACGTCTGGCGGGATCGCTTAGGTAATGTCGTCGCCCGTTATGGCAGCGATAAATCCGACGCGCTTCGCCTGATGATTTTTGCGCATATGGATGAAGTGGGTTTTATGGTACGCAAGATCGAACCCTCCGGTTTTTTACGTTTTGAACGCGTGGGCGGCCCGGCGCAAATTACTATGCCCGGTTCGATTGTGACGCTTGCCGGATGTTCAGGCGATATCATGGGCTGTATCGGTATTAAAGCATATCACTTCGCGAAGGGTGACGAGCGCACCCAGCCACCCGCGCTCGATAAACTCTGGATTGATATCGGCGCAAAAGATAAAGCGGATGCCGAACGAATGGGTATTCAGGTGGGGACGCCAGTAACCCTTTACAACCCGCCGCACTGTCTGGGCAACGACCTGGTGTGCAGTAAGGCGCTGGATGACAGGCTGGGGTGTAC